>NZ_JBJPHW010000051.1:0-253 GCF_053471285.1 Phreatobacter aquiterrae | reverse complement strand
CGCCGGCCTCCTGCTCCTTCAGCATCCCGATGATCTGTTCTTCCGTGAACCGCGAGGGTCGCATCGTCCGTCTCCATGGTCGACGGACTCTACCCAAATCTGGAGGAGGTTCAGGGGCTCAGGTCACCCGCGGACCGCCGCGATGTCGGTGGAGCCGTATTTGGGCATGGCGAGATAGGAGGCATCCAGCATCGGGATCAGCCAGAAGGCGAAGGCGACATTCAGCGCGAGGACGCTCGCGAGGGGGAGGGCC
>NZ_JBJPHW010000050.1:0-269 GCF_053471285.1 Phreatobacter aquiterrae | reverse complement strand
ACGACGGCGACGCCCCGTCTCGACAATCTCAAGCCGCCCAAAGGCACTGTGCGTATGGCTGTCCATACCGACAGTGCTCAACGATTTGCCTCAACTCCCGCAAGGTGGCCTTCGCCGGATGCGTACGAAGCTGTTGATACCTCGCTCTGAACCGCCCTGGGTTTGCCGGAGGGCTCAACTCCTGAGAAGGATGAGCCACCATGAGCAAGACAACGAACAAATTTTCCCCCGAAGTGCGCGAGCGGGCGATCCGGCTGTTGCTGGATCAC
>NZ_JBJPHW010000049.1:0-296 GCF_053471285.1 Phreatobacter aquiterrae | reverse complement strand
GGCGCCGTCCATTCTCCCGTGAGCGCAATCGGTTTGGCCATGGCATGGACCCTCCATGCTATCTTGAATCACGATCACGCGCCGATGGGAATCCCTCGCGAGTCAGCGGTCGCGCCCCTTGGTATTAGGTGTTTTCGATCGAGAGGCGTCGGCCCGATACCAAGCTCAATGAACCGCCCCGAGTTTTCTAGACGCCCTCGGCTCGCGCTTTGTGCTGCCGTTCGAACTCGACGGGCGACAGCATCCCGTTTCGTGCGTGCTTGCGGGTCGGATTGTAGAACATCTCGATGTAGTCG
>NZ_JBJPHW010000048.1:0-526 GCF_053471285.1 Phreatobacter aquiterrae | reverse complement strand
GCGCGTCCGCGTCACCCTAAACAGGATGGCGAGGTCATCCAGGCGTTCAAAAAAACTTCGCGCGCACGCTCGAAGCCCATGTCGGCCGGGTAGCCCGCCGCAAGCCCATCGAGATCTGGTTCCAGGACGAAGCTCGCATCGGCCAGAAGAACGGCCTGGTCCGGCAATGGGCCAGACGCGGCACGCGGCCGAGCCAGCCGGCGGACCAGCGCTACGAGAGCGCCTATCTCTTCGGCGCGATATGCCCGGCCAGGGGCGTCGGCGCCGCTCTGGCGCTGCCCTTCGCCGACACCGAGGCGATGCAACTCCACATCGACGAGATCGCCCGCCACGTCGGCAAGGGCGCCCACGCCGTGCTGCTCCTCGACCGGGCCGGCTGGCACACCACCGGCGCGCTGAAATGGCCGAAGAACATCACGCCAATCCTCCTGCCGTCGCGCTCGCCGGAGCTGAATCCGGTCGAGCAGGTCTGGCAGTTCCTGCGCGCCAACTTCCTCTCCAACCGCGTGTTCGAGACCTACGACGA
>NZ_JBJPHW010000047.1:0-648 GCF_053471285.1 Phreatobacter aquiterrae | reverse complement strand
CCCGCGGACCGCCGCGATGTCGGTGGAGCCGTATTTGGGCATGGCGAGATAGGAGGCATCCAGCATCGGGATCAGCCAGAAGGCGAAGGCGACATTCAGCGCGAGGACGCTCGCGAGGGGGAGGGCCGCCAGGAGCAGCGAGGGTCGCGGCGTCCTGCTTTCCCCATCCGGGCCCGGTCCCATGGCGGCCTCCGGTCCACGGTCGAGACTGCGCGCCCGATGCTCCAGCCAGAGCCAGCCGAGGCCGAACATGATGAGGCTGGCGATGATGCCGAGCCCGGGAGCGGCGAAGGCCGTCGTCTGGAAATAGGGCATCGGGATGGCGTTCTGGATCGCCGGCGTCCCGGGCAGGGCCGTCATCGTGAAGGTGAACGCTCCCAGGGCGATGGCGGCGGGAATGAGGACCCGCGGCAGACGGGCATCGGCGAACAGGGCCGAGGCGATGGGCCAGACCGCGAAGGCCACGACGAACAGCGAGACGCCGCCATAGGTCAGCAGCGCGCAGGACATCACCACCGCGAGGATTGCGTGTCGCGGCCCGAGGCCGTCCCTCAAGGCATCGGCGAGAACCCTTGCGCTGCCGCTGGCCTCCATCAGCTTGCCGAAGACGGCGCCCAGCAGAAAGAGCGGGAAATAGAGAATGATGAA
>NZ_JBJPHW010000046.1:0-727 GCF_053471285.1 Phreatobacter aquiterrae | reverse complement strand
GGAAACGCGGCCGCCCCGGCTGCGAAACCCTGGCCAGCTACGCCGGGGCGGCCGCTCGCATCTGCGCCCTCAATGGGGGCCTGCTTTGGACGCGAAATAGGGGTGGCGATTGGAAGCGATTTGACACCAAGCTGGACTCGGTCGGCACGAACGCTGCGTGCTGAAGGCGGCTGGTGGCATCGTCGATGTAGGCGAGGAGGGTGCAAGCCGGCGCCCGATTCTCGAACCAGTGGTGGTTCGAGCCATCAATTTGGATCAGTTCGCCGGTGCGCTCACGGCGATTGCGAGGTTGGTGAACTGAGGGCAGTCGCTTGTTGCGATCAATCCACAGCCCGTCCTCGATCATCCACTTGCGCAGCGTCTCGCGGGAAACGGCGCGACCATGCAGTTCGTCGAGCTTCTCGGCCGCAAACGTCGGACCGAAGTCCGCGTAGCGCTCCTTGACGATCGCCATGGTCAGATCCCTGACCGCCTGGGGAATGCGACGGTTGCTGGGGCGGCCGCGCTTCTTCGACACCAGTGCGGTCGAACCGTTCTCTCGGAACTCCGCCCGAATCCGATAGGCCTGACGCGACCCGACGCCCATTAACGACGCCGCCCGTGACCTGAGACCCTTTTCTCCTCCAGCCTGAGGGAGAGTCCTGAGTTTCGTTTCTGGCCTTAGGCGGCCCGTTTTTCCAGCGTGGATTTCATTGCGAACTCGGCCGGCGGCATGTTGCCGAGCGCC
>NZ_JBJPHW010000045.1:0-763 GCF_053471285.1 Phreatobacter aquiterrae | reverse complement strand
CCGCCGCCAGATCGAACTGATCCGCACGGCCTGGCGCGACAGCAGCAAAGTCTACGGCTACCGGAAGCTCCACGACGACCTCGTGGACATGGGCGAGAACTGCTGTCCGAACCGGGTCGCACGACTGGCGCGGCTCGCCGGCATACGGGCTCAGATCGGGTACAAGCGTCGCCCCGGCATGTACGGAGGCAAGCCGTCCCTGGCCATCGGCAACACGCTCGACCGCCAGTTCGACGTGGAGGCGCCGGACAAGGCCTGGGTGACCGACATCACCTACATCCGCACGCACGAAGGCTTCGCCTACCTGGCGGTCGTGCTCGACCTCTTCTCGCGCCGCATCGTCGGATGGTCGATGCAATCGCGCCAGACGACCAACGTCGTCCTTCAGGCGCTGCTGGCGGCCGTCTGGCGGCGCAAGCCGAAGGGCCGCGTGCTGGTGCATTCGGATCAGGGCAGCCAGTTCACGAGTATGGAGTGGGCATCCTTCCTGAAGCACCACGATCTGGAGCCCTCGATGAGCCGGCGCGGCAACTGCCACGACAACGCGGTGGCCGAGAGCTTCTTCAACCTGCTCAAGCGCGAGCGGATCCGCCGTAAGGTCTACCGGACGCGCGATGAGGCAAGGGCCGACGTGTTCGACTACATCGAGATGTTCTACAATCCGACCCGCAAGCACGCACGAAACGGGATGCTGTCGCCCGTCGAGTTCGAACGGCAGCACAAAGCGCGAGCCGAGGGCGTCTAGAAAACTCGGGGCGGTTCA
>NZ_JBJPHW010000044.1:0-994 GCF_053471285.1 Phreatobacter aquiterrae | reverse complement strand
GGTGGAGATCGGCCAGTTGCTGGCGCTCGCCGGCATTCTGATCGCCATGGGCTTCTGGCGCCGGACCGACGGGTTCCGTCGCCATGCCTACACCGCCAACGTGGCCATGATGGCCGCGGGTTTCGTTCTGGTTGGCTACCAGCTGACCGGCTACTTCGTGAGCTGAGACAAGGACATCATCATGTACAACTCCGACATGCCGTCCCGTGCGGAGCTGCCGACGACCGCGCAGCTCCTGAAGTCCACCGCCATCGCCGCCGTCGCCGCGACCGCCATCCTCGTGACGATCGTCCTGCCGTCCGAGTACGCGGTCGATCCCACCGGCATCGGGCGTGCCCTGGGCCTCACGCAAATGGGCGAGATCAAGATGCAACTCGCCCGCGAGGCAGCCGAGGACAGGGTGAGGGACGCGGCGCCTGCTCCGGCGGCTCCGCGCTCCAGCATCGGCTCCTTCATCTTCGCCAGCATCATAGGCACCGCGCATGCGCAGGCGGCGGAGCGGACGGACGAGACCGTCATCCCGCTGAAGCCCGGCGAAGGGATCGAATGGAAGATGACCGCCCCGCGCGGAACGGCCATCCGCTACTCCTGGCGAACCGATACGGGCGTGGTGAATTACGACATGCACGGTACCAGGGCCGGCGGTGGTCGCGAGACCTCCTACAAGACGGCACGTGGCGTTGCGTCCGACGAGGGCGTGATGACCGCGGGCTTTGACGGCTCGCACGGCTGGTTCTTCCGCAACCGCACCTCCCAGCAGGTGACGGTCACGCTCCGGACCACCGGCGCATATACCAACCTGCGCGCAATGCGCTGACCCTTGAGCTCTCATAGGGGGCGGCTTCGCTGCCCCCTATGATTCTGAGACTGAACCGCCCTGGGTTTGCCGGAGGGCTCAACTCCTGAGAAGGATGAGCCACCATGAGCAAGACAACGAACAAATTTTCCCCCGAAGTGCGCGAGCGGGCGATCCGGCTGTTGCTGGATCACGAGC
>NZ_JBJPHW010000043.1:0-1016 GCF_053471285.1 Phreatobacter aquiterrae | reverse complement strand
TCTCATCGACAGAATCGAGGGAAGCGCTATGGGCCAGATTCTACACGGGAGCGCCACAACGACAGAGGCGGTCCGTCGAGCGATACAGCATAGTCAAGAGAGCCTGAGGGCGCTGGCGAAGCGCTATGGCGTGAACCAGAAGACGGTCGCCAAGTGGAAGAAACGCGGGTCCACGAGCGATCTTCCAACGGGGCCGAAGGAAGCGCATTCAACCGTCCTGACCATCGAGGAAGAGGCCGTGATCGTCGCGTTCCGCCGCTACACGCTGCTTCCTCTGGACGACTGCCTGTACGCGCTGCTGCCGACGATCCCGACGCTGACGCGCTCGTCGCTTCACCGCTGCCTTCAGCGTCATGGTCTTGGCCGCCTTCCGGATATCGATGGCGAAAAGCCCGCGAGGAAGAAGTTCAAGGCTTACCCGATCGGCTACTTCCACATCGACATCGCGGAAGTCCGCACCGAGGAGGGCAAGCTGCACATGTTCGTGGCGATCGACCGCACGTCGAAGTTTGCCTTCGTCGAGCTGCATGAAAAGGCCACGACGGCGGTGTCGAAGTCTTTTCTGCTCAATTTGATCGCCGCCGTGCCCTACAAGATCCACACCGTGCTGACCGACAACGGTATCCAGTTCACGACGCCGGGCGCGGGCGGCTCGGCGGTTCCCTTGATCAAGGAAGCCATCGCCAACGGAGAACTCTTCCGCGCCCATGCCTTCGAGATGGCTTGCGCGCGAAACGATATCGAACACCGCACGACGAAAGCCAAGCACCCCTGGACCAACGGCCAGGTCGAACGGATGAACCGGACTATCAAGGACGCCACCGTCAAGCGCTACTACTACGAAAGCCACGAGCAGCTCCGTCGGCATCTCGGCGACTTCGTCCGCGCCTACAATTTCGGCCGGCGCCTGAAGACCCTGAACGGCCTCACTCCCTACGAGTTCATCTGCAAACGATGGACAACGGAGCCCCAGAGGTTCACGCTCGATCCGCTCCAGCAAATGCCGGGACTAAACA
>NZ_JBJPHW010000042.1:0-1222 GCF_053471285.1 Phreatobacter aquiterrae | reverse complement strand
TGACCTGAGCCCCTGAACCTCCTCCAGATTTGGGTAGAGTCCGTCGACCATGGAGACGGACGATGCGACCCTCGCGGTTCACGGAAGAACAGATCATCGGGATGCTGAAGGAGCAGGAGGCCGGCGCGAAGACGTCGGAGGTGTGCCGCAAGCACGGCATCTCGGCTGCGACCTTCTACAAGTTCAAGGCGAAGTTCGGCGGGATGGACGTGTCGGACGCCCGCCGCCTCAAGGTGCTGGAGGATGAGAACGCGCGGCTGAAGAAGCTGCTGGCGGAGCAGATGCTGGACAACGCGATCCTGAAGGATGTCGCCGCAAAAAAATGGTGACGCCCGATGCGAAGCGGAAGGCGGTGGCTCATGCCTGCAAGGTGCATGGGGTGAGCCAGCGTCGGGCGTGCCAGGCTTTGAACATCGACCGGTCGACGGTGCGCTATGCCAGCACCCGTCCGGACGACGCTGCGTTGCGCGAGGCGATGAAGACCGTGGCGGCGGAGCGACGACGGTTTGGCTATCGCAGGATCCACGTCATGCTGGACCGCCAGGGCATCGTGATGAACCAGAAGAAGCTGCGACGCCTCTATCGGGAAGAGAGGCTGCAGGTGCGCCGGCGCGGTGGGCGCAAGCGGGCACTGGGCACACGCAGGCCCATGCTCGTGCCTGATCGTCCCAACGCCCGGTGGAGCCTCGACTTCGTCTCCGACACCTTCACCGACGGCCGTCGCTTCCGGGTGCTGGCCGTGGTCGACGACTATACGCGCGAGTGCCTGGCGCTCGTCGCGGACACGTCGCTCTCAGGCGCCAGGGTCGCTCGCGAACTGGATACCGTCATCCGCATACGCGGCCGGCCCGACACGATCGTCTCCGACAACGGCACGGAACTGACCTCGATGGCGGTGCTGCGCTGGTGCCACCAGACGGGCGTGGAATGGCACTACATCGCCCCCGGCAAGCCCATGCAGAATGCCTTCGTCGAAAGCTTCAACGGCCGCTTCCGGGACGAGTGCCTCAACGACACGCTGTTCTCGACACTCGCCGAGGCCCGCAGCGCCATCACCTCATGGAAGGAGGACTACAACCATCACCGACCACACTCGGCGCTCGGCAACATGCCGCCGGCCGAGTTCGCAATGAAATCCACGCTGGAAAAACGGGCCGCCTAAGGCCAGAAACGAAACTCAGGACTCTCCCTCAGGCTGGAGGAGAAAAGGGTCTCAGGTCAC
>NZ_JBJPHW010000041.1:0-1238 GCF_053471285.1 Phreatobacter aquiterrae | reverse complement strand
GTTGGCTTCCGCCTCAGCGGGCGGGATGTTGCCGATCGGCTCCAGCAGGCGCTGGTGGTTGAACCAATCGACCCACTCGAGGGTCTTGTATTCGACGGCCTCGAAGGATTTCCACGGCCCGAGCCGATGGATGATCTCCGTCTTGAACAGTCCGATCACGCTTTCGGCGAGCGCATTGTCGTAACTGTCGCCGACGCTGCCGACGGAAGGATCGATGCCGGCCTCCGCCAGTCGCTCCGTGTAGCGGATGCTCACATATTGCGATCCACGGTCCGAATGATGAATGAGGCTGTCGGTTGGCTTGCGGTCGTGCAGGGCCTGCTCCAAAGCATCGAGGACGAACGCCGCCGTCGGGTTGCGGCTGACCCGCCAGCCGACGATCCGCCTGGCGAAGACGTCGATCACGAAGGCGACATAGACCATGCCGGCCCAGGTGCTCACGTAAGTGAAGTCCGAGACCCAGAGCATGTTCGGCGCCGGGGCGTGGAACTGCCGGTTGACCAGATCGAACGGGCAAGCGGCCGCCTTGTCCGGCACGGTCGTCCGGACCACCTTGCCGCGCACCACGCCTTCCAGTCCGAGACGCGCCATCAGCCGGGCGACGCGGTCACGGCCGACCTTGAAGCCTTCGCGGTTGAGCTGCAGCCAGACCTTCTTTGCGCCGTAGACGCCGAAGTTCTTCTTGTGAACGCGGACGATCTCCTCCGCCAGCCGCTCATCCTTCTTTACCCGCGCGGAGCGAAGGTCGGGATCGGCCTTCCAGCGGGCGTGCTCGTGCCAGGTGGAGGGGGCGATCCGCAGAACTCTGCACATCGGCTCGATCCCGTAGTTCTCCACGTAGGCCTCCATGAAGGCCGTCACTTCCGATACGGGCGGTCGAGCTCCGCCTGGGCGAAATACGCGCTCGCCTTGCGTAGGATCTCATTCGCCTGGCGCAGCTCGCGGACCTCGCGCTCCAGCGCTTTCATCCGCTCGGCCATCTCGGTCGGCACGCCGGCGCGCTTGCCGGCGTCGACCTCGGCCTTCTTCACCCACTCGTTCAGGGTCTGCGCCGTGCAGCCGATCTTGCCAGCGATCGACGTGATCGCAGCCCATCGGGATGGATGTTCACGCTCGTGATCCAGCAACAGCCGGATCGCCCGCTCGCGCACTTCGGGGGAAAATTTGTTCGTTGTCTTGCTCATGGTGGCTCATCCTTCTCAGGAGTTGAGCCCTCCGGCAAACCCAGGGCGGTTCAG
>NZ_JBJPHW010000040.1:0-1307 GCF_053471285.1 Phreatobacter aquiterrae | reverse complement strand
GCGTCGGTAGCGGAGGCCCGGCCGTCCTCCTCGGCGTCACGCGCGAGGCGCTTGAGCAGTTCTGGCGAGATCTCGTTGCGGAAGCGATGGACCCGGCCATCTGTGATGAGGTTTCCAAAGAGCGGCTTAGAGCTGAGTTCATCTGACGTTGCCCCCAACTTTTATCCAGCCTTGAGTTCGTTCCGGCGGTCCAAAGAATGGGACCGGATCAATCGAGAACAGAGTCCAGTTATGAACGAGGGCAAATAGGGGGCAACGTCACTGGTTCTCGATCACGAGCATGAGCATCCGTCCCGCTGGGCGGCGATCACGTCGATCGCGGCGAAGTTCGGATCCACGTGGCCGACCCTGAACGATTGGGTGAAGAAGGCGGAGGTAGACGCCGGCAAGCGGGCGGCGTAGGACTCAAGCAATCCGCCTTCCGCCAAACCCAGTGCGGCTCCCAGCACAATTCGATCTTGGCGTACATGGGTTCGGCTATCGCTAAGCCGATCCATTCAGCAGCCCGTTGGATCTTCGTATGCGCTCAAGCATGGGCAGGAGACGGCTTTATGGATGAAGCTGCAGACATCGTCATCGTCGGTGCCGGTTCGGCCGGTTGTGTGATGGCCGCGCGACTGGCGGAAGACGCGGGCCGACAGGTCGTGCTGATCGAGGCCGGCAGCGACACGCGGTCGATGCGCGTGCGCCAGCCCGACCAATGGCCGTTGCTCTGGGACGATGCCGAGAACTGGGGGTACGGCACCACGCTTCAGAGCGGCCTTGGGCTGCGCAGTATTCCTTTCCCCCGGGGCAAGGCGCTCGGCGGCACCAGCGCCATCAACGCGATGATCGCCATGCGCGGTGATCCGGCGGACTTTGACAATTGGCGAGACCTAGGCAACCCCGGCTGGGGATGGACGGACGTGCTTCCCTACTTCAAGCGTTTGGAGGACCATGTTCTTGGCGGGTCAGCGCTCCACGGAGTGGGCGGACCATTGACGGTGTCTGCGCAGTCTTCGCCCAGCCCGATCACGCAAGCCTTCATTGAAGCCGCCTTGGCCAGTGGGCACCGCTCCAACCATGACTTCAACGGGGAGCACTTGGAGGGCGCAGGTCTGTACCACGTCTCAATCCGCAATGGGGAGCGCTGCAGCACTGCAGTGGCTTACCTCGGCCCTGCCATGGAGCGGCCAAACATGCGCGGACGCCGACGCGAGCCTTCGTGCCGCTGAGCTTCGATCCGGGCGAGGCCTACCAGTTCGACTGGAGCCACGAGGCGATCGAACTGAACGGGCTTCCGGTGACGGTGAAGGCGGCGCAAATGC
>NZ_JBJPHW010000039.1:0-1469 GCF_053471285.1 Phreatobacter aquiterrae | reverse complement strand
CTACGACGACATCATCCAGGCGTCGTGCGAGGCCTGGAACAGGCTCGTCGCACTGCCAGGGACCATCACGTCAATCGGCATGCGCGACTGGGCACACATCGGTCAGTCGTGAGGGCCGTTGGTATAAGGCCAATGGTCTGAATAGGCAAACCGTTGAGAAGGCGCTTAAGGGTCTTCGCCATAGCCGAAACGGCACGCGCATTCGCGAGCAACTGATTGCGGAGCTCTTTGGAGCAGCCGCCGAATGACACCTTTTATTGGCCTACCTCAGCTCGCCGACCTTGCGGGCATTTCTGACCGGGCCGCTGAAAAAGCTGTCACCAGGTCCATTCGGGAAGAGGCATATCTTTGGCGCGAAGCTCGGCTGGTTATCCGCACCACGCGCGGTCGCGGCGGCCGCTCCGGCCTCCGCTACGAGGTTCGCCTCGACAGCCTTCCAATCGACCTTCAACGGCGCTTCAACGAGATTTGCGGCCCCGAGGCACCCCGTCTTTCCCATGGCCCCAAGGCCCAGGTGGAGCGGGACTTCTGGTACCATGTCATCTCCCCTGCCCTGGCCCATCCCAAGGGCTCGCGGGCTCGCGCTGAGGCGATCCGGTCAATCGTTGGGCGAGAACATTTCGGGCCGGGCGGAAGGCCCAAGGACGTCTCAGAGCGAAACGTTCTCCGTAAGATCAAGAACTATGAACTGCGCGGCGACCTTGGCGCTCTCGGCAGAGCAAAGCGTTCCGATGCCGGCAGGAAGGCCACGATCATTTCACGCCGCTGGGACGGCTCCGTCGCGCTGGACGAGACGACCAAGCGCAGGATCGGGGACGATTTGCGCCACTACGTTCGCGGTCTGCATAGCCAGGGAGAATCCGCGGGCATCCTCGCACTGTTGGCATCATCCAAACTGTTGCGGTTGACCAGGGAAGCCGGTGTTGATCTCGGCGCGGACGGCGAGGTGATCTGCCGGGTTCCCCCTCATGTTCTCAATGCCGAACGCGTGTTCCGGAAGGTGGCGCTGAAAGCGCGGGACCGGAAGACCCACGAGGATCGGAAGCCGCGTCAGTTACGCGATCGCACGGGCATGGCTCCGATGGAAATCCTAGTCGGGGACGTGCACCCGATCGACATCGTGCTCAGGCGCGATGATGGCTCGCAGGCGCATGCTCGCGCCATCGGCTGGCTCGATATGGCGACCAACCGGATTTGGTTGGATGTCGTGCTTCTCGACAAGGGCAAGGGCATCACCAATGGACACGTCATCCAAAGCTTCATCAATGTCGTGAACGCTTGGGGCGCACCCCGTACGCTCTATGTGGACAACGGTAGCGAATACAATTGGGCACCGTTCATGGACTGTCAAATCGCTTCCAATCGCCACCCCTATTTCGCGTCCAAAGCAGGCCCCCATTGAGGGCGCAGATGCGAGCGGCCGCCCCGGCGTAGCTGGCCAGGGTTTCGCAGCCGGGGCGGCCGCGTTT
>NZ_JBJPHW010000038.1:0-1582 GCF_053471285.1 Phreatobacter aquiterrae | reverse complement strand
TTGGGGCCGAGGCTGTGTGAAAACCCGCGCTGTGATAGCCTTCGATAGCTGCTTCGGAGGTGCCGGATGGGACGTTTCGTCGAGGCGACTGATCGCCACCAGCCTTCGTTTCTGCCTCCCTGCCTCGACGATTATGTCGGCGCCGACAACCCAGTTCGAGTGATCGACGTCTTTGTCGATGAGCTTGATCTGGCGGCGCTGGGTTTCGGTCGCGTCCGACCTGCGGCAACGGGCCGGCCGGGTTACGCGCCCAGCATGATGCTGAAGCTCTACATCTATGGCTATGTGCACCAACTGACGTCGAGCCGGAAACTGGAGCGGGACGCGGGCCGCAATGTCGAGCTGATGTGGCTGACGGGGAAGCTGGCTCCCGACTTCAAAACGATCGCGGACTTCCGGCACGACAACGCGCTCGCGATCAAGCAGGCGTGCCAGAGGTTCGTCGGGGTCTGCCGAGCGCTTGGCCTTGTCGGCGGCAGTGTCGTGGCAATCGATGGGTCGAAGTTCCGGGCTGTGAACACCCACGAGAGGAACTTCACGAAGGCCAAGCTCGCCCGCCGCAAGGCGCATGTGGAAGAGAGCATCGAGCAATACATGGCGGAACTCGATGCCGCGGATCGGGCAGATGCGACTCCGCCTGTGGCCAAGACGGAACGCCTGAAGGAGAGGCTCGCTTTGCTGCGTGGCCGCCTCGGCGAACTGGAGGAGATCGGCCGGCAGCTTGAGACCGCTCCTGACGGCCAACTCTCACTCACCGACGCGGACGCCCGTGCCATGGCGACGGCCAACGATCGCCGCGGTGTCGTGGGGTACAACATGCAGACGGCTGTGGATGCCAGGCATCATCTGGTGGTCGCACATGAGCTGACCAACAAGGGGAGCGACCGCTCGCAGTTGCTGCCGATGGCCACCGCGGCCAAAACTGAGACAGAGGCTGAAAGCCTAACGGTGCTCGCCGACCGCGGTTACTACGAGGGCTGGCAACTGCGCGCCTGCGACGAGGCAGGCATCACGGCACTGGTGCCGAAACCTGACACCTCACCGGCTCGCGCCCGCGGGCTGTGGGCGAAGGACGACTTCACCTACCGGCCCGATACCGACACGTACCGTTGCCCTATGGGCGAGGAGTTGCCGAACCGCTTCTCCCGGGAAGAGGATGGGAAGGTCTTGCACTTCTACTTCAACCAAAAAGCCTGCCAAGGCTGCTCATCCCGGGCCCAATGCACCACCGGCAAGGAGAAGCGCATTCGCCGCTGGGAACACGAAGCGGTTCTGGACCGGGTGCAGGCGCGGCTCGAAGCCATGCCGGAAGCGATGGACATCCGCCGATGCACCGTCGAGCACGTCTTTGCCACGCTGAAACAATGGATGGGCGCGACCCACTTCCGAACGCGAGGCCTCAGAAACGTCGCCGCAGAAGCAAGCCTGGCGATCCTGGCCTACAATATGAAGCGGGCAATCGCTGTCGTAGGCGTGGCTCCGATCCTCAGGGCCATCAGAGCATGAACCGCTCGCCCGTTCTCTAGCAAACCGGCGAGCCCGCGGAACCCAGGCGCTGAACGTTCCCACACAGCCTCGGGCC
>NZ_JBJPHW010000037.1:0-1959 GCF_053471285.1 Phreatobacter aquiterrae | reverse complement strand
ACACCCGTCATCCCTGGACCCTTCCCGAAAACGGAAAGGATCGTGCGCTATGGCCTCAGCAGGGGTGGTTATTGGACGCGAAACCAGCCCAGCAGGGGGTGGTTCTTGCACGCGATTTCACAGACGGTGATCCCGCCACCGTCTTCATCGAGGTCAAATATTCCGAGGGCATGAATGGACCGGTCGCCCGCCACAGGCCCCGCTACGATGAAGCCTCGCGGCAGGTTGGCTTGTTCCGGGACCCCGACGCGATGGTTCTTCGCTCGACCGGACTTGAGCAGCTTTGGCGCGAGCATATGATGGCCCAGCGCGCCGTCGACCTTGGCATCGTCGGCCAGGCCCTCTTCGTCGCCGTCGGCCCGCAGCTCAATCGCCGGGCTCAAGGTGCGTTCAAGGCGTACCAGGTGGAATTGGCCAATCCCGAAGTCGACGGCGACAATAGCCGCGTCGGCTTTAGGGCTTTCAGCCTCGAAAGGATCATTGAGGCCATGGCCGTAGCGGGGGCTATTGGCATCGCCAACCGGCTGTGGGACCGCTACTGTGCCTTCGACCGCGTTCTGGCCGAGGCGATGGGGCCGCCGCCATCGGGGCCACCGCTCACTGATGCCGCCGAAAAATAGACGTAAGTCGGAAGAATGGCTCAGACTGCCCGAAGTACCCCCCACTCGGTCGTCATCCACGATTGGCTGACAGTGACGCGATGCGGCCATCCTGTTCAGCGAAGCCACAGTCGCGTTAAGGCGGACGAGCCCCCTTTCCTGGCGAACTTTTTAGCGCCCAATTGCATGATGGTGGCTGTGAACACACCGCGAATTGATGCATGGTCTGAACACCTTTGCCGAAAGACGATTCATGCTCGCGCGCCCAGATCAGCCTCTCGACGCTAACGCCGATTTCAAGAATTTCGTCGGTCGTAAGCGCTTTGCGACCATCATGGCTGATCCTCCGTGGCAATTCGTCAACCGTACGGGGAAAATGGCGCCGGAGCATAAGCGTCTCAATCGATACGACACGATGGACCTGGCCGCTATCAAGGCATTGCCGGTCGCCGATGCGGCCGCCCCGACGGCTCACCTCTATCTTTGGGTGCCCAACGCCCTCCTACCTGAAGGACTGGAGGTCATGAAGGCTTGGGGGTTCAGCTACAAATCAAACATTATCTGGCACAAGATCCGGAAAGACGGTGGCTCAGACGGTCGAGGGGTAGGCTTCTATTTCCGCAACGTGACCGAAATTATCCTGTTCGGTGTGCGCGGAAAGAACGCCCGGACGCTCACCCCGGGTCGAACACAGGTCAACTATATCGGCACTCGCAAGCGCGAGCATAGTAGGAAGCCCGACGAACAATATCCGTTGATTGAAAGCTGCTCACCAGGCCCCTACCTTGAACTGTTCGGGCGCGGCGTCAGAAAGGGTTGGTCGACTTGGGGCAATCAGGCCGAGGCGACGTACGAGCCGACTTGGGAGACGTATTCTCACAACTCTAAGACAACGCGGACCCTGGCTGCGGAGTGATCAGGTCTCGCCTTCAGGCTCCTCTTCGTCTTCGCCTTCGATAAGAGCTTTCAAAACTTCTTTAGGCTCGTTGAAGGTAACGACGGTATCCGGAATCCCGATCAGGACGAGGGGACAAGGATTTCCAACCCCACGGTGGATGCGCTCCTCCAATTTCCGCCAGTGCGTCGTCGCCTCCCCAAACTTATCGCCAACGAACTTGTTCACCCACGCATCGCGGAAGGGCACGGGATCGACCAACCTGTCTGTTCGCTTGCGAATCGCAACCTTCTGTTTCGGCGTCGGAACATATCCCCAGCGCTCGAGGTCTTCGAAGCTGTGTAAGCATCCGGCGAGGGCCGCGGCTGCAGCCGATGCGGATCAGGCAGCCTGACGTGCCGCTGCCGCACCAATTGGCTGCCAATTCCACGGCAGCAACTCGGGCAGTCTGGACTGCGGGATGGC
>NZ_JBJPHW010000036.1:0-2050 GCF_053471285.1 Phreatobacter aquiterrae | reverse complement strand
GCGCGGACGCCGACGCGAGCCTTCGTGCCGCTGAGCTTCGATCCGGGCGAGGCCTACCAGTTCGACTGGAGCCACGAGGCGATCGAACTGAACGGGCTTCCGGTGACGGTGAAGGCGGCGCAAATGCGCCTCTCCCATAGCCGGATGCCGATCGTACGGGCCTACATGCGCGAGACCCAAGAGATGGTCTTCGACGCGCACGACAAGGCCTTTGCCTTCTACGGCGGTGTTTGCCGGCGCGGCATCTACGACAACATGAAGACAGCGGTGGAGACGATCTTCGTCGGGAGGGCGCGACAGTACAACCGCCGCTTCCTTCAGATGTGCTCGCACCATCTGGTCGATCCCGTGGCCTGCACGCCGGCGTCGGGCTGGGAGAAGGGCCAGGTCGAGAACCAGGTTGGCACGGTTCGCGATCTGCTGTTCCGGCCGCGCCCGAGGGTGAAGACGCTCGACGAGCTGAACGCCTGGCTCGCCGACCAATGCATCGCCTACGCGAAGCGCACGAAGCATCCCGAGTTCAAGGACCGCACGATCTTCGAGGTCTTCGAGGCGGAGCGGACGCAGCTGATGCCGTATCTGGGCCCCTTCGCCGGCTTCGTCGAGAAGCCGATGCGGGCGACGACCACGTGCTTGGTCGCGCACGACCGCAACAAGTATAGCGTCGACGCGAGGGCGGCCGGCCGTCAGGTGCTGGTGCGAGCCTATGCCGAGACGATCGTCGTGCTGCTGGGCGATGAGGTCGTGGCCGAGCATCCTCGATGCTTCAGACGCGAGCAGATCGTCTACGACCCCTGGCACTACCTGCCGGTCTTGACGCGCAAGCCCGGCGCGCTGCGCAACGGCGCTCCCTTCAAGGACTGGGATCTGCCCGCGCCGCTCGCGGAGGTTAGGGCGAAGCTCGCCCACCATCCCGATGGCGACCGGCAGTTCGTGAAGATTCTCGGTCGCGTGCCCGACGACGGCATCGCGGCCGTGGCGGAGGCCTGCGCCGAGGCGCTCGCCGCCGGCATCGCCAATGGCGACGTCGTCGTCGCGATCCTCGCGCGCAGGCGCCAGCCGCCGACCCCGCCCAGCATCACGACCCCGGACGCGTTGAGGCTCAAGGCCGAGCCGGTCGCCGATTGCGCTCGCTACGACGCCTTGCGAGGAAGGAAGGAGACAGAACGATGGAACGCCATCAACTGATCGAGGCCATGACCAGCCTCAAGCTCTACGGTATGCGGGCGAGCTTCGACGAGATCGCCGGCAAGGGGCTGAACCGGCGCGACGAGATCTATCCGTTGCTTGCCAGCCTGATCCGGGCCGAGGTCACGCACCGCCAAGCGCGCTCGATCAACTACCGCATCAGCGGCGCCAGGTTCCCGGTCTTGAAGGACCTCGACGCCTTCGTCTTCCAGGACACGCCCATCGACGAGGGGCAGATCCGCGAGCTCGCGCAAGGCGCCTTCATCGAGGCCAAGCGCAACCTGATCCTGATCGGCGGCACGGGGACCGGTAAGACGCATCTGGCGATCGCCATCGCTGCCGCGGTGATCCGCGCCCGCGCCAGGGGCCGCTTCTTCAACCTCGTCGACCTCGTCAACCAACTCGAGCAGGAAAAGGCCGCCGGCCGGAGTGGAAGGATCGCCGAGACGCTCCTGCGCCATGACCTCGTCGTCATCGACGAGCTCGGCTATCTGCCCTTCGGCCAATCAGGGGCGCAGCTGCTCTTCCACCTCATCAGCAAGCTCTACGAAAACACCTCGATCGTGATCACCACGAACCTCGCCTTCGCCGATTGGCCCCAGATCTTCGGCGACGCCAAGATGACGACGGCCATGCTCGACCGCCTGACCCACCATTGCGACATCGTCGAAACGGGCAACGAAAGCTGGCGCTTCAAGAACCGCGCCTGAACCACCAAACGACATCATCGCCAACTGGAAACGCGGCCGCCCCGGCTGCGAAACCCTGGCCAGCTACGCCGGGGCGGCCGCTCGCATCTGCGCCCTCAATGGGGGCCTGCTTTGGACGCGAAATAGGGGTGGCGATTGGAAGCGATTTGACA
>NZ_JBJPHW010000035.1:0-2571 GCF_053471285.1 Phreatobacter aquiterrae | reverse complement strand
CGTACGCATCCGGCGAAGGCCACCTTGCGGGAGTTGAGGCAAATCGTTGAGCACTGTCGGTATGGACAGCCATACGCACAGTGCCTTTGGGCGGCTTGAGATTGTCGAGACGGGGCGTCGCCGTCGTTGGACGGACGAGGAGAAGCGCCGGATCGTGCTGGAGAGCATGAGCGGGCCGCGCCTCGTGTCTGAGACCGCTCGGCGCCACGGCATATCCCGGACGCTGTTGTTGACCTGGCGCCGCTTGATGGCGAGCGAGGTACCAAGCGGGTTCGTGCCTGCGATCGTTGTTCCTGAGGCAGGGGTGGCGGCGCCGCTTCCGCGAGACCGGCGGGGAGCCCGGGTCGAGATCGTGCTCGTTGATGGTCGACGGCTGATCGTTGAGGGCGCGATCAATGTTGAGGTGATCCTGCGGCTCGCGCGAGGCCTTGAGGCGCCGCGATGATCCCGGTTCCGATGGGTGTGAAGGTGTGGCTTGCGACGGGCCACACGGACATGCGGAAGGGCTTTGCCTCGCTGGCGCTACAGGTGCAGGAGGTGCTGAAGCACGATCCACTTGGCGGACACATCTTCTGCTTCCGGGGCCGGCGTGGCGACCTGATCAAGGTGATCTGGCACGACGGCCAGGCGGCGAACCTTTATGTGCGGCGGCTGGAGCGCGGACGGTTCCTGTGGCCCTCACCAGCGGACGGGATCGTCACGATCACGCCGGCGCAGATGGGCTATCTGCTGTCCGGGATCGACTGGCGGAACCCGCAGGAGACGTGGCGGCCGACCTCGATCGGATGATGGAATTTGCTCGTTGGAATTTGCTTTGGAGAGGCGGCGTTCTGTGATTCCATCTTCGTGTGACCACGCCCTCTGACCCTTCTGAACCGCTGGAGTTGCCGACCGATCCGGCGGCTCTTGCGGCGATGTTCCTGGCGGAGCGCGCGGCCCGATTGGCAGAACGGGAAGCCCGCCTGGCAGAGCGTGATGCGCGGATCGCGGCTGAGGCAGATGCCGCGGAGGCAAGGGCTGGCACCTCGTCGCGCGATGCGATGATCACGTACCTCCAGCTGATGATCGAGAAGCTGAAGCGGGAGCTCTACGGCCAGAGCTCCGAACGCGGCACGCAGAAGCTCGACCAGTTGCAACTGCAGCTCGAGGAGTGCGAGGCGGCTGCGACCGAGGACGAGGTTGCAGCGATCCTGAGCTCCAATACGGCGACGCCGCGGCGGCGGCCGGTGCGCAAATCCTTCCCCGATCATCTGCCGCGCGAGCGGGTGGTGCTGCCAGCGCCGACCTCGTGCCCGTGTTGCGGATCGGGGCGGCTGTCGAAGCTCGGCGAGGACGTCACGGAGACCCTGGAGCTCGTGCCCCGCCAGTGGAAGGTGATCCAGACGGTGCGAGAGAAGTTCGCCTGCCGGGCCTGCGAGACGATCACGCAGGAACCCGCGCCGTTCCATCCGACGCCGCGTGGCTTTGTTGGGCCGAACCTCCTGGCGACGATCCTGTTCGAGAAGTTCGGACAGCATCAGCCACTGAGCCGACAGAGCGAGCGTTATGCTCGGGAGGGGATCGACCTCTCCGTCTCGACGCTTGCCGACCAGGTGGGAGCCGCCACATCGGCCTTGCAGCCGCTGCACACGCTGATCGCAGCGCACGTGCTGGCGGCAGAACGGCTCCACGGCGACGATACGACGGTGCCGATCCTCGCCAAGGGCAAGACCGACACAGGCCGGATCTGGACCTATGTGCGCGACGACCGGCCCTTTGGCGGCGCCGATCCGCCAGCGGCCTTGTACTTCGCCTCAAAGGATCGACGACAGGAGCATCCCGATGGCCACCTCCGGGGATGGCGGGGCATCCTGCAGGCCGACGCCTATGGAGGCTACAACGGGCTTTATGATCCGAGGCGACCTGAAGGGCTAGTGACGTCTGCCCTGTGCTGGAGCCATGCCCGGCGCGGCTTCTATGAGCTCGCCGACATTGCGGCCAGGGCGCGCCGTGGCTCTGCCGCCGCCGTCTCGCCGATCGCACTCGAGGCGGTGAAGCGGATCGACGCCATCTTTACCCTCAAGCGGGAGATCAATGGCCGGTCGCCGGAGGAGCGGGTGCGAGCCCGCCAGGAGGCCACAAAGCCGCTCGTGGAAGAACTGGCGATCTGGCTCCAGGCCCAGCGCGGCGCGCTCTCCCGCTCAGCGACGGTGGCCAAGCCGATCGACTACATGCTCAAGCGCTGGGATCGCTTCGCCGCCTTCCTCGACGATGGCCGGATCTGCCTGACCAACAATGCTGCCGAGCGGGCGCTGCGAGGCTTTGCACTCGGCCGAAAGGCCTGGCTCTTTGCGGGCTCTGATCGCGGCGCCGAGCGAGCTGCCGCCATGGCGACGCTGATTGAGACAGCCAAGCTCAACGGCATCGACCCGCAGGCCTGGCTCGCCGACGTGCTCGCCCGCATCGCCGCCATCCCGCAGTCCAGACTGCCCGAGTTGCTGCCGTGGAATTGGCAGCCAATTGGTGCGGCAGCGGCACGTCAGGCTGCCTGATCCGCATCGGCTGCAGCCGCGGCCCTCGCCGGATGCTTAC
>NZ_JBJPHW010000034.1:0-3057 GCF_053471285.1 Phreatobacter aquiterrae | reverse complement strand
CGGGCGGAACTCTGGGATTTCGAACGCGCTATTCGGGATTTCTATGACAAAATGCGGGATCGTATACTTTGATCCTAGTCCACAATCTGGTATATGCGCTCAGCAACGATAAGCAACTAAAGTTGCCTTATACGTTTTTACTTGAAATCGGCCGCACGATTGCGCCACCGTTTCGCTATCGGGGCTGATTCGCTCCAGGTCAGCGTGAGGCGTTGATTGATGACGGGGACGACATCCTCCATCGAGCTGCGGCGCGTGTCGCAGCTCAAGCCCTATCCAGGCAATGCACGGCGCCATTCGAAGGCGCAGGTGAAGCAAATTGCAGCGAGCATTGAGCGGTTTGGATTCACAAATCCCGTGCTCGTCAGCGATGACGACGAGATCGTCGCGGGCCATGGTCGCGTCATGGCGGCGAAGCAGCTTGGCCTTGCCGAAGTTCCCGTCATTCGTCTCTCTCATTTGTCGGCGACGGAGCGTCGCGCCTATGTCCTGGCGGACAACAAGCTGGCACTCAATGCGGGCTGGGACACCGAACTGCTGGCAATCGAACTGCAGGGGCTCATCGACCTCGACTTCGATCTTTCACTGACCGGCTTCTCCATCGCCGAGATCGACTTCGTCCTCGATGAAGCCAAGGAGAGCGCCACCACGGAGGCCGGCCCGCTCGACCATGTGCCGATCGCGGGGTCACGGGCAGTGACACGCGAGGGCGACCTCTGGATCCTGGGGCGCCACAAGCTGTTGTGCGGGGACGCGCGGCGTGGTGCCGATTACGCGCTGCTCCTCGGCAACGAACCTGCCGATCTCATTTTCACAGACCCGCCTTATAACGTGCCAATCGACGGTCACGTCTGCGGTTCCGGTGGCATCCGTCATCGCGAGTTTGCGATGGCCTCCGGCGAGATGTCCTCGGCCGAGTTCACGGAGTTCCTGCGCACCTGCTTGTCCAACGCAGCGGACCACAGTCGCGACGGCGCTATCGCCTTCGTCTGCATGGACTGGCGCCACATGGGCGAGCTGCTGACAGCAGGCAATGCGGCCTTCACCGAGTTGAAGAACCTATGCGTCTGGAACAAGACCAATGGCGGCATGGGAAGCTTCTATCGCTCCAAACACGAACTCGTCTTTGTCTTCAAGGTTGGAACCGCACCGCATACGAACAGCTTTGGCCTTGGCGACACCGGCCGCTATCGCACCAATGTCTGGGACTACGCCGGGATCAGTTCTGCAGGACGCGAGCGCATGGAAGAGCTTGCCATGCACCCGACCGTCAAGCCGGTGGCGCTCGTTGCGGACGCGATCCGCGATTGCTCGCGTCGGGGCGAGATCGTGCTGGACGCATTCGGTGGCTCGGGGAGCACCCTTATCGCGGCGGACATGTGCGGCAGGCGCGCACGGCTGATCGAGTTCGATCCTCTCTACTGCGACACCATCGTGCGGCGCTGGGAAACACTGACCGGCAAGGATGCCGTGCTCGCGAGCGACGGCGGGACCTTCGGCGATCTCGCCAGCGAGCGTGCGGACGACCTGGTTTCGACTGAAGCAAACGAGGTGCATCAATGACCCGTCGTGAACCGCCGGAGGATCCGCCGACCACTTATATGGTCGGCTACGGCAAGCCACCCGTCGCGACACGCTTCCAAAAGGGCAAGTCCGGCAATCCCAACGGTCGGCCAGCAAAAGCTTCTGTCGCCAAGAGTCTTGATGGATCACTGATCGACGCAGTCCTGGATCTCTCCCGGCAACCGGTCACTGTGCGGGAGGGGGACGATCATCGCCAAATCTCAGGTCGCGCAGTCGTCCTGAAATCGATCATGAAGTCGGCCGCATCCGGCAACTCGCGCTCGCAGCGGCACATGATGGAACTGATTGCCGAAGCAGAAGCCGCCGAGGCAGCACAAATTGATGAGGAGCACCGCGTCTGGGCTCGGTATGTCCAGGTGAAGAAGGCTGAGATCGCTGACTGCAAGCGCCGCGGCGTCACTCCGCCGCGGATGGTCCCCCATCCCGATGACATCTACATTCTCGATGGGAAACCCGTCGTGTTTGTCGGGCCCCGCACGGAGAGGGAAGCCGACGATCTGGACAAGCTGGCCCGTCTGAACGAGGCATTGCTCGTTCATCAAGGATGGGAGCTGGATGAACTGCCAGACTCCGCAGATGGCGTGACGCCATCCACGCTCGCTGAATGCTTATTCAATCACATCAATCCCTCACTTCCCGCTCGCATGCGCTTCAGCGACGAAAAAGCCATGGAGCGGATGCTGTTCATGGGGATGTTCTCGCGCCGGCGTCAGAAGCAAATGGCGCTTGAGGCCTGGGCCAAGGCCTTCCCCGATTACACGATCAATCTGAAGAAGCTGCCGAACATTATCGAGATCATTCGGAGCGCGGGTATCGATTCCCCCCTCTCGGACGCATGGGCGAAGCGCTTTGACGTTTCGACCACGTCCTGACGCAATCGGACGCCAGTGGATACGCCCCGCACGTGACGCGGGACGAGGTACCCATGGCTATTTTGATCGACAGCCGGAGCGAGGAGACGGCAACTCCTTTAAAGATCTCGATACGTTGGAAGAGACTCTTCAGCAACGGGTACGAGTGGGACTGCAATGGCGAAATGGCCATCGGCCTCTACGTCGGTGACGAGCCGATGTTTGCACCGGCTGTCTTCGATCCTGATCATATGCGCCGCTTGGAGCTAAGGCCCGGCGAGTTCTACGGCGAGAGCGACTATTGCCAAATCCTCCGTGACATTCCGCGTGCCCTAAAGACGGGCGAGCGAACCGTCATCGAGGACGCTGTCTGCCTTTTCACCCGCATTGTCATCGGCCCCGACCTGTTCGCGCCCGAACCAAAAGCCGATCCGGCAGCCGGCTTCTTCGATGTTCTCGTGATCATCGACCATGGCGGCAATTGGCACGGCGACGGCGTCGGTAGCGGAGGCCCGGCCGTCCTCCTCGGCGTCACGCGCGAGGCGCTTGAGCAGTTCTGGCGAGATCTCGTTGCGGAAGCGATGGACCCGGCCATCTGTGATGAGGTTTCCAAAGAGCGGCT
>NZ_JBJPHW010000033.1:0-3157 GCF_053471285.1 Phreatobacter aquiterrae | reverse complement strand
GTGGAATAGCCGATGCCGAGGAGGAACCAGAGCGGCAGGAGCAGGGCATAGGACGGGACCGCGGCAGCCGCCAGTGTTCCCACAGTCAGCAGCCCGGCGCCGGCCAGCATGACGGTCCGGTCCGCAACCCGTTCGAGGAGGCTCGGCAGAGCCAGTGCCGCAACCATGGAGCCTGCCCCGAAGGCTGCAAGCGCAAGCGCGGTGCTCTGTTGGTCGAGCCCGAAGGTCGCCTGCACATAGACCACGGTGTTGACGATGACGAGCGCGCCGGCCATGGCCACGGCAAGGTTGATGGCCAAAAGTCCTCGGAGGCGCGGGGTGGCGAGATAGATGCGGATGCCCCGCGTCGTGCGGTCGTAGATGCCGCGGGGTTTCGACGGCTTCGGGCTCGGCAGCGCCACCGACATGACGAGAGCGGCCGAGATTAGCAAGCCGATCACCGTGCCGGCGAACAGGTTGTGGAACGAGATGAACACCAGGAGGAGGGCCGCGAGCATCGGGCTTGCGACGCTTTCCAGGTCGTAAGCTAGCCGCGAGAGCGAGAGGGCACGGGTGTAGTCCTTCTCGTCCGGCAGGATGTCGGGAATGGTCGCCTGGAAGGTCGGGGTGAAGGCGGCCGAGGCTGATTGCAGCACGAAGATCAGGACATAGACCTGCCAGATCTCGGTGACGAAGGGGAGGAGGACCGCGACGCCCGCCCGCACCAGGTCGAGCGTCACCAGCATGGCCCGCCGCGGCACGCGCTCGGCGAAGGCCGAGGCGATCGGCGCCACGGTGACGTAGGCGATCATCTTGATGGCGAGCGCGGTTCCCAGCACCGCCCCGGCATTGGCGCCGGCCAGCGAGAAGGCGAGCAGGCCGAGCGCCACCGTCGCCAGTCCCGTGCCGATCAGGGCCACGACCTGGGCGAGGAACAGGCGGCGATAGGTGAGGTTCTGGAGGACAGCGATCATCACAGGTACTTCGTGATCTGCTTGAACTCGTCGATCGGCTTGCGCTGGCTCGCCCCGACCTCGCCGACGGTCGCTTCGAGGCAATGGTCGAGATGGTCCTGGATCAGCGTCTTCTTGGCCTGCGTGATGGCCCTCTCCACAGCGTGAAGCTGCTGCGCGATGTCGAGGCAGGGCTTCTCCTCCTCGATCATGGCGATGACCTTCCGCAGGTGTCCCTCGGCGCGCTTCAGGCGCTTGGCGATGTCGGCATGGTGCGCGTGAATGTGTCCGCTCATGGGCTATGCCTATCCCCCCGGGGAGGATATAGCAACGCTCGAAGAACCGGGGAGTGCCTTATTGAGCAGCATCAGCGGCCTCTGGGCCGCCCTCATCGACCTGCAGTCGTGGATACGGCAGTTCCTGTCGGCCGAGATCGCGGCCTTTGCCGGCCAGAGGGACTGGGCGGCGCTGGCGGCCGTCCTGCCGCTGGGCATCGCCTTCGGCGCGGCGCATGCCATGACGCCGGGGCACGGCAAGACGGTTCTCGCAACCTACCTCATCGGGTCCCGCATGGCGGTGGCGAAGGCGTGCCTCACCGCCTTCCTGCTGGCGGCAACCCATGTCGGCATGGCGGTCGCTCTCGCTGTAACCTCGTCAGCCCTGGTCCGCCGAACCATCACGGGGGCGGGGCAGGCGCCGACCCTTGAACTGATCAGCCGCGGCCTGCTGCTCGTGATCGGGGTTTGGCTGCTGGTTCGCGCCTGGCGCGGGCCTGATCACGAACGGCATGGGGACAGCGTCGGCGTTGGCGTGGTGGCAGGGCTCATTCCCTGTCCGCTCACCCTGTTCGTGATGTTCTATGCGATCGCACGCGGCGTGCCCGAGGTGGGGCTCACCTTTGCGGTTGCCATGATGCTCGGCGTCGCGATCCCCTTGGGTCTGGTCGCCATTCTCAGCGTCGCCATGCGCGAGGTGGCCACCGCAGCCGCTGCCCGGTTCGGTGGGTCCATTCACACCGCCGGGCGTATCCTCGATGGACTGGCGGGAACGATGCTGGTGCTGGTCGGTGTTGCTGCGCTATGGCGATGACCCGTGCCACAATCCTGCCGACCTCCGGCAGCACAGAGGAGACGATGTCGCTGCGCGCCCGACGCCTGATCTGTCTCATGCTGGCCGTCCTACTCGGCCTGTCGGGGCCTGCGTTCTGGCGCGGCGCCGGGTCGAGCCATGCCGCGGCCATCGCCATGTCGGACAACGACCATGGACACGGGCAGCCCCACTCGCACGACCATGACGGAGAGAGCGGCCAGCACATTCCGCACGGGCCGGATCATTCCCATGTCACGCTGGGCCTCGCGCAATCACCACACTACACTTTTGAGCCTGTCCGGGTGGCGGTCCGCGCGACGCTTCACGCCTCGCCCCCACTTGATGTGACCTGGCCCCTCGAACGGCCACCACGCTCGGCCGCGCCGTTCTGATCCGGCGCCGGCCGACTGGTCGGCTGTTCTCCCATCAATTGGAATCATCCCATGCGAACTCATCGCGGAGGGACGGCTGAGGCTGCACGCACTGTGCAGAGATACCTCGGCCTTGCCCTTCTGACCCTTTGCCTCGCGACCCTCGGGGTCTCCGAGGCCTTCGCCCATGCCGTCGCCGAAGGCGACAAGGGCTACATCCAGGAGATCACGGGGGTGCACCTCATCCCCTTTGTCTATCTCGGCGCCAAGCACATGGTGACGGGCTACGACCACCTGTTGTTCCTGGCGGGTGTGATCTTCTTCCTCTACCGCCTCAAGGATATCGGCATCTATGTGAGCCTCTTCGCCCTCGGGCATTCGATCACGATGCTGCTCGGCGTCTATTTCAACGTGGGGATCAACTCGTTCCTCATCGACGCCGTCATCGGCCTTTCGGTCGTCTACAAGGCTCTCGACAATCTCGGCGCCTACCAGCGCTGGTTCGGCTTCCAGCCGAACACCAAGGCCGCGACGCTCGTCTTCGGGCTGTTCCACGGCTTTGGGCTTTCGACGAAGATCCTCGAATACAAGATCGCTCCTGACGGCCTCCTGCCGAACCTCCTCGCCTTCAATGTCGGGGTGGAGATCGGCCAGTTGCTGGCGCTCGCCGGCATTCTGATCGCCATGGGCTTCTGGCGCCGGACCGACGGGTTCCGTCGCCATGCCTACACCGCCAACGTGGCCATGATGGCCGCGGGTTTCGTT
>NZ_JBJPHW010000032.1:0-3198 GCF_053471285.1 Phreatobacter aquiterrae | reverse complement strand
GCCGCCATCCCGCAGTCCAGACTGCCCGAGTTGCTGCCGTGGAATTGGCAGCCAATTGGTGCGGCAGCGGCACGTCAGGCTGCCTGATCCGCATCGGCTGCAGCCGCGGCCCTCGCCGGATGCTTACGAATGAGCCGCTCGGCCTTCTGGCGGTCGAGACCGTCTCGCTCCGTCTCCGGCAGCTTGCGGAAACTGGTGCCGGCACGATTCAGAACTGTCTCCCAGCCGAGCGCGTCGAGCCATCCGCCGAGGCGCTGGGCATCCAGTCCCTCGACGCGAAAGTCATGGAAGCGGTAGGCGATGTTCTGCCCGTCCAGCCAGGCACGGGCCTTGCGGACCGTGTCGCAGGTGGTGATGCCGTAGAGGGTGACCGTCATCTGGCGCTTCCGGTGTCATCTGGATCTTGCGGACCGAGCTACTCCCTGCGTCCGCTGGGCAGGCCGGTGGCGACTAAAGCAGCGTCATCTTCGGCATCAGGTCAGGGCGTCCAGATAGGCCTCGACCTCGTCGAGATCGGCGGAGAAGAGATAATCCCTGTCGCCGAGCACGATCTTCATCGTATCGGCGTCGCGCAGCATGTAGCCGCCGTGGGCCAGAATCTGCTTGTCCGGCTTCTGCGCCGTCATCAGATGAAGGCCCAGCCGGACGCAAATGCGCTTGATTCGGCGCTCGCGGGACGGGATCGAAGCCTTGTAGCTCATGGCCGCGAGGCCGCCGTCGTGAAACGCCTTCTCATTCCCACTCGATTGTTTGAATTCCCCATAAGTCTTTGAAAATTCACTGGTAAGTGCTCATTCTGACGGTCATTCTCCGACTGTGAGTCCGTCAAAAAGCTACGCTTTTGATTTCATTGAGAAAACTGCCAGAAAAAATATTTTCACGGTTCCGGCATCTATCGAGGTCAATCGCGCCTCAGACCCAGTTTTTTGCCTGCCCAGGCTAACACAGGAGGATGCCCGAAATTACCGTCAGTTCTCTGTAGCAGGACTCATTCTTCGGATCGAGTAGCCCGGGAACGGTGAAGGTGGCCAGCGCACGCCCGACGCCCCCTAAACGTAGAACTTGAACGGCTGTCGCTCTGCTCCCGTAGCGCTGCCCATGGTTAGCACTTCGCCGACCTTGTCCGCGAAACGAATGGTGACCGGTAACCCGTCGCTGAAATTGCAGGCGTTGTAGTTGATTTTGGTGAGACCCAGTATGTCTGCCAGTACCGTCTCAATAGAGGGATAGTCACCGCTCGCGCGGAGCACGGTTACGAACAACGGGTTCGGCGTCTCTGGACCGATATAGGTGTCGATACGTGGCGCATACCCCGTGGTCCACAGATAAGCGTCTTTGTCTCCGAGCTGGATCGCCGTGCCGCGCAGGCACGGATAATCGCCGTCGCGGAAGAGCTTGGTCTCGCCATGAGTCGATTGGATACGCACGCCTACAATATTGGTTCCGTCGGGCGCGGCCTTGCTAAAGGCCTCCCATTCCGCGTCGTTGAACTTTGTTCGGCCGTGAATGAACAGCTCTTTTGGATAAGTTCCGAAGCGTTGCTTGTAGGTATCCAGAACCGTCTTGATCAGGTTTCCGGCCGCAAGATCGCTGAGGTGAAACTCTCTGTTTTCAGTCTGCCACGGCCCGTTCGCCCCGCGAAAGACGACCCCGTCTCCTTCGCTCAGGAACATCTGCGCCGCACAGCAGGCGTGATTGTCAGCGTGATTGGGAAGGAGCTTAAACACCAAGCCGACGTAGCAGACGCCCGGCCGCATACGGGCGATCTTCCAGGGGGGGTCCGCCTGCGTTTTGTAGAACAAGCCTGTGGCCAGATTCCAAGCAACGGTGGCGGAATCCTGAGTTCCACGTTTCGGATATCCCGCCTTGTTCAAGAACTCTTCAGGAGCAAGGGTTGTCTCGCGAATAAGCTGAGATGTCATGCCCAGCTTTAAGAGCTTCGCTTTGACCTGCCGGTGGAAGTCGGGAATGTCATCAAACACTGCTTCAAGCGTGTCATCAATAACACCGGCCAGTAGCGGAAGGTCGACACGCCCCTTCTGGCGCCGGGACAATTCCCCCTTGAGAAGCTCGACCTTGCGACGCTGACCCGCAACTGGGCGGCAGGTTTCGAAGACGATTTCCGGCACAACGAAGATCCAAACGTCAACCGTCCGCTCCTCATTCTTCGCGTGGCGCTCAATCGGGTCGATGAACAGCTTGGTTGTTGTGGCAACTGCCTCGTGATGGTTCTCGATCGCAATCGCAGCACGGATATCCGCAGGATCAATCTCGCATTTAATCATAGCGCCCCGATCGGCGCGGATGCCAAAGGCCTCCTCGAGACCGGGAAAATCCGACAGATGAAGCCGGAACTCTTTGTCGCGCTGACCCCGAGGCGGAATTGCGACGGGATTGCTGATTGCATCGAGCCAGCGGCAAAGGAGTTCTAGGCCATGTTTTGTGCCAACCGCACCTATCGTAATCTGCGGACGATCGGGCTTTGACGCAGGCCCGTAAAGCGTAAGGCCATCCTTCGGATGATCCGAAGCCTGCCCGTGCCCAAATCCCAGCGGTGGTTCCGGAATGTAGAGAACCGGAACGGATTTCTCGGAAAATTCGATCAAGCGTCTGAACCGCCCCTAGATTCCTGGACGCCTTCTTCCCTAATTTTGAGGCAAGGAGGCCCCGATGGGCAAAGCGAACTTCACCGAGGACTTCAAGCGGGACGCCGTCCTTCAGATCACCGAACGGGGCTATCCGGTAGCGGAGGTTGCGGCGCGGCTGGGGATCAGCAAGTACTCGCTCTACGAGTGGAAGAAGCGATACGCGAAGCCGGCCGCAGCCCGCGATGACGAGCAGGCCGCCGAGGTCCGCCGCCTGAAGCGCGAGTTGCAGCGGGTCACTGAGGAGCGCGACATCCTAAAAAAAGCGGCCGCGTACTTCGCCAAGGATGCAAAGTGAAGTTAAGCGTTCATCGCCGAGCATCGCCCAATCTTTTCGATCCGCGCCATGTGCCGCTGCCTCTCGGTGCAGCCCAGCGGCTTCTACGCCTGGCTGAAGGACCCGCTCAGCCGACGCGCCAAGGAGGACCGCCGCCAGATCGAACTGATCCGCACGGCCTGGCGCGACAGCAGCAAAGTCTACGGCTACCGGAAGCTCCACGACGACCTCGTGGACATGGGCGAGAACTGCTGTCCGAACCGGGTCGCACGACTG
>NZ_JBJPHW010000031.1:0-3270 GCF_053471285.1 Phreatobacter aquiterrae | reverse complement strand
GCGCCGGCCTCCTGCTCCTTCAGCATCCCGATGATCTGTTCTTCCGTGAACCGCGAGGGTCGCATCGTCCGTCTCCATGGTCGACGGACTCTACCCAAATCTGGAGGAGGTTCAGGGGCTCAGGTCACTGGGGAAAGCAGGGTGCGGCATCTTTCTACCGAGGGGCGAATGCACATATAGTACGAGCAAGGCTATAGGAGGGGGGAGAATGGGCGTCGGAGAAGATTTTGCGGCCTTTTACGAGCAGGCAGTTATTCCAGCAGATAAAATTTCATCGATTTCGTACCGCTATAAGCGGATCACCAAACAGCTTAACAAAGACTTTTGGTCAACGGATTCCGAGACGGCCCACAGCCTCTATGTGGGTTCATATGGTCGGGATACCGCCGCGCGGGGCCTAAGCGACCTCGATATGGCGTTTCTCCTGCCGGCTACCCTCTACCATCAATACAACGCTTACACCTCAAATGGGCAGTCTGCCCTGCTTCAGGCGGTCAAGAACTCGATCCGCAACACTTACAAAACGTCCGACTCATTCGGCGACGGGCAGGTTGTCGTCATTGGGTTTGATGATGGTGTTACATTCGAGGTTCTCCCTGTTTTCGATAACACCAGTGGAACGTGGACTTATCCCAACGCAAACGGGGGCGGCAGCTGGAAGGCCTGCAACCCCCGCGCCGAAATTGCTGCGGTTCAAAAGCGCCACGATGATACAAACAGCAATCTCAAAAAGGTTTGCCGGATGCTGCGCATCTGGCGCGACTATTGCGACGTGCCAATGTCGGGGATGCTCATAGATACCCTTGCGTATCAGTTCATTGAAAGCTGGATGTACCGCGACAAGGGATTTCTATATTATGATTTTTTCTTTCGCGATTTCTTTGACTTCCTATCGAAGCAAGACCAGAATCAGCAGATGTGGCGAGCGCCCGGCAGCGGCTCAGCGGTTAGCCGGAAGGGGGTGTTCGAGCACAAGGCTCGCAGCGCTCATCTGAGGGCGTTGGAGGCGATTGTAGATGCTACCAACGGTCATGGATGGAAAAGTCGGCAAAAATGGAGGGAAGTTTTTGGAACCGCCTATCCCGCCAGTTGACGCGCGATACGACCTGGAATCGCAGCTCCGCGATTGCTATGGGCGGGTTGCCTACAGCCACAAGACCCACGAAAAAATGGCTGAGCGCGATGCAAGCCGTCTTCGGCGGAGCAAGTGGGCCACTATCATTTTGTCTGCGCTTACGACCGGTGGCGCGGTCGGCGTCTTTTTCGATAAGACGTCGTTGGTTGCCTCTATAGCGACGGCCCTTCTGGCGACGGCATCGCTTATCTTCAACAGCTATATGAAAGACCTCGACCCGGGCGCCTCAGCTCAGAAGCATCGGGAGATCGCATCCAAACTTTGGAACGTGCGCGAGGCGTATCTGAGCCTCCTGACGGACATTCGCGACAGAGCTGTGACGCTCGAAGCGTTGCGCAAGCGCCGCGACCAAGTGCAGGGTGAGCTGCGGAAGATCTACACGTCGGCTCCGCACACTGATGCCAAGGCCTATGGTGAAGCCCAAGACGCGCTGAAGAAGAACGAAGACCTAACTTTTTCCGAGGCGGAGTTAGACCATCTTCTGCCCCCAGCACTGCAACGGGGCCAGCGCCAAACTCTGGAGGTCAAGGACGCTGACAAAACCCACCGGGGAGTAGCGGTTTGAGTAAGGCCGATCAGTTCCGGAACATTCAGCAGCTCGAAAGCGACATCAGGTCGGTCGAAGGAATCGTAGTCGGCCTACGGGGGGAGCCGGGGCGGATGTATCCGCCTTATCCCCAAAAACGGCCCTCGCCGGGCAATATGATGGGGCGAGATTGGGTAATGCAATTCGAGCGGCTCTACCCCGAGATTGATTTAGAGTTCCCCGCGGAGCACCTGCGCCTAGCTGATCTCCGGCGGCGCATGATGACCTATTAGGTACGACGTTTCTCGCCGTTACGGTCATTCATCTTTACAAATATTTTGGGGAGCCGGCCGACGACTAGAAGTGGGGCGCCACATCGGCTGCATTACAGGGCGATCAGGCAGCGTGGCGCCCAACGATATCCATCAGCTTCTCATAGCTGTCGACGATATCATATTTGATCTGCTCTTCAGTGACGCGTTGTCCAATCTCCTCGAAGAATTTCCGAGCGCACTTGATCTTCGTGTTCTCGATGTCGCGAAGCTTCATTGACGACATGGTGCCCTTTGTTTCCGCCACGAAGTAGATGTGCTTGACGCTGCCTTCTTTGAAGGAGATGGCCCAGTCGGGATTGTAGTCGCCCACCGGCGTCGGAATCAGGAACCCGCGCGGGAGCTTGGCGTAGACGACCACCTCGCTGCTCGAATCCAGCTGGTCCGCAAACTTCCGCTCGATATCCGAGTCCGCGATGACGTAGTCGTAGACATGGTGTTTGAGCTTCTGCGTGGCTCTGGAGAAATCCTGTCCGGCCTGACCTGCCGTGAAGATGTCGACGTCATAGCGTTCAGCCAGCCCGTCATAGGCCAGCCGCTCGATCACCATGGTCGCCTTCTGCTCGGTGATGATCCGGGAGGCCTCGGCAATGAAATGCTCGGGGTTCTCCTTGAATTGGCCGAACACGCTGGCCTGGATGCCGGTGAGGATACTCGCTGCCGTTCTACGGGTAATGTCCGTGTTTTCTGCGATTTTTCCAAGCAGGTCGTACTTCACAAGGGAATGCACCGATCCGCCGCGTTCGGTCGTCGAACGGGTGAGCGTAAAGCCGTCACCGGCCCGGAGCTGATCGTCGGTCAATTCCTCATCCTGGATGCCGGTCTGCACCGTGTATTGGAGGGGGGTAACCCTCAGCTGGCTGTCGAGCGCGCTCACGCACTTGCGGACTAGCTCGTCGGAATCGAACTCGACCCGATAGACCGCCTTCTGGTTGATGCGCCGCCACAGCTCCTGGAACTCTTTCTTCTGGAAATTGTCGTTGAGGGGATTGGTCTTGGGTTTCCGCCCGTCCTCAACACGCGGCAACTGTGCCTCACTGAACACGCTGTCGATCAGCTGGAATATCTGGTCGGCATGCGGCTTCAGCTCGTCCGGCAAAGCCGCCAGAGAACCTGCCGCCTTCGCCTGGTGGTAGGCGGGCGCGATCTGGTTGTGAAATCGCGTGCAAGAACCACCCCCTGCTGGGCTGGTTTCGCGTCCAATAACCACCCCTGCTGAGGCCATAGCGCACGATCCTTTCCGTTTTCGGGAAGGGTCCAGGGATGACGGGTGTGGA
>NZ_JBJPHW010000030.1:0-4681 GCF_053471285.1 Phreatobacter aquiterrae | reverse complement strand
GGAAACGCGGCCGCCCCGGCTGCGAAACCCTGGCCAGCTACGCCGGGGCGGCCGCTCGCATCTGCGCCCTCAATGGGGGCCTGCTTTGGACGCGAAATAGGGGTGGCGATTGGAAGCGATTTGACAATGGAGACATTGCCCGGATTACCCGTGAGGCAGACCAAACCGGCTGCGTCGATCGGCGGTGCGATGTCGGCTGTCAGCTAACGCAAGGTATTGCTCGATGCTCTTCTACACGCGCCGAGCGGCGGGCCAGATTGGCCTCCGTCAAGTTTCATTCTGGGGTGTTCACGACCCCCGACGCATGATCACGCGCTGCGAGGCGCAGGCTGACGGCGAACTGCTGTTTGCCGCGGAGCTTCGCAACAGGACGTCGGCCAATCCGTACATTGGCTTTATCGCCCGGCTCAAGCGGACGACGGCGATCACCTTCCTGTGGTGGGAAGAGGATGGCAGAGAATACCGAGCGACGAGGCAGGTGACTGTCACCTGAGCGGTGCCGCGCCGGGTCCGGAACGGCGTCGATCACACCCGATGGCGGGTTTCAGATCACCCGGCCGCCGACCCTCTGCACGAGATTGTTGCAATAGCCCCGGGGGTTCCACGGAGCCTCGCTGACCGGCTGCGCCTTGCCCTCATTGTCGGTCGCCTGCGCCATGAGCGTGACCTGCCCCTGAGGCGGCGTGAGGACGGAGGTGAAGCGCCGCCAGGCGAATGGCTCGCCTGCGTCGGCGAGCGTCGCCGGCGACCAGTTGAAGCCGCCATCGGCAGATACCCGCACAGATGAAACCGGGGCCGCGCCGCTCCAGGCCCACCCGGCGATGGCGAGAGGCCTGCCCGCCGGATGGACGAAATCGGCCGCCGGCTGCGTGATCAGGGACTTGACCGGCATGTCCGTGATGACGGTGAAGGCCGTGCCGTCGAGAGGATCGCCTGGCCTCAGCGCTTGCACAGGCAGCCGGTAGTCGGTGCCCGTCATCTTCTCCCCGTCATGCTCGCGGTCGCGAACATCGAGCCGCTGGAGCCACTTCTGCCAGGCCGAACCCGGATAGCCCGGAACGACCACCCGCAGCGGACCCCCATGGAGCGGAGGCAGGGGCCTGTCGTTCATGCCAAAGGCCAGCAGCGTCTCAGGTGCGAGCGCCTTCGCGATCGGGATGCCACGCGACATCGCCGGCCCATCGCCATGCCCGCCGAGCGATCTGTCAGGGCTGTGGTGAGCGGTGTAGACCGCGGATGCGGTGAGCCCGGCCTCCTCCAGCACGTCGCGCATCCTGACGCCGGTCCAGCGCGCGCAACCGACGGCCCCATGGCGCCACTGCGCGCCGGAAACTGGTGGCGTCAGAAACGCCCGGCCATTGCCGGCGCATTCCAGCACCGCCGTCACGGATTCGACCGGAAATCTCTCCTTCAGATCCTTGATGGTGAAGATGCGAGACCTGTGCACCTCACCCCCAACCTCCAACTGCCACGCCTCCGGATCGGTCTCGCCCGGCATGTCGCCGTTGTTGCGGACGAAGAACGCCTCGACGGGGGTGATCGCCGGATCGAGCGCTTCGGCGTCCGGCTCGCCATTGATCGCCGGATCATCGAGCCAACGCAGCTTCGACTTCGAATCGAGCAGAGTTCGGAAAGAAGGCTGCGGCATGAACTGCGGTTGACCTGCATGATGAATCAGGCTGGCGAGCCTAGCGATCGATCAGATCACGGACCAGCCCTGCCAGTGGTCGACACCTGAACGCGGTTGCCTGGAGGCCTGTTCCGCCAGAAGCGCATCCGCCGTGGGGTTCGAGGGTAAGTCTGACTTGATAGCCGAGATGGCCGATCTCGCATCATGATGGCCTTGAGCGGTGGAAACTTGGCTTCGAGGCCGTCTCAATGAGCCGGGGTCGAGCGAGTTGCGCAAACTCCTTCGCGCGGAACTGCAGACGAGATTCGTATCTACGTTCCGCGAGCGGGCATTCAACGAAGGCTTCCAGATGGGCGGTTCCGCCACCTGCTGGTCTTGGTATTCGCGATTGTCAGTCTCGCGCTCATTCGCATGAGACTGAGGGAGGAGCGGCCGCCGGATGGGATCTTCGTCTGCCCCATGTGGGTGCCGGTTTGCGGTATCCTTGGGAACATGAGGCTGCAGGTTGCGATGGCTCAGGTGCTAGATCACTACTTTGCTACGTCAACTGCACACGCTGCACCTCTGCTGGGTTCTGCTAGCGCACCCGAAGCCGTTCAGCCCTCTCCTGCCGCCATGCTCCTCCACGCGCCCGATCCCTTCTCTTACCAGCACGACCAGGCACACACATGAACGCGCTCAAGACCCTTGTCGAAGCCCCCCGATTTGAAGCTGCGATCATGATTTTGATCATAGCCAACGCCATCACGCTTGGACTTGAGACCTCCGAAGCTGTGATGGGCAGCTTCGGTCCGCTGCTGATGACCTTTGACAAGATCGTCCTTGCTCTCTTTGTTGCCGAACTCGTCGCGAAGGTGGTTGTCTACCGTCTCGCGTTTTTCCGAAGCCCTTGGCGACTTTTCGATCTTGTTGTTGTCGGCATTGCCTTGTTCCCGGCAACCGGCGCTTTCTCCGTACTTCGCGCGCTCCGCGTGTTGCGCGTGCTGCGTCTGGTCAGCGGCGTGCCTTCGTTGCGCAAGGTCGTAGGCGGGCTGCTCGGCGCCCTACCAGGCATGGGATCGATCATGCTGCTTCTCTTGCTGGTCTTCTACGTCTTCTCCGTGATGGCGACTCAGCTGTTCGGCGACCGGTTCGCAGAGTGGTTCGGCACTATCGGTGCTTCTGCCTACACGCTGTTCCAGATCATGACGCTCGAAAGCTGGTCGATGGGTATCGTGCGCCCGGTGATGGAAGCCTACCCGTGGGCATGGGCGTTCTTCATTCCATTCATCGCCTGCACCACCTTCACAGTGCTCAATCTGTTCATCGGCGTCGTTGTCTCGGCTATGCAGGCCGAACACGATGAACTCGCCGCCGCAGAGCAGGAAAAGGTGCACAGCGAGCGGTCGCTGATGATAGAAGAAATGAGAACCCTTCGTGCCGAGATGCAGGCGCTGCGTGAAGGCTTGAGGAGCGCGAACAAATGAACAGGATTTCGAGTGTGCCCGCGGTCCGATTTGCGGCATCACCTTCTCCGAGGATGCATCACGGTCAGCGAGACATCATTCGCCCAGGCACGGCCAGCCTGGAATGCCGGGCACCATCGGCCCAGAGCCACCGCTGAAGCCGCGCGACATCTGGGCGATCCGGGCTCAGCTCCGACACCAACAGTGCTTGCGCGATCTACCGCTCTTCAACCTCGCGATCGACAGCAAGCTGCGGGGGCGCGACTTGGTGCACCTCCGCGTCAACGATGCCATTCTGGCCGGAAACGTGCGTCCGCGCGCATCCGTTATGCGGAGCAAGACAGGCCGACCTGTCGTCTTCCAACTGACGGAGGCTTCGCGGCAGGCGCAGCTAGGATAGCTGAAGTGGCGCCCCAGCGGAGCGGCGACTGGTTGTCTCTCAGCCGGAGTCGGGCGGGGGAACCGATGACAACCCGTCAGTATGCCCGCCTGCTCGACGAGCGGCTGGATCTGTCCGGGCTCTACCGCTCGCTCTACTCCACGCGCCTGCGCCGCACCAAGGTGGCGCTGATCGACAAGCGAACCGGCGACATCCGTGCCCGCCAGCTGTTGCTCGGGCATACAAAGCTCGAGACGACGGTTCGATACCTCGGGGTGCAGCTCGACGATGCCTTGATGCTGTCTGAGCAGGTCGAGCTTTGAGTATGAGCAGCGAGGCGGATTGACCCCCACGCCACGACCAACTGCGGGCTTCAGCCATGGAGCCGAGATTGCATCTTCCGCAAGTCGCGATCTGGTTCAGCCAACTCAGCGCTGACCGTTCCTCACCAGCCAAGCCCGCATCTCGGCGATCTCGCGCTCCTGTTCGCGGATGATGTCGGCCGCCCATTTGCGGACCTGCTCGTCCTTGCCGTGCTCCAGGACGACCTTGGCCATGTCGATGGCGCCCTGATGATGGGGGATCATGCCGCGGACGAAATCGACGTCGGCATTGCCCGAGAAGCGGATGTCCATGCCGCGGTGCATGCGGTCATTGGCGGCCCGGAAGGCGGCGACGGACGGGTGTTCGGCGGTATGTCAAGAGAGGTCCGACCGGCCGGGCAGCCGCACGTTAGAAGCAGGTGTTTGGTGGCGGACGCAGTCTCGGTTGAGTGGGTCTGCGGTCTGTTATTCCCTGAATTCCCTGAAACTCGCCCAGGCACTTGGAAAATGCCCCGGGTGGCGGCAATTAGTGTCGATATCTCCGGGAGTTAGAGGGTCAATTCCCTGTTCCGGGAAACAGGGAATCGAATAGCTGAGCAGGGAATTGCCTTGGCCGTGGGTAGCGCAACCAGCGGGATTTTGGGCCTAGGGTGCCACTTTTAACGGGTTTGAGCCCGTGGGTCTCGGGAAATCACTCAACCGCTCACGGGAACTGAAGCCATATCCCGGGATGGGCGGTGCGAACTTCGGGATCGGCCGGCTCAGTTCCGGGATTCTCGGGCGGAACTCTGGGATTTCGAACGCGCTATTCGGGATTTCTATGACAAAATGCGGGATCGTATACTTTGATCCTAGTCCACAATCTGGTATATGCGCTCAGCAACGATAAGCAACTAAAGTTGCC
>NZ_JBJPHW010000029.1:0-4963 GCF_053471285.1 Phreatobacter aquiterrae | reverse complement strand
GGTGGAGATCGGCCAGTTGCTGGCGCTCGCCGGCATTCTGATCGCCATGGGCTTCTGGCGCCGGACCGACGGGTTCCGTCGCCATGCCTACACCGCCAACGTGGCCATGATGGCCGCGGGTTTCGTTTTGGTCGGCTACCAGCTGACCGGCTACTTCGTGAGCTGAGACAAGGACACCATCATGTACAACTCCGACATGCCGTCCCGTAAAGAGCTGCCGACCACCGCGCAGCTCCTGAAGTCCACCGCCATCGCCGCCGTCGCCGCGACCGCCATCCTCGTGACGATTGTCCTGCCGTCCGAGTATGCGGTCGATCCCACCGGCATCGGGCGTGCCCTGGGCCTCACGCAAATGGGCGAGATCAAGATGCAGCTCGCCCGCGAGGCAGCCGAGGACAGGGTGAGGGACGCGCCGCCTGCTCCGGCGGCTCCGCGCTCCAGCATCGGCTCCTTCATCTTCGCCAGCATCATCGGCACCGCGCATGCGCAGGCGGCGGAGCGGACGGACGAGACCGTCATCCCGCTGAAGCCCGGCGAAGGGATCGAATGGAAGATGACCGCCCCGCGCGGCACGGCCATCCGCTACTCCTGGCGAACCGATACGGGCGTGGTGAATTACGACATGCACGGTACCAGGGCTGGCGGTGGTCGCGAGACGTCCTACAAGACGGCCCGTGGCGTTGCGTCCGACGAAGGCGTGATGACCGCGGGCTTTGACGGCTCGCACGGCTGGTTCTTCCGCAACCGCACCTCCCAGCAGGTGACGGTGACGCTGCGGACCACCGGCGCCTACACCAACCTGCGCCCGATGCGCTGAAACCAGGTGCGGGAAGCCGATCATCTGGCTTCCCGCACCTCCTCGCGAAACGTGGACGGCGCTGGTGGAATTGGCGTTTCACGATTTGATGGTCCATTGAAGTCACTCGTCGCGTAGCCGTTGGTCCAGACGCGACCTACGTCAATCGAGGTACGGACGAGGGCGGATGGCGAAAGCCGACGTTCCAGACTTCCGATCAGGGCCCAAAAGCAGCTGTCAATCAATGTCCGTTGTTAAGCCCCAAGCGGACGCGCGGAATTTCGCCATTCGGGCGAGACGGGTGCGGCGGCTAGACCCCCAGACGGAGCGCTGCACGCTACGGAACCCTGATCGGACATTCCATATGATATCTTATGCGAATCAATGACTTATTTCGCATAATGGCCGTTATGTTAAATGGCCCCGCTTTGGGCGGGGCCTATGCGATCGTCGGCTCGAGTAATGCCAGAGCGGCTGCGGGGCCGTGTTTCCGGGCCAGGTCAATGGCCGTATCGCCGTTCTTGTCCTGGATCTTAGGATCAGCGCCGGCCGCGAGGAGCCGTTTGAGCACTGCGGTCCGCTTGTAGCGGGCCGCCCACATCAGCGCGGTCCAGCGCATCTGGTGGGTGACCAGGTTCGGATCGGCGCCGCGCTTGAGCAGTTGCTCGACGGCCCTGTCGTCCCCGGCCTTGGCCGCAATCATGAGTGGGGTTCGACCCCGGTCATCAAGGACGTTGGGATCAGCTCCCTTGGCGATCAGAAGCGCCACGATGCCGGGCATGAAGGCCATTGCCGCGATGTGCAGCGGGGTCTGGCCACCATTGGTCCGGTGCTGCACGTCGCAGTCGGGCTCTGAGAGAATTGCCTGGGCCACTTCCTGGCGACCGGCACGCATCATGGTGCAGAAGAGTTCGGAGAGTTCTGGGCTCACGTCCATCGCTTTCACCCCCTGCCCCGCGTCCGCCGGAGGGCGTGCGGAGCCGAAGGCTCGAGAAAAGGGTTTTGGTGACCGCAGGCTGCCACAGCTGCTGGTTGAGGCAAGCCCCTCGCCCGGCGGGCGGGCACTCGGATCGAGGGAGAGGGCCCGCTGTGCCCCGATAAAACAAAAAGCCCGGCTCAAACCGGGCTTTTGCGGCTGGCGCCGAGCGCCAACCCCGGAGCGTTGCTCTCGTCGAACTCTAATCCGCCCACCCCGCGAGCACAACGGGACCCGGTTCCGGTAAGCTTTCCGTCAGATTCAACACAGAATTTGATCGTGCTGGGGTTCTCGGTTCCCCGCCCCTGCCAAAAATCACTCGCCACCGCTGACGGCTGTGATATTGTGATCCTATGAAGAAGCCATCGACCCGTGCGCCGAAGTCTGGGCAATATATTCTTGGCTTGAAATCATTTGCCAAGATCAGTGCGGTTGAAGGTATCCGGCTTTCCGCCAGCAGCAAGAAGATGTTCGTCGAGTTTGATCGGCGTGGACTTTCCGACGAGCAGCGCCGTCAGGCTATTGCCAAAAAGCATTCCAAAAAAGCCTAAGCCTTCGTGTACGATACTGTTGACGATCCGTACTGCTATCGTGGCACGACGGTCCTCAGGAACCGGCTTGGGCTAAAGAGCCAGGCGGCCCTTGACGCCTTCGAGGCCGAGGCAACGGCCCAGCGCTTCGAAGAGGCCTTTCCGGCTGGCCGCTTTACCGTCGCCCACTACAAAGCCATTCATCGGCACATCTTTGGCGATGTGTACCCTTGGGCCGGACGCGAGCGGCGGGTTCGGATTTCCAAGGGCGGCAGCATGTTCTGCTATCCCGAGCACATTCGGACCGCTTTGAAACGGCTGTTCGCCGATTTGGCGACGCGGCAACATCTCCGGGGCCTGACACCCGACGAGTTTGTCGTTCGAGGTGCTGCTTTTCTGTCTGAATTGAATGCCATCCACGCGTTCCGTGATGGCAACGGCCGCACCCAGCTGGCGTTCTTCGCGATTCTCGCGGCATCAGCCGGGCATCCGTTGAACCTGGACAGGCTTGACCCCGAAGCCTTCTTGGCCGCGATGATCGCTAGCTTTCGTGGTGATGAAGCCCCGCTTCAAACCGAGATCAGTCGTTTGGTTGGTCTCGCGCGCCCTCCCCGATCTTAACTCGGCATTCCGCTCGAACATCCTAGCCGGGGTCGGGGGGTGGCAATGAGCCCCCGTCTCGATTCAACGCGGCACCACCCGGTTTACCTGTCCGTTCAATGCCTCCGGTCGGGGTCGCGCCGTCTCCCGCGGGCGCCCCAGGGCCTCGGATGGGGATTGGCTGCCCCAGGGCTGTTCCAGGCGCCATGCGCCTCGCTTCCGCGCCCTAAGGGCTTGTGCAGCAGCGGCCCCTGCCGGGCTGACGGCATGGACACCTGTCCCAGACCGCTGGGGCGGACGCCTCCCACGAGGCCGCATGGGGCGGCCCGCCAAGGGAGACAGAGCCATGACCGACCGGGTCGACATTCATCAGCACATCACCAACCAGATCATCGCCGCGATCGAAGCCGGCCCGGGGGATTTCCACCTGCCTTGGCACCGCCAGGGTGGCTGCATCGGGCGGCCGGCGAATGCCGTCACGGGCCGCCGCTATCAGGGCGTCAACGTTCTGGCCCTCTGGGCCGCGGCCGAGCTGCGCGGTTACAGCTCAGGTCGCTGGGCCACCTTCCGCCAGTGGCAGGAGGCCGGCGCTCAGGTCCGCAAGGGCGAGAAATCCTCCCTGGTGGTGTTCTTCAAGTCCTTCGACGTCACCGAGACCGACGACCAGGGCCAGGCCCACGAGGAAACCCGCCTGGTCGCCCGGGCAACCCCGGTGTTCGCCGCGGAGCAGGTGGACGGCTGGCAGCCTGAGCCCCTCCCGGCTCCGGTTCACTTCGATCCCCTGACGGCTGCTGAGGCCTTCGTGGCAGCCACGGGCGCCACGATCGTCCATGGGGGCTCCATGGCCTGCTATCGGGCGTCGACCGACACGGTCCATATGCCCGAACGCACGGCGTTCCTGGGCACTTCAACGAGCTCGCCGGCTGAGGGCTACTACTCGACCCTCTTCCACGAGCTGACCCATTGGACAGGCCCCGCCAATCGCTGTGACCGCCAGTTTGGCAAGCGGTTCGGCGATCAGGCCTATGCCGCCGAAGAGCTGGTGGCCGAGCTGGGCGCCGCGTTCCTGTGCGCGGATCTCGGGATCACCGCCACTCCCCGGGTCAACCATGCGCAGTATCTGGCACACTGGTTGACCCTCATGAAGGCCGACAAGAAGGCCCTGTTCACGGCTGCTTCGCAGGCTAACCGGGCTGTGACCTGGCTTCAGGAGTTCCGGGGCTGACCTCGGGTGCCTTGCCCCCGTTGCCCGTTCAACGCAGATCCCAGGATCCTGTGATGGCAGATTCTGCGCTGGGGCCAGGCACACAGGATGTCCGTCGGTGTCTATGGTGGTAGAGTGGCGTTATGAATGAAAACGCCGATCTTGCCATTCTGAAAGCGGCCTATCGCGATGGACTTGCCAGCGGGCCAGGACGTTCTGTGTCGGCCGATGAGATGCTTTCAGCATTCCGGCAGGAGGTGCGGCGCCCCCGTGAGGCTCCTCATTCTGTTGATGACTGAGACGCGGCTTCGCTATGCCCTTCGCCTTAAAGGCCTACGTCAGCAGTCGTCTCAGGCAAGTACTCGTTGATTCCGAATACAATCTATGAGAGCATGTTACCGGAATGCGTACCGTAAGCTCATGCTCTCAATATCGAAATGAGTTGCCTCTGAGGAGGTCGCTTTCGCCATTCCTTCAACTGAAAATAACTCAGCGGACAATACGGTCCTGTAAGAGGCTGGCGAGTTGAGGATCCTTGATAATACGTCCCTTCTCTTGGGCCATGACCTGAAGAGCACCCTTGGCCGCGGTAGTCGGGTCAAAATCGCCGCATCATGCTTCTCGATCTATGCGTTCGAGGCCCTTAAGGCCGAACTATCCAAGGTCGAGAGTCTGCAGTTCATCTTCACCGCTCCCACCTTTGTGCCGATGGAGGTCACTGACCGCCTGAGTGTCAAATCGCTTCCAATCGCCACCCCTATTTCGCGTCCAAAGCAGGCCCCCATTGAGGGCGCAGATGCGAGCGGCCGCCCCGGCGTAGCTGGCCAGGGTTTCGCAGCCGGGGCGGCCGCGTTTCC
>NZ_JBJPHW010000028.1:0-6139 GCF_053471285.1 Phreatobacter aquiterrae | reverse complement strand
TACAATTTCGGCCGGCGCCTGAAGACCCTGAACGGCCTCACTCCCTACGAGTTCATCTGCAAACGATGGACAACGGAGCCCCAGAGGTTCACGCTCGATCCGCTCCAGCAAATGCCGGGACTAAACAGCTAGCCCGCTCCGCATGTCGGGGCGGGCTTCTCGTTTCCATCAGCTGGTGATGCGCGCGGTGGCCACAGCCTTCTGGAACAGCGCATCCATGGCCTGCATGATGCCCTGCGTGGGACTTACCTCGAAATAGAGACCCGGGGAGGCGCAGGCTTGCATCCGCGTTCCGATTGTCGGCTGGAACGGCTCGATCCATTTCATGTACCAGGCGTTGGTCGGCAGGCGCAGATAGGTCGTGTAGAGGACTGCGATCCTGACGCCCCGTGCCTTGATGGCCGTGCAGATGTCAGGGTTGATCGGCTCCTGGCAGCGGCCATTGGTGGTTGGCCGCGTGCAGGTCGCCGGGTAGTAGGCGTCCGTGACGCCGTCGGACACCAGAAGCAGAACCTTCTGCGGAACCGAAGGGTTGGAACCATCACCCGGGGTTGGGATCGCAAGGCTCAGGGCGGCCAGCGTGTTCGTGTTGTCGGTGCACTGGTCGTTGTTGTAGCCCTGATAGGGGATCGTCATCAGATCGATCGCATTGGCGGCGGACCTCGCCGAGGCAAGGTTCGTCGTCAGGGGCGCGATCGTCGTGAAGGTCGTTTGCGTACAGGACGTGCCATAGGTGTAGATGCCCGCCCGGAACTGATTCTGCACCTTCATGGTCGACTGGGCCGTATCCATGAGCTGCTGGGTGGCCTGCCGCAGCACGTCGATGCGCAGCGTCACCCCCAGCTTCTTGGCGAGCTTGTAGTAGTTGTTGCCGTCCGAGAGATCGTGGCAGGCGAACGCACACTTGTCCCTCGTGTTGGCCACCATCTTGTCAATATCCGCCTGGGTTGCACCGAGCCCCATAGAGGGCGTGTTGTCCAGCATGATATGGAAGTCAATGTAGGCCGGCGTATTGGACGACGCTTCTGACCTGCCGGAGACCCTGATCTCCGAAATGCCAACGACAGCCAGCAGCGAAGTGGGGACCGCGGCTTCATAGGTCATTGAGCCCCTGCGGGTGAGACCCGTGTCCTTCACCTCGATGGCCAGCGACTTCATCTCCACCCTTGGCATGGAGCCCGTATTGGCTTTGAAGCTGGCCTCGGCTGCAAGCCGCGCCACAACGGCGGTAGGCATGGTCGAGGATACCTTCACGCCCACAAGGACGGCCGCATCCGCCGCCGAGTCCAACTTGGCCTTGACCTTGCTCGCTTGGGCGTAGTCGACCGCCATCCCGGCGAAACCGGCGAGTGGAATCGTGCAGAAGGCGAAGATCATCGCCACCACACCACGATCGCATCGATTGAATGAGCGCGTAATAGCGCAAAGCGTGTTGGAATAGAGGCTTAGGGTCTTAATTCGGGGGAAAAGGGTCATCACGGCTCCGACGTCGCCGACAACTGGAGCAATAAAAGGCAATAATTTTTCGTAAATTGGGAACAGACATTGCGGGATATGTAGCGACGCGCGGCATCGAATAGAATGTGGTTTGCGATATGCAACGCCAACCGAAGACACGGGTGGTGAACGGTTAGGTTCATCGCTCGCCATCATTGCATTGATTAACGGGCAAGTATGTAGGCGGAGGTTGGCGGTGAGAACGCCACACGACGTTCTGTAGCCCCAAACGTGCTCATCCCACCTTCGGGCTCCCTTTCAGAAAATCGGTAGCGACCAAGTCGTTTACGAATGAACGCATTGGACCAAATGTCAGCGAACACATGTCACAACACTATTGCACAACGAGCGGTACGGAAATTTTACAATTTGGTACAAATCTGTGGGGCTTTCAGTTTGCAGGAACACATCATGGGCATCGCGTCGCCGTCCGCCGCAACCATCGTGATCGGCGATCGGTGGTCTCAGCCGATAAGTCCTGAACGGGAGGAGAAGCGCGTCAGTCGTATTCGCGACCTGGAACTGATCAAGGGGGGATTCCCCGAGATGGAAACGCTCGCCAAACTCGGCGCGGACCTTCTGGGCGTTTCGGCCTGCATGATCACTATCGTCGATGCGGAGATCGTTTGGGTTATTGCGAAGGTTGGCGCCGATATAGACCAGGTTCCACGCCATGAGGCCTTTTGTTCTCACGTAGTTGCCTTCGGGCGGCCTCTCATAGTGCCCGATCTTTCCGCCGACCCGCGGTTCCAGTCCAACCCGTTCGTTTCAGGAGAGGGATTGCGGCTTTACGCCGGCCACCCGATTTCTCTAGGTGATGATGTTGCGCTTGGAACAATCTGCGTTATTGGCCGTCAACCACGGTCGCTCACCTCTCAAGATGAGCAAACATTAGAGCATCTCGCTAATCTTACCAATGCCCTATTGATCAAGCATCGTAGCGGTAAAGATGCCGATAAACACTTGCGAGAACTTGCACGACATGCCGCCACTATTCAGTCTCTGGCGCGTGACTTGGCCGCGCAGAAACGCATCATCGAGGCGGCTGCAGATCTGGCGAAGGTGGGTGCATGGGAGGTTGACCTCGAAACAAATCAGCTCCTGTGGAGCGAGGGCATGTACCGAATTCACGGAATGAACCCCGCAGAGGGCGTCAGCTATGGCGCCCATTACGACATGTACCCGGAACCTCATCGCACACGCATCAAGCGCGCGGCGGGCAGAGCGCGGGCCCAAGAGGGATCATTCGACGTTGAGGCGCCGGCGATCACCGCCGATGGGCGGCGGCGGTGGTTTCGCATCGCCGGCGGCATGCAGTTCGAAGACGGAAGGCCCGTTCGATGGAGCGGCATGAAGCAGGATATCACCCGGCAGAAGCGATTGCTGCACCGGATTGAGCGTCTCGCCACGCTCGATCCCGTGACCGGGCTGCACAATCGGGCAGCGATGCTGTCGCTGTTCAAGAAGTCAACGGCAAAGCGGCGGCCGCTTGGCGTTCTCCTTATGGACCTGGACGGGTTCAAACGGGTCAACGACGTTCATGGCCAGTTGGCCGGCGACGCATGTCTTCGCGCCGTTGCCAGCCGCCTGAAGCGGGTTTGTAAGGGGGCCCAGTTGATTGCTCGACTCGGCGGTGACGAGTTTGCCATTGTGCTCGGGCACGGTGCGGCGCCGCAAGATATCGAGATGTTGGCGCAACGTCTCGTGGCCGCCCTTCGCGACCCGATCAAGTTCCAGAAATTCAACGTTCATCTGGGCGCATCCATCGGTGTCGCCCATTCCGCGACCAGCGGGGCAGAACTTTACCGGCGCGCCGACCTCGCGCTGTACGCCGCTAAGACTGGCGGACGCGGAACTTGGCGCCTGTTCACGCCCGCGATCAACCACGCGGCCGAGACCCGTTTCCGTGAGATAGAGAACATTCGAGAGGCTCTGAGCCGCGGCGAGTTGCTCGTCTACTACCAGCAGAAGGTACGGCTCGCGGACAACAGCCACGAGGGGTTCGAAGCGCTGATTCGCTGGCGACGTGGCGACGGTTCGGTCGTGGGTCCTGCCGACTTCACTGCAGCACTCGACAATGCCGAGGTTTCCGTCGGGATCGGAGATTTCGTGCTCCGCGACGTGTTACGTCAGATCAAGAAATGGCAGACCGATCGCGTCGATTTTGGGCGAGTCGCCATCAACCTGTCTGCAGCACAGCTGATGAACGACAAGATTGTCGAGCAAATCACCAGTTCGCTGGCGGTCGCCGGCCTGTCCCCGGCGGTTATCGAAGTCGAGGTGACGGAAGGAGTCTTCCTGGACGCGCAGTCAGGGAGGGTCCGCAAGGCACTCCGCGCCCTGCGTCGGGCCGGCGTTCGTGTGGCCCTCGACGACTTCGGAACCGGCTTCGCCTCGCTGTCTCATCTCGGCCAGTTGCATGTCGATGTCTTGAAGATCGATCGATCCTTCGTCTCTCGCCTTGGGCGGTCGGCAAAGGACACTGCGATCGTTCAGTTTCTCGTACAACTGGCCAACTCGCTCTCCATCGAGGTGGTCGCCGAAGGGATTGAGAACGCCCGCCAAGCGGAGTTCTTGCGCACCATCGGCTGCACCTACGGACAGGGCTACTGGTTCTCTCGACCCGAGGACGCCCAATCATCCACGCAACTGATTAGGCAGCATATGCCCGAATTGGTCTGGTAGTGCTCTGATCGGCACCGGACCGCGGACCGGCTAGGACGACTTGATCTGGCCTACCTGGCGAGGGAAGGGTGTTCCAAACCGTATAGGTCGTGCAGCAACACGTCGAGCTCGCGGGGGCCGAAAGGCTTCTGCAGCGTGCGCATGCCCGATATTTCGGCCAGGGCGCCCGGGTCTCCAGAGACCAGCACGATCTTCACCTTGTCGCTGAAGGCCCGGAAGATCCGCGCAGTCGACAGACCGTCAAGAGCCGCCATGTTCAGGTCGATAAACACGAAATCGGTTGGCGCACGTGCGAATTTCTCGATGCCTTCAATGCCATCCGGGGCCTCATCGACCATGACCCGGAACATCGATCGCTCGAAGATCCGGGTCATGAGCTTTCGGGCCGTGCCGCTGTCGTCTATCAGCAGTGCCGAAGACGGGCTGCTAATCCTCTGAAAGGCGTCGAGGACGCGATGAACGTCGGTTGTCTGCAGTGGCTTGCCAATGAACTCGTAGGCACCGAGGGCTTTGGCATCGGCCCGGTCCACTGCCGTCTGGCTGCCCGAGGCGATGACCACGAAGGTCCTCATGCCACACTCTCGGGCCTGAGCGACCGCTTCCAGGCCGGAGGAGGTTCCCAGCGCAATGTCGACGAAGGCGATGTCGTGGCGATTGGATCCCAACTCGTCTATCAATTGGGCAGTGGACGACACCTCAACCACCTCGATTGGAAACTGGTAGTCGTTGAGCGCCCGGCGCAGGTCACGGCGGCACGCTTCATTGTCCTCCGCGACGAGAACGCTCCAATGGCTGTCAACGAACTGAATGTCTTCGAGGGATAGCGGGGCAGGTTCGGGCATGGTCGGAAGTCCAGCAAGAATCGCAGCTTCAAAGCTCCGATATAGCGCGAATGCGTTTCACTATGCAAAATTGTGAATAAAGGCTGCTCAAGGCTGGCGCCAATGAACCCACCGCTAACTTCTTACGCGGAAGCTCCTTTATCCACCACACTCGGAGAGCGTGCCCAATGCCGACGTTTGATCCCCGCCCCGAAGAAGGCTGCCGGCCAGAAGGGCCGACGAGGGAGGCGCTCGACCGGAAAATTGCTGAGGTTTTGGAACTTGCCAATTCCTGCGACGGGAGCGAATTGGACCACCTCACTAGACTGCGGATTCAACAACTTGTCACGCTTATCGCAGCATCGTCCAGGGGGAAAAGAACCAGTTGAGAACAGGTGAACCTCAACCGCCCAGGGTTTGCCGGAGGCTCCAACTCCTGAGAAGGTGGGGCCATTGGGCAATACGAGCAAAAAGTCTCGCCTGAGGTCCGCAGTAGCGCGGAGCGTCTGGTCCATGATCACGAGCTTGAACACACGTCGCGCTGGGCGGCGATTGCGTCGGCTTCCGGGAAGATCGGCTGCACGGCGCAGACGCTCAGCGAATGGATCAAACGCACGGAGATCGACGCCGGCAAGCGGGCCGGCCTGCCGACTGATGCGGCGGCAAAGCTGAAGGCTCTGGCGCGCGAGAACCGTGAGCTTCGACCGGCGAACGAGATCCTGCGCAAGGCGTCAGCGTATTTTGCGATGGCGGAGCTCGACCGCCGGTCAAAGACATGATCGCGTTCATCCCCCGCCCGGCAGCGCATGCTTGCATGCGTGAAAGTGGACGATCATCGCGAGGTCCACGGGATCGAGCCGATCTGCAAGGTGCTACCGATCGCCCCTTCGACCTACCACGATCATTGCGCAATCCCGCGCAAAGCCTGATCTGATCCCATAAGACTGGACCGTTTGAGATTGGAGTATTCCGCGTCAGAATCCCTTGGCTGGGAGGAGCGGAAGACGATGAATGTCAAATCGCTTCCAATCGCCACCCCTATTTCGCGTCCAAAGCAGGCCCCCATTGAGGGCGCAGATGCGAGCGGCCGCCCCGGCGTAGCTGGCCAGGGTTTCGCAGCCGGGGCGGCCGCGTTT
>NZ_JBJPHW010000027.1:0-2500 GCF_053471285.1 Phreatobacter aquiterrae | reverse complement strand
CTCCCCCGGTTCCGCTGGGCTGTCGGGGCTCCAGTTTCCCCACCCGGGCGTCGAATCCGGCCGGGCCAGCGCCTTTCGGTCCCTGTTCCGTGCTTCCCGATGCCCCCTTGCGGGCCAAGGGGCCATTCTTCGCCGGATGGGCCTCCCTCCGGATGGAAGAGCCGCCCTCGTGTGTGCGCGCGCGTTAATCCGTAGTTTCTCCGATTTCTGCTGTTCCGCCGCTTGGCCTTCCCGGTACCGGCGCCAAACGTCCCGTCCGACAGCAAACCCGGCACTGACCACGCCGCCGACGGCCGCAGCCCTGACGACGCCACATTCCTCGCTCTTCTGTCGCGGATGCGATCTGCTTGACGGCCCGGACCGCCGCGGGCAACGTCGCCGCGCCATCGAGCCGGGCACCGGCCCCCGGAACCGTTCGGAGATTTCTGGTTTGCTTTTGTCCGGCCGATCCCTTGTCGCCAACCAGGCCGACCCGAGCGCATCCCTCGGCGACGAGGCCCCGCTGTCGGCCGACGGTCGCGAGCGGCGCACCATCGAGGGGCGCGGCATCAACATGCGCTGGTTCTCCGGCACGGTCCTCACCGGCCTGTGCGGAGCGGGTCTCATGGGCGGCGCGGTCTGGGCAGCGCTCGAGAACCCGACCCGGCCGCCGGCTCCGGCGGAGATCCTCCAGCCGCTGAGCCGCTCGGGAAGCGGCGCTGGCGAGCGCCCGACCAACACAGCGCGTAAAGGCGACCGCCTCACCCCCCTCGCCGATCTCTTCTCCTCCTCCAAGCAGACCATCCGCGTCTCGCAGACCTCGCGGGTCGGCGACCGTGAGATCATCCGCGTCCGCCCCCATACGCGTGTCGTCGCCAACCTCGTCCAGACATCGAGTGGCGACTACGAGATCCCCCAGTTCAATCCGCTACGCCTCCTGGCAGGCGACACCGTCGAGCGTGCCGAGGAACAGACCCCGGACAGCGAAGGCGAGGTGACGGTGGTCATGCGCGACTTCGGCGCCATGCCCCCGCAGCACCGCACGATGATGGCCCTGTCCACCGACGACATCCTCGGTCAGGTCCGCGAGGTCGCCATGCCGGCGGGCCTCGCAGTTCCCGTCTCGCTGCCTGCCGACGGCGGCTTCGCCACCCGGCCGCGGCCGCGCAACGACGTCATCGACCCGGACGACCCGAACGTTATGCGCGTCGTCAAGCGCACGCCGGAAGCGACGGCCTCGGCGGTGCCGCCCGACCGCACGGTGATCGCCAAGGCCGGCGACACCATCACCTCGATCCTGCTCGAACTCGGGGCGGTGCGCGACGACGTCCGCCTCATCGCCGCGGCCTTCACCCGCGGCGGTCGCGAGATCACGCTGCGCGACGGCCAGCGCATCCGCGTGCTCTTCGCGCCGGGCGCATCGGGCCGCCAGCAGCCGGTGCGAGTCATCCTGGTCGGTGAGCGCGGCACGCCGGAGGCGGCCGTCGCACAGACGGACGAGGGCCGCTATGTCGCGGTCGAGGATCCGGCCGAAGCCGTCAACGTCACCGACGATTCGGAGGAGGACGAGGAAGGCGGAGGCCTGCGCCTCTACGCCGCCATCTACGAGACGGCGCTGCGCCAGGAGATCCCCCGCCCCATCGTCGACGAGCTCATCCGCGTCTTCGGCAACGACGTCGATTTCTCGCGGCGCGTCAGCTCCAACGACCTGTTTGAGGTTCTGTACGCCTCGGACGAGGAAGGCGACGCCGGTCGCAGCGACATTCTCTATGCGGCACTGACCACCGCCGGCGAAACCCGCCGCTACTACCGCTTCCATTCCACCGCCGACGGCGTCATCGACTTCTACGACGAGCAGGGCAAGTCGGCGCGCAAGTTCCTCATCCGCAAGCCGATCGCCGGCGGCCAGATGCGTTCCGGCTTCGGCATGCGCCGCCACCCCGTCATGGGCTATTTCAAGATGCACTCCGGCGTCGACTGGTCGGACCGCATCGGCACCCCCATCGTCGCCGCCGGCAATGGCGTCATCGGCAAGGCGAGCTGGTCGGGCGGCTATGGCCGGCGCATCGAGATCGAGCATCCCAACGGCTACACCTCGACCTATTCGCACCTGTCCGGATTCGCCCGCGGCATCACCGAGGGTGCCCGCGTCAGGCAGGGACAGGTGATCGGCTATCTCGGCAATTCCGGCCTGTCGACCGGGCCCCACCTCCACTACGAGGTGATGGTCAACGGGCGCTTCGTCGATCCGATGCGCGTGCGCGTACCGCGTGGACGGGAACTGTCCGGCACGATGCTCGCCGCCTTCCGGGCCGAGCGCGAGCGGATCGACAACCTGATGACGCGCGACCGCGCCGAGACCCGCGTCACCGCGCAGGCGCCGGCGCGCTGAGGCTTATACCAAGGGGCGCGACCGCTGACTCGCGAGGGATTCCCATCGGCGCGTGATCGTGATTCAAGATAGCATGGAGGGTCCATGCCATGGCCAAACCGATTGCGCTCACGGGAGAATGGACGGCGC
>NZ_JBJPHW010000026.1:0-9017 GCF_053471285.1 Phreatobacter aquiterrae | reverse complement strand
ACCTACGACGACATCATCCAGGCGTCGTGCGAGGCCTGGAACAGGCTCGTCGCACTGCCAGGGACCATCACGTCAATCGGCATGCGCGACTGGGCACACATCGGTCAGTCGTGAGGGCCGTTGGTATAACAACTGACCGGTTCGCAGCCGCGCTGGCCGCCATGGATGATACAGGGATGATGGCGCGCGCCCGCGCACTTGGCGTGAAGGTTGGGGCAGAAGACGGCCCCACTGCGGCTATTGAGTTTTTGGAAGAGGCACCCTTAAGCCGCCTTCCATGAGGGGAACGCAGGCCCTCCTCCCCCGCGAACACTGAGGGTCAAGCAGCGCGCTCAGCCGCCGGATCAACCATATATCAGTAAACGGGCTGTTGATGGCGGGCTTAGCGCACGCACTGGGCATCAACCATTGCAGCTCAGCAATCGGGTAGATCTGAAAGGATAGTTGCGGCCTTGGCCCGACGCCGGTCCGCCGTTCATCTGTCGTTATTCGCCACAGTACGATAACCCCTCAAGCATTATTGCAACACCCCAACTCCTGCCTTTCTTACTCATCTCCGATCCAGGACCGCGCGTCGCGCGGGCCCACGTCGAGGTCATGCTCAATCACGACGGACGGCTCTAGATCGACCGGCTCACCGAGCTGCTCCTTCGACCGTCAAAGCGCAACGCTCGGTGCGGTCGCGGATCATATCGGCAAACTGCTCAACAGCCGTTCTGTCCAACTCGGAACGCGAAAGCTCTGCTGCGACGACAGTTGCTTTATCAAGTACGCCGTTGCTGATCTCCGCGACCCTTCTTCGTATCAACGGCAGGCCTATTCCCGCGTCCGCCGCAAATGCTGCCCAGCCCTTGGCGTCCAGTTCGGCAAGCGTTGCGCGCTTTCCGACCTTCATGGCGAATTTCGGCGAGAGATCGGGATAGGCAACGGTCGCCAGCAAATCATAGAGCGGGGCGATGCGTGGACCTTCGGCGTCGTAGAGGATCGAGAAATTCTTGCCGTGTGCGTCGGCGTTCCCGGCGATCACATTGAAGATCACCGCATCGAGAAGCTTCAGCACGTCGACGGCGGGCCTGGCGGCGACGCGGCGGAGCAGCGCGAAGCAATCCTTGAAGGTCGGGCCGCCCTCGCTGGCGTATTTGGTTTCCGGCGGCACGCCGAGCGCCTGGCAGAAATCCTCCTGGTGGATCCGGCGCACAATGCCATCGGCGCCGATTGCGCGGTCATAGCGCTGAACCAGCAGAAACGTTCGATCCTGAACGGTGCGCGCTTCTGCCGGCGCGACATCGAGACCGATTGCGGCGGCAAGACGCATGACGAACGCCTCGTTCTCGGTCGTGGCCATGAAGCGCGAAATCGGCGGCTTGAGAATATGCGTCGTGGGCTGGCCCGGCGCAGGCAACGCCACTGCGCCTTCCACCAGAACCACCGGCACCTTCGATTGCGCGCCGGCGAGCGAGAGGCGCAGCCCTCCCTCGCCCGCGAGCAGCGGGCGAACGGGCAGCGCGTCCAGCACCCGGATCAGACCTGCATCGTCAAGCGGGGTTGGCCGTTGATCAGGGGCAAGAGTAGCCGGCTCTTCGCCGGGTGGCAGAAGCTGGAGCGCACCTGCCACATCGCCGCCAAGGCGATCAAGAAGGGCGAAATCATTGGCGCGCGACACGCCGAGTGCCTGAGCCGCCGCGTCGCGCTGGCCTTCCTCCGGCAGGAGGCCACCGAAGAACGGGCGGCACTCGCGGCGAGTGAACGGTTCCGCCCGCTTTGGCAGCGAAGCGGACAAGGGCTGCGCCGCCTCATCGTCAAGCCAATCCGGCGCATAGGCGAAGCCGAGTTCACCATGCCGGTCCTGCGTCAACTGGCCCACCAGGCGCCCGTCCCACCAGATATCGAGGGTGCGCGTCATCCCTGCCGCGCTCCTTTGGTGTCGGACGGCGGCGTGATATCGAGCGAACATCCGAGCGCAGACAGGACCTGAAGCGTCTTGCCGATCTGTGCTGTCGGCTTGCCGGCCTCGAGATCGACGATGAAGCGCAGGCCGACGCCTGCTGCACCCGCAAGCTCATCCTGCCGCAGGCCAGCGGCCTTGCGGGTGGTTCGGACGATGTCGCCGATCTCGGCGGTGGTGAGGTTGCGTCTGGCCATGATATTTACCGAACGGGAAAGTATCATGGATTTCTGAAGAATGTCTATCAGAATTTCCCGCTCGGGAAAGCTTACGCCTCGGGGTAGCTCCCGGGCCTGAATTGTTCCCGCTCGGGAAAACGTGCCGATCAAGAGCCTCAGACGCTGCCGTAGCTCGACGCCAGTCCGCCGATCACCTGTCTTTCTTCGCCACAGTACGATGACCCCCTGAGCGTTGTTGCAACGCCCCAATTCCTGCCTTTCTTACTCATCCCCGATCCAGGGCCGCGCGTCGCGCAGGCCCGCAAGCGAACGGGGACGACGTGGCGGTCAACCATCAGCAATCGGAAGCAGCCTCACGCGGCGCACGCATGTTGCGCACCGCGTTGGGGCCTGCGATTGCCCGATTCTTGGAAGACCCTGCAGTCGTCGAGGTCATGCTCAACCCGGATGGGCGGCTCTGGGTCGACCGGCTCTCTGACGGCCTCTGCGATACGGGAGAGCGACTTTCCGCGACCGATGGCGAACGCATCGTCCGCCTCGTCGCCCATCATGTCGGCGCCGAGGTGCATGACCGTCGGCCGCGCGTCTCGGCCGAGCTGCCCGAAACCGGCGAGCGCTTCGAGGGCCTGCTGCCGCCAGTCGTGACGGCTCCGGTCTTCGCGATCCGCAAGCCCGCCGTCGCCGTCTTCACGCTCGACGACTATGTCGCGGCCGGCATCATGACGGCAGACCAGGCCGCCATTCTCCGGCAGGCGGTCGCATCGCGCGCCAACATCCTCGTGGCCGGCGGAACCAGCACCGGCAAGACCACCCTGACCAACGCCCTGCTGGCTGAGGTCGCGAAGACGACCGACCGCGTCATCGTCATCGAAGACACACGCGAGCTGCAATGCCGGGCGCAGAACATCGTCGCCATGCGCACCAAGGACGGCGTCGCGACGCTGTCCGACCTGGTGCGCTCGTCGCTGCGGCTGCGGCCGGATCGGATCCCGATCGGCGAGGTGCGTGGGTCAGAGGCGCTCGATCTCCTGAAGGCCTGGGGCACCGGCCATCCCGGCGGGATCGGCACGATTCACGCAGGCACTGCGCTCGGCGCGCTACGCCGCCTTGAACAGCTAATCCAGGAAGCCGTCGTCACCGTCCCCCGGGCGCTGATCGCCGAGACCATCGACCTCGTCGCCGTTCTCTCCGGCCGCGGTGCCGCGCGGCGCCTCGCCGAACTCGCCCGCGTCGACGGGCTCGCAGCGGACACCGACTACCGCCTTTCCCCTGCAACCCAGCCTCCAGCCCCACAAGGAGATCCCGGATGATCCGACACATCGCGCGCGGCCTTCAGCGCCTCGCGACCGCCGCCACCGCGCTGACTCTGAGCTTCCTTCTGGCGCCCGCCGCCCACGCATCCGGCTCCTCCATGCCTTGGGAAGCGCCGCTGCAGTCCATCCTCCAGTCGATAGAGGGTCCGGTCGCCAAGATCATCGCGGTCATCATCATCATCGTCACCGGTCTGACGCTGGCGTTCGGCGACACGAGCGGGGGATTTCGCCGCCTTATCCAGATCGTCTTCGGCCTGTCGATCGCCTTCGCGGCGTCCAGTTTCTTCCTGTCGTTCTTCTCGTTCGGCGGCGGGGCGCTCGTCTGATGGCGGGCCTCCTGCATCATCCCGATGAGGTCGCGGGCTTTTCGGTTCCTGTCCACCGCGCGCTGACCGAACATATTCTGCTGGGCGGCGCACCACGCAGCATCGCCATCATGAACGGCACACTCGCCGGCGCCGTCGGTCTCGGCTTGCGGCTGTGGCTAGTCGGTCTCCTCATCTGGGCGATCGGCCATTTCGCCGCCGTCTGGGCGGCGAAGCGCGATCCGCTCTTCGCGGAGGTGGGCCGCCGGCATTTGCGCATTCCGGGTCATCTCGCGGTCTGAGGCGCGGCCATGATGAACCTCGCCGAATATCGCCGCGCCGCGACCCGCCTCGCTGATTTCCTGCCCTGGGCGGCGCTGGTCGGCGAAGGGGTCGTGCTCAACAAGGATGGCAGCTTCCAGCGCACTGCGTGTTTTCGTGGTCCCGATCTCGACTCTGCTGTGGCCGCCGAACTGGTCGCCGTCGCCGGTCGCCTCAACAACGCCTTCCGACGTCTGGGCTCGGGCTGGGCGATCTTTGTAGAAGCGCAGCGTCACGAGGCCGCCTCCTATCCGGCAAGCCGCTTCGCCGATGCCGCCTCCGCCCTCGTCGATGCCGAGCGCAAGGCCGACTTCGAGGAAGCCGGCGCGCATTACGAGTCGAGCTACTTCCTGACCTTCCTCTATCTCCCGCCCGCCGAGGACGCCGCACGGGCCGAGACCTGGCTCTACGAGGGCCGCCAACAATCCGGCGTCGATCCCCATGAAGCCCTCGCGGCCTTCATTGACCGCACAAACCGGGTTCTCCAGCTCGTCGACGGTTTCATGCCGGAATGCCGGTGGCTCGATGACGCCGAGACCCTGACCTACCTGCACGCGACAGTGTCCACGAAGCGCCACCGCGTGCGCGTTCCGGAAACGCCGATCTACCTCGATGCGCTTCTCGCCGATGAGCCGCTGACCGGCGGCCTCGAGCCGCGGCTCGGCTCCGCGCACGTGCGCGTACTGACGATTAACGGCTTTCCGACGGCAACGACGCCTGGAATTCTCGACGATCTCAACCGGCTCGCCTTTCCCTATCGCTGGTCCACGCGGGCGATCCTTCTCGACAAGACGGACGCCACCAAGCTGCTGACGCGCATCCGGCGGCAGTGGTTCGCCAAGCGCAAGTCGATCGCCGCGATCCTGAAGGAGGTGATGACCAACGAGGCATCCGCGCTCGTCGATACGGACGCTGCGAACAAGGCCGCCGATGCCGACATGGCCTTGCAGGAGCTAGGAGCCGACTATGCCGGTCAGGCCTATGTGACCGCCACCGTCACCGTCTGGGATGCCGATCCGCGCACCGCCGATGAAAAGTTGCGCCTCGTGGAGAAGGTCATCCAGGGCCGGGACTTCACCGCGATGTCCGAGACGATCAACGCCGTCGATGCCTGGCTCGGTTCGCTGCCCGGCCATGTCTACGCCAACGTCCGGCAGCCACCGATCTCAACCCTGAACCTCGCCCACATGATTCCGCTCTCGGCGGTCTGGGCCGGGCCGGAAAGGGACGAGCATTTCGGTGCGCCGCCGCTGCTTTACGGCAAGACCGAAGGCAGCACGCCGTTTCGTTTATCGCTGCATGTCGGCGATGTCGGCCACACGCTGGTCGTCGGGCCGACCGGCGCCGGCAAGTCCGTGCTGCTCGCGCTCATCGCGCTTCAGTTTCGGCGCTATCCGGATGCCCAAGTCTTCGCCTTCGACTTCGGCGGCTCGATCCGGGCGGCCGCGCTGGCGATGGGGGGCGACTGGCACGACCTCGGCGGCAGCTTGACGGAAGGCGCCGCGTCGTCGGTGTCACTTCAGCCGCTCGCGCGCGTTCACGAGATCCACGAGCGCGCATGGGCAGCCGACTGGATCGCCGCCATCCTTGCCCGCGAGGGCGTCACGATCACGCCGGAGGTGAAAGAACATCTCTGGACAGCGCTGACCTCGCTGGCGTCTGCGCCGCTCCCCGAGCGCACCCTGACCGGCCTTGCCGTCCTCCTTCAGTCGAACGATCTCAAGCAGGCACTGAGACCCTATTGCGTAGGCGGTGCCTACGGACGGCTGCTGGACGCCGAAGGCGAGCAGCTGGGGGACGCCGCGGTCCAGGCCTTTGAAACCGAGGGGCTGATCGGCGGCGGCGCGGCGGCGGCCGTCCTTGCCTATCTCTTCCATCGGATCGGCGATCGTCTGGATGGACGGCCAACGCTCCTGATCGTCGATGAGGGTTGGCTCGCACTCGACGATGACGGCTTCGCGGCGCAACTGCGCGAATGGCTGAAGACGCTGCGCAAGAAGAACGCGTCCGTCGTCTTCGCCACGCAATCGCTTGCCGACATCGACCGCAGCGTGATCGCGCCGGCCATCATCGAAAGCTGCCAGACGCGCCTGCTACTGCCGAACGAACGCGCGATCGAGCCCCAGATCACAGCAATCTACCGGCGCTTCGGCTTGAACGACCGCCAGATCGAGATCCTCAGCCGGGCGACACCCAAGCGCGACTATTATTGCCAGTCGCGGCGCGGCAACCGGCTGTTCGAGCTGGGGCTCTCCGAAGTCGCCCTCGCGCTCTGCGCCGCATCCTCGAAAACCGATCAGGCCGCCATCGAGACGATCCTCGCCGAGCATGGCCGCGACGGCTTCCTGCCCGCCTGGCTGCGCGCCCGCGATGTCGGCTGGGCTGCCGACCTCATCCCCGACCTCACCAACCTGGAGCCCAAGCAATGATGATCCGACGCTCTCGCGCGGCCTTTTTCGCCGCAACCATCCTGTCGCTGCCCGTCGCCTTCTCGCCGGTATTCGTCACCCCGGCAGCGGCGCAGTGGGTCGTCTATGATCCGACCAACTACGTCCAGAATGTCCTGTCGGCCGCGCGGGCACTCGAGCAGATCAACAACCAGATCCAGAGCCTTCAGAACGAGGCGCAGATGCTGATCAACCAGGCCCGCAATCTCGCGAGCTTGCCCTATTCCTCGCTTCAGCAGCTCCAGCAATCGGTGTAGCGCACGCAAGCGCTTCTGGGTCAGGCACAGCGCATCGCCTTCGACGTGCAGCAGATCGACCAAGCCTTTCAGAGCCAGTACAGCAACATCTCGCTGTCGACTTCGGATCAGCGGCTCGTCTCCGATGCACGATCGCGGTGGCAAAACACGGTCGGCGGCCTTCAGGACGCACTGCGCGTGCAGGCCGGTGTCGTCGGCAATATCGACACCAACCGCGCCGAGATGGCGGGTCTGGTCGGGCAGAGCCAGGGTGCGACCGGCGCGCTTCAGGCCACCCAAGCGGGCAACCAACTGCTCGCGCTGCAGGCGCAGCAACTCGCAGACCTGGTGGCGGTCGTCGCCGCCAACGGCCGAGCGCAGGCGCTTGTTGATGCCGAGCGGGCCGCGGCCGCCGAACAAGGCCGTGAACAGCGCCGCCGGTTCCTGACGCCCGGCTCCGGCTATCAGCCCGGCAACGCCCGGATGTTCCCGAACGGCAACTGAGGACAGCAGGATGGACGGCAAGACGCTGGCCCGCGTGGGCGCAATCATCTTCGTCTCCGTCGCGATCACCGCAACGGCGATCGAGATGACCCGGAAAGAGGAAAGGCCAGCGGTTCGGCCGACGCCCGTGGTTGAGGAGGCGGAGGACCCGCTGCGCGAGGGCCAGCGTCGGTGCCAGCAGATGGGGGACGCCGCAGCCAGAGACAGCGAGTGTCTGCGCATCTGGGCCGAAACCCGCGACCGTTTCCTTGGCAGCCGCACCGTGCCGCGACGCGCCGACGAAGGGCGGTGAGCCATGGGCGGCAGCGGCGTCATCGACAATTTCCTCGGGGTCTTCACCTCCTACATCGACAGCGGGTTCGGCCTGCTCGGCGGCGAGGTGGCGTTCATCGCGACGACGCTGATCGTCATCGACGTCACGTTGGCCGCCCTGTTCTGGAGCTGGGGCGCGGACGACGACATCATCGCACGCCTTGTGAAGAAAACGCTGTTTGTGGGCGTCTTCGCCTACATCATCGGCAATTGGAACAACCTCGCGCGGATCGTCTTCGAAAGCTTCGCCGGCCTCGGACTTCAGGCGTCTGGCACCGGGTTTTCCATCCAGGACCTGATGCGCCCGGGCCGGGTCGCGCAGACGGGTCTCGATGCGGCGAGGCCGCTGCTCGAGTCCATCTCAAACCTGATGGGCTGGATCGCCTTCTTCGAAAACTTCATCCAGATCGCCTGCCTGCTCTTCGCCTGGGCGCTGGTGCTGCTCGCCTTCTTCATCCTCGCCATCCAGCTCTTCATCACGCTGATCGAATTCAAGCTGACCACGCTGGCCGGCTTTGTCCTGATCCCGTTTGGCCTGTTCGGGAAGACCGCCTTCATGGCCGAGCGCGTGCTGGGCAACGTCATCTCGTCAGGGATCAAGGTACTGGTGCTCGCCGTCATCATCGGCATCGGCTCGACTCTGTTCAGTCAGTTCACGGCAGGATTCGGCGGTCAGCCACCGACCATCGACGACGCGATGGCCGTCGTATTGGCGGCGCTGTCGCTTCTCGGTCTCGGCATCTTCGGTCCGGGTATCGCCAACGGCATCGTTTCCGGCGGCCCGCAACTCGGCGCAGGCTCCGCCATCGGCACCGGCCTCGTCGCGGGCGGCGCAGTCATGGCTGCCGGCGGCACGGCCGGGCTCGCCCTGCGCGGTGGCGCGAGCGCCATTTCCGGCGGCGCCGCCGCCGTGCGCGGTGTAGCCACCGCGGCGGGAGCCGCGTCCGCTGCCTACAGTCTCGGCTCCTTCGGCCAGTCGGGCGCCGCCGGCGTCGCGTCGGGCCTCGGCGGCGTCGCACGAGCGGCCGGCGGCGCGGCAGCCTCTCCGCTGCGCCGGACCGCGCAAAGCGTTCGCTCGAGCTTCGCTGACGGCGTCAAAAGCGGCTTCGGAGCCACCGGCGGCGGCTCGAGCATGGGAACGGTCGCGAATGATGCCGGTTCGGCCGCACCGGCAGCCACAGGCTCTGCCGCCAGCCCGCCGGCTTGGGCGCAGCGCATGCGACGTGGGCAGACCATGAGCCACGGCGTCACGCTCGCGGCACACGCGATCCGATCGGGCGACAGCCACGGCGGCGGCTCTTCCATCAATCTCTCCGGAGGCGACCGCTCTGAACCGCCCTGGGTTTGCCGGAGGGCTCAACTCCTGAGAAGGATGAGCCACCATGAGCAAGACAACGAACAAATTTTCCCCCGAAGTGCGCGAGCGGGCGATCCGGCTGTTGCTGGATCACGAGC
>NZ_JBJPHW010000025.1:0-9272 GCF_053471285.1 Phreatobacter aquiterrae | reverse complement strand
CGACTACATCGAGATGTTCTACAATCCGACCCGCAAGCACGCACGAAACGGGATGCTGTCGCCCGTCGAGTTCGAACGGCAGCACAAAGCGCGAGCCGAGGGCGTCTAGAAAACTCGGGGCGGTTCAGGGCCCCGAGCGTGCTCGAACCCCTGCCCCAGGCGCCAGACTGCCACGGCTTTGTGGTGAGCGGCTCGGGAGCGATTGTTTTTGGTATCCGGGCTGGAGGCATGTTCCGATGGACGGCACAACGCGGCGTCGAGCTCATCGCCGACATCATGGCGGATGCCAACATCGATACCTCCGCCTGGGCGCTCGAACGGCCAACAGCCGTGTCATCCGACGGCTCGATCGTTTCTGGACTTGGTCGGTTCACGGCACCCGGACAGAGCCCGCGGAACCGTCCGTTCCTACTTGAGCTGCCACCTGTTCGGTAAGGCTCGATTCCCTCTACCCTACCCCCCAACTACCCTACCCCCAACCTCGCTGGGTGCAGGAAAGCCTTAGCGAAGGGAATGTGCCTTTACCTAAGGCTTGGGCCTCTCGAGACGTAGGACTCACCATCCGAGCTTGGCCGCTCGTCCGTTTGGCGCCGCCAATGCAGACATTAGGCAGCGGCTGTGTAGCCGACATTGATCGGCCCTGCAGGAGGTCGCTCAACTCTGGCGCGCAGGCGGACTGGTCAAGGCGATCTCTCCTGCAAACGTCTGTTACAGTGCCGAGACGACCCGACACACGGCGCGGGTTAGGCCAAAGGCGCGATCAGAGGAATTGCCGTTCTTGGAACCACCCACGAGCCCGGTTGTCGACGCTGCCTCGCTTCTCGTTGTGGATGACGACGGCGAGATCCTGTCGCTCGTCGCGAAGTTCCTGCGCGGCCACGGCTTTCGCGTCCACACGGCGCGCAACGGCGCCGAAATGGCCGAGGCGCTCAACCGTGCCCATGTCGATCTCATCGTTCTCGACCTCATGCTGCCGGGCACCAATGGCCTCGACCTCTGCCGCAACCTGCGCCGCACCTCCTCGGTCCCGGTGGTGATGCTGACGGCCAAGGGCGACGACATCGACCGCATCATCGGCCTGGAGGTTGGCGCAGACGACTACCTGCCGAAGCCGTTCAATCCCCGGGAGTTGCTGGCGCGCGTCAACGCCGTGCTCAGGCGATCGCGCGGTCCCGGGACGCCCGCCGACCGGGCGGGGCGCGGCTTTGCCTTCGACGGCTGGCGGCTGGACACGCTGAAGCGTGAGTTGACCAACCCTGCCGGCGTCGTCGTCGATCTCTCCACCGGAGAGTACGACCTGCTGATCGCCTTCCTGGAGGCCCCCCAGCGCGTGCTGTCACGGGATTTCCTCCTCGATGCCGCCCGAAACCGCATCGCCGAGGCCTTCGACCGCACCATCGACGTTCAGGTCAGCCGGCTTCGTCGCAAGATCGGTGACCCCGTCGATCTCATCAAGACCGTCCGGGGCGCCGGCTACATGTTTACCGCCGATGTCACGCGGTTCTGATCCCCGTCCGCCGGCATGGTTCGGCCGCCTGATGGCGCGCTTCGACAGTCTGACGGCGCGTACCGTGCTCGTCGTCCTGCTTGGCATCGGCATTGTCCATCTCGTGAGCCTCTGGACCTACCAGATCAGTCTCGACCGCGAGGTCACGCTGTCCAGCGATGCGCGGCTCGCCGATCGCCTGCTCGCTATCAAGCGTGCCGTCATGCGGGTGCCGCCAGGGGAACGCGAGGCGGTCGCCCACGACCTCTCCGGCGGGTCTGTGGATGCGCACTGGAGCCGGACGGAGCATGCGGTGGCCGGCGGGGCCGACGCCGCGCGATGGGAAAGCCTCGGCCAGCGGCTGCGCGAGGTCCTGCCCGAACTGGCCGACGATGGTCTTGTCATCGGCGCGAACCGCCGCAGTGCGGACGATCCACATCTGGCGCTGATCTCCATGCGTCTGCCTGACCAGAGCTGGGTCAATGTCGGCCTTGTCGCGCCGCCCCTGCACGCCGCTGGCTCCCACGGCACGCTGCTGTCGACCTCGCTCATGGCGCTCGGCGCCCTCGTCGTATCGATCCTGCTGGTCGGATGGCTGACGCGGCCCCTGTCGCTCTTCGCCGAGGCCGCGAAGGGGTTCTACCGCAACCGCTCGGTCACGCCCCTGTCGGAGACCGGGCCTCGCGAGGTGCGCGACCTTGCCGCCGCCTTCAACGACATGCAGCGACGCATCGCCTCGCTGATCGAGGACCGGACCCAGGCCCTCGCCGCCGTGTCACACGACCTCAAGACGCCGATTACCCGGCTGCGCTTCCGGATCGAGGACCTGGACGATCCCGGCGCGCGGACGGCGATTGCCGCCGACCTCGACGACATGGAACGCATGATCGACCAGACGCTGGCCTTCCTGCGCGGCGAGCGGGCCGACGAGGAGGTCCGCAGCGTCGATCTCGTGGCGATCCTGCAGACGATCACCGACGACATGACGGATCGCGGCCGCCACATCGGCCTCGGCGGCCTGTCGTCGGCCGTGATTGCCGGCCGGCACCTGGCGCTGAAGCGGGCCTTCGGAAATCTCGTCGAGAACGCCGTCAAGTACGCCGGAAAGGTCGACGTGACGGTGGAGCGGGACGCAGACCGCTTCATGGTGTCGATCAACGACGACGGTCCCGGCATCGCGCCCGCCGACGTCGACAAGGCCATGGCGCCCTTCGTCCGCCTCGAACCCTCGCGCAACCAGTCCACCGGCGGCTTCGGCCTGGGCCTGCCGATCGCCAAAGCGATCATCGAGGGACATGGCGGCACGATCGCGCTCGGACAACGTCCCGAAGGCGGCCTCACGGTCACCGTCTCTCTTCCTGAAGGCGGCCCGGCCTCCTGATACAATCTGTAATGGTCGCGCAATGCGCGGTGACGGCCGCGGCGTTAGTCGGGAGCCATGAGACTCACTGCGATACCTGCCCTCTGGCTTTTCCTGCTGACCCTCGCCATTGGCGGCAATGCCGTGCCGGCGCGTGCGCATGAGGGACACGACCACGGTGCGCCGCCCCCACCGGTCTCGGCCACGATCGCGCCGCGCGCCGATGCCTCGTCGGAGGACTTCGAGATGGTTCTCGTTGCCCGCGACGGCCGGCTGCACATTTATCTCGACACGTTCCGCGGAAACGAGCCGGTTCCGGACGGCACGATCGAGGTCGACGGCCCGGACGGCACCGTCAGGGCAGAGCCGGACGGATCCGGCGGCTATGGTCTGCCGGCGCCCTGGCTTGCGCGCCCCGGCGAACACGCTCTCGCCATCACCGTGCAGGCGAGAGGCCTGGTGGACGTTCTCACCGCCTCGCTGACCATCCCCGCACCACCCGCCCCAGCGCCACTGGCGGGCGGTCGCTGGGGCGGCTTCATCGACAGCGCCCTGGCGGCTGACCTGCGCAACCGGCTGGCGGACGGCGGCATGACGATCTACGGCGCTCTGGTGGCGGCCTTTGCGGCCGGCTTCCTCGCCGCCCTGCTCGTGCGCCGGCGCCCGCGCGTCGCCGTGGTCGCGCTTGTGGCGGCGCTGGCCGCACCGGGGAGCCTTGAGGCCGCCTCACCGACGGCCGCCCCGCCCGGATCGGCGGCCGCCGCTGCTCCACGCGACATCGCCCAGCGCTTTCCGGACGGCGCACTCTTCGTGCCGAAACCGACCCAGCGGATTCTGGCCATCCGCACCCTCTTCACCGACGAACGAACTTATCCGCGCAGCGTCGAGATGCCGGGCCGCATCATCCCCGACCCCAACCGCGCCGGCTACGTCCAGGCCTCCGTCGCCGGTCGCCTGATCCCGCCTCCCGGCGGCTTCCCGCGCCTCGGAGCGCGGGTCGCCGCGGGCGATGTCCTCGCCCTCGTCCAGCCGGCGATCAATTCCGCCGACGCCACGACCCAGCAGCAACAGGCGCGTGAACTCGACCAGCAGCTGACGCTCGTCGAGCGCCGTCTCGAGCGGCTGAAGCAGATTCAGTCGGTGGTGGCGCGCGCCCAGATCGAGGACGCGGAGCTGGAACTGGCGGGTTTGCGCACGCGTCGCGCCAATCTCGACCGCGCGCCGCGCGAACCGGAAAGGCTCGTTGCGCCCGTCAGCGGCGTCGTCGCCTCGGTCCAGGCGATCGCCGGCCAGATCGCCGATCCCGGGACGGCCATCTACCTGATCATCGATCCCGATGCCCTCTGGGTGGAGGCCCTCAGCTTCGACGTGCATGCGCTGGCCGCCGAGGCGTCAGGTCAGTTGGCGGATGGAGGGACCCTGCAGCTGCTGCATCGGGGAAGCGGCCTTGCCGACCGCAACCAGGCTGTGCCCGTGCAGTTCAGCATCGAGGCCAGGGCGGGGGCCCTGCGCCCCGGCCAGTTGCTCACGGTTCTAGCGCGATCCACCGAGGAACGCCGCGGCATCGCGCTGCCGCGCGCCGCCGTCGTGCGGGGCGCCAACGGCCAGTCCATCGTCTACGAGCATTCGAACGCCGAACGCTTCGTTCCGCGGGAGATTCGCGTCGAGCCGCTCGACGGCGCGCGTGTCCTCGCGATCTCGGGGATCGAGCCGGGCCGACGGATTGTCGTGCAGGGCGCCGAACTCCTCAACCAGATCCGCTAGGGCGCCGGGATGTTCAACGCCCTTGTCACCCAATCCCTGAAGAACCGGCTCTTCGTGCTGGCTGTCGCGGCGATCCTGGTCGTCTTCGGCGCGATGACGGCGGCGCGTCTTCCCGTCGACGTCTTCCCCGATCTCAACCGGCCGACGGTCACGATCATGACCGAGGCGGAGGGCCTGGCGCCGCCGGAGGTGGAGCAACTCGTCACTTATCCGATCGAGACGCAGATGAACGGCCTGCCGGGCGTCTCCCGCGTGCGCTCGACATCGGGGATCGGCCTATCCATCGTCTATGTCGAGTTCGACTGGGGCACCGACATCTTCCGCAATCGCCAGCAGATCGCTGAGCGGCTGTCGCTCATCCAGCCGCAGCTTCCGACAGGAGTCGTGCCCCAGATGGGGCCGATCAACTCCATCATGGGCCAGATCATGCTCGTGGCCGTGACCGGGCCGGACACGGTCTCGCCCATGAATCTGCGGGAGCTGGCTGACTTCACCATCAGGCCACGGCTTCTGGCCATTCCCGGAGTCGCACAGGTAATCCCGATCGGCGGCGAGGTGCGGCAGTTCAGGGTCTCTCCCAACTCCACTGCCATGCGGGCGCTTGGCGTCAGTTTCGAGCAGGTCGAGCGCGCTCTTTCCCAGTTCGGCACCAATACCGGGGGCGGCTTCACCGACCAGTACAGCCGCGAGTTCCTCATCCGGAACGTCGGCCGCAGCCGAAGCCTCAAGGATCTGCGCAGCGTCGTGGTCGCCAGCGTCTCCGGTCAGCCCGTGCTGCTGGGGCAGGTCGCCGAGGTCGGCTATGCGGCGCGGATGAAGCGCGGTGAAGCCGGCTACCAGGGGCGGCCGGCCGTCATCGTCTCCATCGAGAAGCAGCCGGGCGTCGACACGATCCGCCTCACCACCACCATCGAGCAGGCGCTGCGCGACATCGCCGCGACGCTGCCGAACGGCATCCGGGCCGATCAGGTCCTGTTCCGACAGGCGACCTTCATCCAGACCTCCATCGACAATGTCATGAAGGTGCTGGTCGAGGCGATCGTCGTCGTCGCCATCATCCTCTTCGTCTTCCTCCTCAACGTGAGGACGACGGTCATCTCGCTCACCGCCATCCCGGTCTCCATCCTGATGACCGCCATCGTCTTTCAGGTGATGGGGCTGTCGATCAACACGATGACGCTGGGGGGCCTCGCCATCGCCATCGGTGAACTGGTCGATGATGCGGTGGTGGACGTGGAGAACATCCTCCGCCGCCTGCGGGAGAACCGCGAAGCCGGCAATCCCCGTTCCGCCTTTGCCGTGGTCGTGGCGGCAAGCCAGGAGGTCCGTTCGGGCATCGTCTATGCGACGATGATCATCGTTCTCGTCTTCGTGCCGCTCTTCGCGCTCTCGGGCATCGAGGGCCGGCTCTTCGCGCCGCTGGGCCAGGCCTACATCATCTCCATCCTGTCGAGCCTTGTCGTCGCGGTCACGCTGACCCCGGTCATGGCCTACTATCTGCTGCCCCGCATGCGGCGGCTGGACGAGCGCGAAAGCTGGCTGATCCGCAAGCTCAAGTCCGGTAACCGCATCCTCCTCGACGGGGCCTTCCGCCGTCCCCGACTGCTGATGACCGTCACGCTGGCCGGCGTTATGGCCGCGGGGGCGCTTGCATTCCAGCTGCCCCGGTCCTTCCTGCCGCCCTTCAACGAGGGCACGCTCACCATCAACATGCTCTTCAACCCGGGAATATCGCTTGCGGAGAGCCATCGGGTCGGGCTCATCGCCGAGCGCCTCATCCTCGAAGTGCCGGAGGTGGAGCGCGTGGGGCGTCGCACCGGACGGGCCGAACTCGACGAACATGCCGAGGGCGTGCACGCGTCGGAGGTCGAGGTCGCGCTGAAGGCCGGCCGGCCCAAGGATGTGATCATCGCAGACATCCGCTCCCGGCTCGCCGTCCTGCCGGTCGCAACCAACATCGGCCAGCCCATCTCCCACCGCCTCGACCACATGCTCTCGGGCGTGCGGGCGCAGATCGCCCTGAAGATCTTCGGCGAGGATCTCGACACCCTGCGCTTTCTGGCGGAGGACATGCGGCAGAAGCTCGCGGCCGTCCCGGGGATCGTCGACCTGCAGGTCGAGCGGCAGGTGCGGGTGCCCCAGCTCGACGTCATCGTCGACTACCGCCGCGCCGCGCTCTACGGGATCCAGCCGGCCGCCATCACCGAGCAGCTTGAGCGTCTGTCGAATGGCCGCGTGGTCTCGCGCATCATCGACGGCAACCGCCGCTTCGACGTGGTCCTGCGGCTCGACGACCTGCAGCGCACCACCCAGGGTCTCGCCGACCTTCTGATCCAGACCCCCGCCGGCTGGGTTCCCGTCCGCCAGTTCGCAGATGTCGTCGAGACCGAGGGCCCCAACCAGATCCTGCGCGAGAACGGGCGCCGCCGGGTCGTCGTCCTCGCCAACGCCGAGGGCAGCGCCGACATGGCCGCGGTGATCGCCCGGGTCCGCGAGGTGATGGCCGCGACGACCCTGCCGCCCGGCTTCTTCGCGAGCCTTGAAGGGACCTTCCAGGCGCAGGAGGAATCGATGCGGACGATCGGGCTCCTGTCGCTCGTCTCTCTCGCCATGATCTTCGCCATCCTCTTCGCGCGGTACCGGTCCGTAGTCTTCGTGGCGATCATCATGACCAGCGTCCCGCTGGCGCTCATCGGCTCGGTTGTGGCGCTCTGGATCGCCGGCCAGCCCCTGTCGGTCGCCTCGATGATCGGTTTCATCACCCTCACTGGCATCGCGACGCGCAATGGCATCCTGAAGATCAGCCACATGATCAACCTGGCGATCCACGAGGGCATGCCCTTCGGCCGGGACCTCGTCGTCCGCGGCAGCCTGGAACGCCTCACGCCTGTGCTGATGACGGCCCTCTCGGCGGGTGTCGCCCTCATTCCGCTGATGATCGATCCCACCGCGCCTGGCAAGGAAGTGCTGCATCCGGTGGCGGTGGCGATCTTCGGCGGCCTCATCAGCGCCACCCTGCTCGACACGCTTCTCACCCCGACCCTGTTCCTGCGTTACGGCCGCGCTTCCCTGGAGCGCCTGGTCGTCGAGTCCCGTCACGAGGCTTCGGGTCCACTTCCGGCGGACCGGATCGTTGGAACCTTCTGAAACGTCACCTAGGAGTTTTCGTCATGTATCGCCTGCTCGTCATTGCGCTCGCCGTTCTCGTCATTGCGAGCAGCGCCGAGGCCCACGCCCCTCAGGCCGGCCCCAACGGCGGCAAGATCATCCATGCAGGGGCGAACTACCATGTCGAGCTCGTCGCCTCGGGAACGACCGAGGTCGTGCTGCACCTCAGCGACATGAACGACAAGCCCATCGCCGCTGACGGGTACCGTGCGACGGCCATCCTCGTCGTCAACGGCCAGACCATCCGGTTCCCGATGCAGCCAGCCGGCGGATCCCGCCTTGTCGGCACGGCTCCGGTCGCCGTTCCCGCCGGCGTCCGCGGTGCGGTGCAGATCACCACGCCGCAGGGCGCAACCGTCCAGGCTCGCTACTGAGCGCGGCCGCCACCAGCACCCATCGAGAAGGAACTTCGCCATGACGTCCCCCCTCTCCGCCGGTCTTCTGGCCGGCTCGCTCCTCCTCGCCGCCACAACCATGGCGACGGCCCAGCACCACGGCCAAGGTCACCGCGGCCAGGGCCACCACGGCCAAGCATCGCCGGCCGCTCAGGGCGGCGGCGCAGCCCCGGCGGCACCCCACCAGCACGGCGGCTCGACGACCGGGCCTGCCGCCGCCGAGCATCCGTCCGTCGCGGCGTTCAGGGCTGCAAACGACCGCATGCACCGCGACATGGACATCCGCTTCTCGGGCAATGCCGACGTCGATTTCGTCCGCGGGATGATCCCCCATCATCAGGGCGCCATCGACATGGCCAAGGTCGTCCTGGAGCACGGCAAGGACGAACAGGTCCGCAAATGGGCGGCCGACATCATCCGCGAACAGGAGCGCGAGATCGCGGAGATGCGCGCCTGGCTGGCGCGGAACGGACAGCGCTGATTTCCGGGGCTCATAGCCGACATTCCGGACTTCGCTCAGGGCCCAATTGCCGACGAGAGTAGGGGGCGTTCAAGCGAACGCCATTTGTAAGAAACCGCCCTGGTCATAAGTCTTGATTTATGAAACTGGTTAATTGCTAGCGTGGCCAACTGCAATGAACGTCGTCGATGACGAACGTATGGGCGTGACGCCCGCCGCCGCCGTGGGTCGCGATATGCGGGTGGTCTGGCGGCAGGTCGGCATGGCTATGGGGGACGAGTTCCGGGTCGTCGGCTGGCCACACGATGCGCGTGATGATCACGGCGAGGGCCGCCCCGGTCGCCAGCATCATGGCGGCGACGGAAAGCCCGAGGACCGATCCCGCCCATCCCGCCAGCGGATAGGCAATGAGCCAGCAGGCATGGGACAGGGCGAACTGGGCGGCGAAGACTGCCGGGCGGTCTTCCGCGTGAGCCGAACGCCGCAGCAGCCGCCCCGACGGCGTCTGGGCTGTGGAATAGCCGATGCCGAGGAGGAACCAGAGCGGCAGGAGCAGGGCATAGGACGGGACCGCGGCAGCCGCCAGTGTTCCCACAGTCAGCAGCCCGGCGCCGGCCAGCATGACGGTCCGGTCCGCAA
>NZ_JBJPHW010000024.1:0-13119 GCF_053471285.1 Phreatobacter aquiterrae | reverse complement strand
GGAAACGCGGCCGCCCCGGCTGCGAAACCCTGGCCAGCTACGCCGGGGCGGCCGCTCGCATCTGCGCCCTCAATGGGGGCCTGCTTTGGACGCGAAATAGGGGTGGCGATTGGAAGCGATTTGACAGGGCAAGCCTCCGGTGCTTCGCACCCCTTGACCCAAGGCCCTGAGAAGCCCCTAGAGCGCTGCCATGAGAGAAAGGCGAGGAATTGTTCACCTCCAACAAAAAAACCGCTCTGAAGGCCTCTTAGAGGCTCTCTAGAAGCTTTTGGCTGATTGTCTTTGTGGCCCTACCGCGCCGACCTGATCCAGCTACGCTGATTAGGAGGCGCCCCAGGATGGGACTAGCTCGCCTTGAAGGGGTTGGCCCGTTCCCCTGACGCCTGCACCCACCGATCGCCAAACGACGCCCGCACGTTCTCCAACGTACTCAGGTAGGCGTAGGGCAACGCGTGGCTTTGCTGCCGCGCCAGGATCCCGCGTGCGCCCTCGAGCATGCGTTCATCTGAAAACACAAACAGCAGCCGAGCCCGCCGCTCGCTTTTGGGCCATGCACTCCCCAGCTCAAGCGCGGCCCTCTCAAATGCGCCAAGCCGGGCAGGGAGCTTCTTGCGGAAGTTGTCGAGCGATCGGATCACGCCGCCTGTCTCGACCTCGACCGCAAATATGAACCGTGACCCGTCAGCCAGGCGCAGCGTCCCCACCGCGTCCGGTTGATAGGGCAGCTGGGCTGTCCCGTCAGACAGCGCCCAGGGATAGCTGAGGGCCTTCGCCAGAAGTCCCTGGGGGTTGGCCTCAAACTCGACCCGGAACTCTTCCACGGTCGCCCCTGAGGCGCCTGCCCAGGCTCTTAGCCCGAGGTGGCAATCCACAATCCCGATCCGTTGCCGAAGATGCTCGCCCGCTGAGAAGCCATTTTTCGGTGCGGTGAGCTGGATCGTCTCGCCACGTTCGGCGGCATAGTCGATTGCCAGTGCCACACCCTTAGGGGTGAGCCAGTGCACCCGGGGGCCAAGCATGCGGGGTTGATTGAGCAGCCCCACCAGGCCTTGACGGTTCAGCACGCGGAACCGTTCCCCCGCCAGCTCTTCGGAGACGCTGCACAGCCAGGCCGCCTGCCGAATGGTCAGCAGGCGATACCATGCGAGGCCATCAATGAGCTTGGGATCCGCTGCCGAGCTTGACGCTGGCTTGTTCTTTTTCGTGCTCAATCGGCCCGCCATTGCCTTGCGTCTGCCTCATCCTCTCGTGCCGGTTCACTCGGCGCCGCAAGGGCCTTTGGTGGGGCGCGATAGTACTGCGCCACCTGATCCGCCATGACCCGCGCCCATTCTCGCGGGTTCATCGCGTGATCATCGTCGCGCAGCGGTGAGGGATTGGAGGCCTTGAGTAGCAAGGTCGATCGCTCCTCGCCCGTCTTGGCGACAATGAAGTGACCTTGCTTGAGCTGGGGCAGTTCGCGGGCTGGCATATCCACCAGGCTCAGCAGCTCGCCCACGTTGCCCGAACGGCCCAGGAATTTGAGGCCGGTGCTCCGTCGCACCCGGTTGATGAATTCCCGTTCGCCACCTTCGCCCGCGCCTTGCTGGGCCATGGTCAGCCAAATGCCAGCTTTAGCGAAGCGCTCAAGGATCTTCACGAAGGGGGGCGCCATGAGCTGCGTGGCCTCGTCCACAAAGACGTGCATGGGCCGTCGCTCAAGCTGGGGATTGTCCAGGCGCCGCCGCCCGATCGCCGCCACCTGGGCCATGACAAAGCGCCCGAGCGCGTCGCCCGCTCCGCCGTCAAAGCCGCAGTTCACCACCACCACCTTGCCGGCGCAGAGTTGCGCTTCAAGGTTCAGCGGATCCGGTGCTGTCATCACCTGTCGGAAGGTTGGTGCCCTCAGGTGCGTTTGCAGGCGCCGCCTCAGCGCGTCGCGCGTCCCCCGGTAGCTGTCGCCGTCCCAATCGTTCTGAAAAAATCCGCGCACCACTTCGTCGGGATGCTTCCGACCCCGCCGCACGAACGCCGGTTCGGCCGGTCTAGGCCCGCCCTTCTCGGCCTTGGGGGGGACTGTTAGGCCGTTCATCAGATCGAGCAGGGTGCTGCCCTCGATTTCGAGCAGCATTTGCAGGCAGAACGCAGCCAGGCGCTGCATCTGGGGCGTCTGGCCTTCGCCTTCGCCCCCGAAATAGGCGAGCGCATCGGCCAGCTGGTCTGCCACGGCTGCTACCTCGCTAGGCGAGGTCGAGGCGTGGCCCAGCGGGTTCAGCGCAGGCATGGCGCCATGCAACGCGCCCTCGGTCGGATCGAGGTACACAAGGCGATCGGCACCCTTGCCCGCGAAGTCACGCCACCGGGCAATTTGCCGAGCCATGTCGCCGTGGGGATCCACCACCAGAACCCCGCCCAGCTCCGGGTGCTTTACGTAGTGATGCACCAGCAGCTTGATCAGCTCCGACTTGCCCGACCGTGAGCCGCCCGTCACCAGGGTGTGGGCGCGGCGGTCGCGGGTTTCGAGGCAATGGCGCGGCCGAGCCATCTCCCACGCGATCAGCCGCGCAAGGGTGTCGTTCTGATCGCTGAGATAGGTGACGTACCCCTCATAATCCTTGGTGAAGTCACTCCGGTTGAAGGGGTCGGGATCTAATCGAGAGCGCGACACATTCGCGCGGCGGTGCAGATACTCCTTGAAGGAATAGGCCCGGTAATAGGCGCCGGTCGCTTCAAGCATCGCATTGTAGCGATCAACCAGCCGGGCAATGGCCGCCCCGACTTCGCTTTGTCCGTCGTCTCCGAGCGGTGAGAGTTCTCCCAGCGCAAGCCGCTCGCTTGCCGGTGGCTCGACAGGCGGAGCCGGAACCGGCAGGTTCGCACGTACCGCGAGGGCACGTAGATCGAGCCTGCGCGGGTCGATCAGCGTTCCACTACTGCCCTCATCCGACATGCAAGAGCCCCAACCTCCACACTTACACCGCCCAGACTATTCAGGCCTCATCGCCTTTCCAATAGCGGGTGCCATACTGTTCGGTGTTGTTGCGTTTATCGGGTTAGCCGGGTCGGCGTCGCCGCTTCAGTCCCGTAACAGCGACCTTGGAGCGGCAGTCAGCTACGGTTTTGTAGGCGGGTTTTTATTGTCTGCGACCATTATCGGGTGGCAGCTAGTCTCAAATGCTGCAAACAAAGCCCGGTACGCTGCCAGCAAGGCACTTTACGATGCCACTGTGAAAAGGGATGCCGCAAAATCCCTCGCGCTCGCCAAGGCCGACTATGAAGCGGCGTACAAAGCCTACTATCCCAAGTGGCAAGCCTGGCATGACGCCACCGTCCGTTATGAGAAAGACAGGAAGGCGTTTTTGACCTGGCAGGAGGATCGGAAAAAGGCCGAGGCCATCCGTCACGAGATGGGAGAAATGGCCCAGGAGGTGCTGACCTCGCTCCACCGGGTGGCGCAAGAGCGTGGGCGCCTTGAGCTGGAATTGTCGAAGCCCGAACACCTCACCACGCTCTTTCGCGAGCTGTTCAAGGAAGCCGCGTTTCGGCGTCCCGAGCTCTGGATCCTGCGTGAGCCTGAGTTCGCCTCTCCTCTCGTCAAGCAGGTTGCTGACCTGTTGCCGCCAGCGCCTCAAGGCCCCAAGGCATTGAGTGAACAGCGCACTCTACCCAATCAGCCACAGATGCCTTCCCCGCCATACAATCTGGTGATGCAAAGCTATGGTACGACCAGCCGTCCGGTGCCGCCCGAGCAGGTCAAGTGGTCTTGAAAAACGCCCCGAAAACGTCCCCGGATATGACCCAAAAATGGGCCGGATCATGACTTAGAATAAGGCTTACGTTGCAAGCGTTTAGGCTGTTTATGAGACCTTTCTTCGCCGTCAGGCAATTGAAATGGCCCTTTCAGGCCCCTTCCAATTGCCCTCCGTCTCTACCCGCCGGGGGGTGGGTGCCCCCGTTTTCCCTTCTGGCTATTCAGTCGAGGCGATCTGATCCCGCGCCCAGCTGATGATCAGCTCAGCCGTTTTGAGCTTGATCCCGTTCCGCCGTTCGAGCGTGACTTCGGCCCATTCCGTCGTGAACCCCTGATCGCCGCACCAGGCCAGCAGCTTCGCCGCCGCCTCGGTGCTGCGCAGCTCGATCATGTGCTCGCCTAAGGTGAGGCGCACCGATCCTTCGCCGCGCCCCGCCGCTTCCGTGATCAGCGTGCGCGCCGCTTCGCGGCTCAGGATCTCGCCCGCTATCTTCTCCCGGCTCGCCTGGGTCAACTCGTGGATATAGGGCAGCAAGGGGGCGAGTTTCGCGCGCATTACGCCGCCTCCTTCCGGGCCGCAAAGCGGCGCCCGAGGTAAGCGTCGGTGATGTCGATCCGGTTGTGACCCAGCTCACGGCTGACGGTGAGGCGGGCGCGATAGTCGGCCGCCCGTTCGGCCCGGTTCATTTGCTCATAGGTCTTGCCGCCCGCCGCCGGGGGAGCCCAGCCCGTCAAGGCTTGATAGCGCCATTGCGCGTACCAGTGGCGGTGCCCGTGCATGTTCCGTACCCCGGTCGCCCAGGTGATGCGTTCAAGATCCTTCCGGGCTTTGATGTAGGTTTGCCCCTCAGGGATCAGGCACCCGTCGCCCACCACGGCCCGCAGCTCATTGAGCAAGGCCCGTTGCTTGGGGTGGTGCACCGGGATTTCCCGCGCCCGGCCGCCTTTGCACCAGCTCGCCTGCAAGGTGAGGGTGTTGCCTTTGTCGGCCACGTTGGGCCGGAATTTTAGGCTCTCTTCCAGGCGCAGGCCGAAGGCCATTTGCAAGCGCACCGCCAGGGCTGCCCGAGGGGGCAGGGCGGCTTGCTTGTCGCCGGTCGTGGTGTGGGCCTTCTGGCCTTTCCAGGTGCTGCGCCGCTCGATGCCGAGGGCCGCGTTATCGGCAGGCAGCACGCTCGTCTTGCGGATTTTCTCGCCCCACCACCGCAGCCAGGCCATGCGGTTCTTGAGCGTCCCGGCCGAGAGGTTCGAGGCTTTCCAGCTCTCCACCAGGGCCGAGACGTGCTTAGGCTTGAGGGATTGGGCGCCTGCGAGCATGTACCCCATTCCGCGCAGCTCGCGGGCGATCAGCTGCAAGCCCCGGTGACGCTGGGTGCGTGTGTTGTAGCTGCCTTCTCCCGACCCGAGGGTCAGGGATTTCAGGCTGTAGGCGAGGTCGTCCATACCTTGTAAGTTACACCTTATACGTTGTCGGTTAGTGTTTATGACCTGCCGCCACGCCTTCTAGGTCGTGGTCGGCCCGCCCCTGAGGGTGCGAGGTGGTCGGGATACTCCCTGTTGTTTTCTCCGTTTCTCCCTGTTCCTAGTCTCCAATCGTTCGCCACGCTGGCGAGCGTCTTGCCTTCATGTGTTCAGCTCGTTCGCGTTAGGTTGGCTTCTCCGTCGTTGGTGGCCTCCTGGGCCGGTGTCGCGTGCATTGCCCGTGGGGTTGCTGTGGTTCGCGTCGGTAAAGCGTTGCGCCGAGGCGCTTCGCTGGGTGCTGTTTGGCAGCGTTCATGGTCGTTCCTTTCAAACGTGAGGGGCACTAAGGCCGAAGTTGTCGCGCATTGGGCCTGCTAAGCCCCTGAGTGTTGCAGGCCTACCCCGTAGGCAGGGGTAGGCTTCCCCTTCTGTCACTCGCCGCCACTCGTCCTGACAGCTGCCGCCCCGCGCCCCCAATGGCGCCTGGCCCCCGATAGAAGCCGCCTTTTCCTGCGGTGGTGAGCTTGCGAACCGCCGCCGTCACTACCTTCTAAGATCGGTAGTGACGGCGGGCTCTGGCCCTGCCTGTGTTGTCGCTGCAACGGCCGCCAGGGCCTTTGGCAGCGCCAAAGGGGAGGGCTCTGGGCCGCCTCCCCTAAACCCCACGCCAGGCCGCTTAAGGCGCGTCGCGCCACCCAGCGGCCGAGGGGCGGGCGTTGCCCTCCCCTGACCCCTCCCCGGTGCCCGCCTTCCGCGCAGGCCCGGCCCCCGCCCTCCCCGTGGCTCCGTTCGCCACAGGCAGGCACCCTTGGGGGCTGTGGGCCGCGCTAGGGCGGGCCATGGTGCCGCCGATCGGCGGCCGGTTTGATTGGTCGTGCCCTGCCCCGGCGGGCCGTCAAGGGGCCGTGGCTCAGCCTCCGGCTTGCGCCCGCACCAACCCCTTGACCGCCTGACCGGGATTGCAGGGCATTTGGCTGCCATCGGCAATGCCGAGGTGTCGGCCTTGCCGCTTGTAGTGTTAACCGCCTTTCGGCTTAGTCGCCTTTGGCCGAGCGGCCTTTTTCGGTTGCTTTGCATCGAAGTCAGCGAGCAGCCGGTCGATATGGGCGAAGCCATCGAAGGGCGCCGCCGTGCCGGGCGGGTCTACCTGATCGATCACCGACACCCATTTATCGGCTCGTTCAGGGTGCGCCTGGGTAGCCGCCCTAGGGGTGAGCTGTCGTTTTCTCATCGGGAAATCGTCACCCGTTCAACGGTCGCTGTCCATCCTCGCCGGGTCTTTTCCAATTCAAGGATGCGCATTTGCGAGCCAATGCACAGAACTTCGTCCTCTTCGCCGGGGTTTACGTCGTTCAACGAGACAAACCCCCGCTCGCCTTTGCGAACGATGATCTTGAGCAGCACCTTCTCATAGAACGGCTTGGCGACTTGCATCACTTTACCCCAGCCATAGGCCACCTCTCGCGACACCGAGCACGACATAAAGCCCGGTTCAATGAAGGTGCCCCCGAGGGCGAGCTGATCAAAGCGGATCAGCGCGGCACGATGCAAAACCACGTCGTGCAGCATGACCGCCCGAGGGTCTTGCAGCGCCTTCTTGATCCACAGGATCTGCTGCTTGAGAGCCGGGGTGAGCGGGATATCCCCGCGTAGTGCTTCGTTCAAAGGGCGATAATCCCGCCCCGTGTAACCTAACAAGGCGTCCCCCGATTGCTTGGGCAGGTCGTCTATCTGCAGCTCTACGAGCTTGTTGGCGTAAAATAGAGCCTCTGCCTTCGCCGGGGGCAACGTAGCGAGCTTGAGGGCTGGGTCTTGGCGTAGTGTTAACTTGTTGCCTCTCGCAGCTTCAGCGAGGCTAGCAAGCGTCGTTGCCCCCCCGCTGCCGCCTATGTAGCGGCTTTCCACGCGCACCTTCTTGCCGTCCCGCCAGGAACGCTGGCTGTAGGCGTACAGGTGCCCCTTGATCCGCTTGAAAACGGTGTACCAGCCGCCCACCCCACGCCCCTGGGCTGTGTAGTGTTAACCGGCTAAAATTGGCATTTGCGGCCCTCGCGAGCAAGCGCACCCGGGTCTCCGCAACTCCTAGTGCTGCGTACAAGACAGGCAATTTTCTGCATGGTGTGGTTTGACGGCCCTTGCCCAATCAGACGCACCTCTCCCACTATCCGCGCAGATGCAGCGATTTGCCGGGACAATCACAGATATGCGCACCCAAAAGGTTCGTAAGCCAGAACAGCTGACGCTTTCGACCTCGACGATCTTTGAAGGTGACGCCCTTCTGGTCTTACAGCGGCTCCCGGGTGAAAGTGTGCAGTGCGTTGTGACCTCGCCCCCCTATTGGGGGCTGCGGGACTATAACAATCCCGACCAGATCGGGCTTGAAACGACGCTTCCGCAGTTCATCAACCGGCTGACTTCGACCTTTCGTGAGGTGCGTAGGGTTCTGCGCCCTGATGGGGTTTTCTGGCTCAACATCGGAGACGGCTACACCAGCGGCAACAGAGGCTGGCGAGCACCCGATAAGAAAAATCCGGCCCGGGCGATGGAAGTTCGCCCGGATACTCCCGAGGGCCTAAAGCCCAAAGACCTCATGGGAATTCCGTGGCGGTTAGCATTCGCTCTTCAAGATGATGGTTGGTATCTTCGTGCTGATATTATATGGAATAAGCCTAATGCTATGCCAGAAAGCGTGAAAGACCGCCCCACGCGGTCACACGAATATCTATTTATGTTTACGAAATCAGAGAAGTATTTCTATGATAGGGCGGCCGTGCTTGAGCCCAATGGCCGAAACCGCCGCACCGTGTGGGATATAAATACTCAGGGCTTCAACGGCGCACATTTTGCGACCTTCCCACCCCGATTGGTCGAGCCATGCATTCTGGCCTCGACGCGCCCGGGTGATGTTGTCCTAGATCCCTTCTTTGGCTCCGGCACGGTCGGGGTCGTGGCCCAGCAGCTTGACCGCCGTTATGCCGGAATTGAACTCAATCCTGAGTACGTCGCTCTTGCCGCTCGCCGCCTGGCGGCCGAAGAGCGGATCATGCGGGTCGCCGCCTGATGTTCGCCATTCCAGAACCCGAGCTACAGGTTGCCTTCTCGATTGCCCTCGTGGAAATCCGGGAAGCGATGCTGCAAGAGGCGTTGGGCGAAACCGTCAAGAAGCTCTCGATACCGGAGATCGATAAAGAACTCGCGACAATCGTTCCGGCTCATAGTCTGGCCTTGCTGGCGAGCCACGGCCTACGCGGTGAACTCATGTTTGCCGTACCGGCTGTGCTCAAGGCCAACCCACGCCTTATCGGCTATTACCGCTTGCTGTACGGCTACAGCCAGAAGCTTTTTTACGCTGCCACCGTCGCGGGGCGCCTAAAGGCTCTTGAGGAAAGTGGACAGATCTCTAAGGCTAATGAGCCGATTATCGAGGACTTTTGCAAGGAAATGGCCAAGGCCGGGGCCATGCTCCTGGCGGGCCTCAACACGAGCACGGTGAGCAGCGCGCTTCTTGATGATCTGACGCTGCTAACCTTGGGGCCGCAGTTGCGAGGCAGCCGAAACGTCACAATCGGGACAGCCGCGATTGTCTCGGTTTTCGGGGCGATCAAGGAGATCGTAGGCGGGTCGATCACGGCCTCTGACACCCGGCGCATGGAGCTAACTAATGCAGCCGGGCGCAAAGTGCTGATCGAGTTTGCCGCAGACCCTGACATCATCATTCGAGAACAGATGACGACCGGAAGCTTCCGCCAGCTCATCGCGATTGAGATCAAGGGCGGAACGGACTTTTCAAATATCCACAATCGCTTAGGGGAAGCTGAAAAGAGCCACCAGAAGGCCCGTGCAGCGGGCTACACAGAGTGCTGGACTGTGGTCAACGTCGATGCGATGGACATGGTAATGGCTCGCAAGGAGAGCCCAAGCACCAATCGGTTTTACAAGATCTCGGATCTCATCAGCGCGACCGGCGGTGAGTACGACGATTTCCGCGCGCGGATTATCGGTCTGACCGGGATTAAAGCCGCTTGAGGCGCCAGGCGTGAGCCTGGCGCTGCAAACGGCCAATCAGATTAGATATGCGCTACAGCAATTAGTATGTATCCGCAAATTATTAGTATATAACCTATTGTAATCATTCGTTATACCTCAAAAAGTGCAGCCGGAACGATTTCCTGGCAGGTATTGTCTTGCTTAGCTTTCGCTCAATACATATATATTTAGTGTTTCCTGAGCATTTTCTATCGTCATAAATCAACATTTTTGCACCACCCCGTCACCCTTTGATCCGTCTAGGCTTTTCTGGTGCATATATCCGGTTCATAATCTCCGCATGATTTACGGCTACGCGCGGGTATCGACTGACGGGCAAACCCTTGAGGCCCAGCTTGAGGCCTTGCGCCAGGCTGGGGCCGTGAAGGTGTTTCAGGAGAAGGCCAGCGGCGCCCGCGCCGATCGGCCCCAGCTCGCCAAGCTCTTAGCGAGCCTGAACGCGGGAGACGTGGTGCTTGTGACCAGGCTCGACCGCCTCGCCCGTTCAACGCGGGATCTCTTGAACGCGCTCGATACGATCGCCCAGGCAGGGGCCGGGTTCCGCTCCCTGGCAGATACCTGGGCCGACACCACCACGGCCCACGGCCGCCTTATGCTCACGATCCTGGGGGGGCTGGCCGAGTTCGAACGTGAGCTGATTAAAGCCCGCACGGCCGAGGGGCGCAGCCGCGCCAAGGCCCGTGGCGTGCGCCTGGGGCGCCCCCCTACCCTCACCCCGCATCAGCGGCGGGAAGCCCTTGATAGGCTCGCCCAAGGCGAGGCCGTCCGCGAGATCGCCCGCAGCTACGCGGTGAGCCATTCAACTATTTCACGGCTTCGTATATAATAATAACTTGTAGCTGCATGCGCAAAATTTGAGTAAACAATATTGACTGCTACGGCACAGCGCTTTTTAATCTGCAATATGATGCCAGATCCCAAAAATGAGACAAAATTAGATGGTTTTTTACTGACGCACCGCATATTTACGGGCCTTCTCGTAGCTGTGTATCTGGTTCAGTTTTTTACTGGCTGTGTCCAGTCGGTGCCGTCGGCTGATAGCGAGGGTGCGCAGGCTGGCTGGTTCATCGGCAATGCCATTGCATTTGCGATGTACGGGCTGCTCTACCTGCTTGCTGTGAAAATCCTGAAGGCAGTAGAGCGGTCGGTGCGCGGTAAGTCGCATTAGAGCCACACCCTCCGTCACGATCCCTTAAACCTTACACGGTATAAGTTGCACCTTATACGGTGCACCTTGTAAGGTTCGAGCATGAAAACCCTGGCTTTGGTCACGCAAAAAGGCGGCAGCGGCAAAAGCACCCTCGCCGCCAATCTTGCCGTGGCCGCCAGTCAGACCCGCGAAAAGGTGTTTCTGCTAGAGCTGGATAAGCAGGGCACCTTGCGTCGCTGGGTTGATCGCCGGGAGGCTGCGTTTCCCGCATTCGACCGGATCGAGACAGCGGCAGGATTGGCCCCGGCGCTGGCCCAGATCGCCGCCAACGGGTTCACCCTGACTGTGCTCGACACAGCGGGCGCCGATAGCCCGCTCGCCACTGCCGCGATCCAGGCGGCCGACCTGTGCCTGATACCGACGCGGCCGACCCCGGCGGATCTCGAAGCCACCCAGGCGACGCTAGAGGCGATCCAGGGCGCCCGACGCCGCTTCGCCTTCGTGCTGAACCAGGCGCCCGTGCGCAGCTCCCGGCTCACCGAGGCAGCGGCGGGGTTGCGCGTGCTGGGGCTCTTGGCCGAGCCGCCGATCGCGCAGCGGAACGATTTTCAAGACGCCCTAGGGCTGGGCCTGGGCGTGACTGAGCACAACCCCGAGGGCAAAGCAGCTGCCGAGGTGCAGGCGCTTTGGGCTTGGGTTGCCAAACGTATGAAAGGCTAAGCCATGGCCAAACGTGCCAGCCTCGCAACCTTCCGCCCAACGCCGATCGCGGGGGCGACTGAGGGCCACATCACCACCCCGGCCGTGCCCGAGGTTGCCGCCGCATCCGGCCGCAAGAAGTACCCTCACGTGAGCGTCTATCTGCCCGCGCCCACCATTCGCACGCTCAAGCTGATTGCCCTCGATCACGATCGCCGCCTGAATGACATTTGCGCCGAGGCCATTCACCAATGGCTAGAGCGAAACGGGCACGCCCGCAGTGAGACTTACAAGGCATAAGGTATAACTTACACCTTATGGGCTTCGTTTCACCTGTGCAGTTTGCATGCAGGGCGCTAGGCCCGCTGCCGCAAATCACTTAGGCTCATCGTATGCACGACGAGAGCCTGATCCGCGATCTTGACCTGCGCGAGCGGCTGGAAGCTGCACGCGGCAAGGCGCTGTTTTCGGTCGAACGGGGCATGCTCATTAGCCAGCAGCAGCGCCGTGACAAGGAAGCCGCCGCCGCCGCTGAGAAGGCTGCGGCCCTCGCGGCTCTGCCCCGTGAGACACGGCGCCGGGCAATCATCCGCGAAGTGTTCGAGAATGAGCCGCCAACGATCAAGGATCTGCGGCACATTCACAGCGTGCTCGCGATCTGCGGCTTGCCCTATGACCGCCAGCCGCTCGACGTGCGGCGCTACGTCAAAGAGCAGGGCCAGATGAGCCTTGCCGTCTACGCCCAGGATCTCCCCAATGCCGAAGGCCAGCTTGTGCCGCAGCCGCTGCCCTACGGGCCTAAGGCGCGGCTGATCCTGATGCACCTGTGCAGCGAGGCAGTGCGGCAGAAGTCGGCCACCATTGAGCTTGCCGATACCTTCACCGCCTTCGTGCGGGATATGGGCTATGACGACGCTGGGGGGCCGCGCGGCTCACTGACTGCCTTCCGGCAGCAGCTGAACGCGCTCGCCGCCTGCACCATGCGCATCACCGCATGGAGCGGCTCGACCGTAAAAACCAAGAGCTTCACGCCGATCGAAGACTTTGAGCTGTGGCTCTCGGCCGACCCGCGCCAGCGCTCCCTCTGGCCGAGCACGCTTACCTTTAGCCCGACCATGTATGACAGCTTGCAGCGCCACGCCCTGCCCGTGAACGTGAAGGCGGTTCGCGCCTTCGCAGGCAGCGCCCGCAAGCTGGATCTGTATTTCTGGCTGGGCTACCGCCTGCACAACATCGAGCGCCCGTTGCACATCAGCTGGAACGCCCTCGGCGAGCAGTTCGGCGAGGGCTTCACCCGGCAACGCGACTTCCAGCGCAAGTTTGCCATGGAGGTCGAACACGTCCGCGAGGTGTTCCCCAAGCTCCCGCTACGGCTCACCGAGGAAGGCATCACCTTGCACCCGGCCGATCCGAAGGTGCTGGCACTTCCCACCCCACGCCCGATCAAGAAGGCATAGCGGCGCATCCCATCCAGGGATTGGTGCGGCCTATGTTCCACGAAAACCGTGAAACTGTCGGCTCTTAGCTCCGCTGAGTTGGTCGCGCCCCCGCCATTTTGCGGTACATATATTTCAAGGGCTTAGCACCACCTCTCCGCTGAGTTGGTCGCGCGCCTCCGCTGAGTTGGTCGCGCTTGGGGCGATTTCTCCGCTGAGTTGGTCGCGCTTCTCCGCTGAGTTGGTCGCGCTTTTCCGCTGAGTTGGTCGCGCCCTCTATATATAGATACAGAACACTCAGAACATTGCCCGAACACTTTCTCAGAACACTTCTCAGAAATTTACAGAAAAGAGACGCTAATTTTTTGATTGAAGAGACGAGCCTTCCAGGTGGTGCAACCTCCTGAACCGGGTTTGCTTCTCTCTGGCGCTGAGAGTGGGCTTTCGGGCCTCTGCATCAAGGGGCAAGCCTGTGAAATCGCGTGCAAGAACCACCCCCTGCTGGGCTGGTTTCGCGTCCAATAACCACCCCTGCTGAGGCCATAGCGCACGATCCTTTCCGTTTTCGGGAAGGGTCCAGGGATGACGGGTGTGGA
>NZ_JBJPHW010000023.1:0-16030 GCF_053471285.1 Phreatobacter aquiterrae | reverse complement strand
TCTTGACTATGCTGTATCGCTCGACGGACCGCCTCTGTCGTTGTGGCGCTCCCGTGTAGAATCTGGCCCATAGCGCTTCCCTCGATTCTGTCGATGAGAATGCACCATCAAAACCTGGGATCAAACAGCTAGCCGACGGACCTCGGGGAGAGCACCCATCGGCACTTTGAAACTGTAGATCATCAGTTCCAGCGACGCGAGCGTTATCCTGACGGCGGTCGCCCACCGTGTCCGCGGCCACGGCCATCCCAGCCACCGCACTGACTGAGAAGGCCGGGCGGTCTCATGGCGTCCGCTGTCGCCGGCATGTCCTAGGTTTCAGCACACGCCGAGCGCTGGCGAGAAGTATAGAGAACGTTACGAGAATCGATAGCGCACTCAGTTTACGACCCATCGCAAGCCAGTCGTCAATTGAGTGATGGCTTGGCCGTCAGGCTCTTGAGATGGACGTTCTCTCTCTCACGAGCCGCCAGGCAAGATCAGCGGACCAGTCGCTCCCCCAACTTCACCTTCAAGTTGAAGAATCTCGCCGCACCCCTGCCGTGCTCGCGGTAGATAGCAGTGGTCGTCTCGCCAGCCTTCGGCCTTCGGAGATGACAGCACCGCCGATGCTTCGCGGCGACGGGTGCCTTCGAATGGGCGCTCCGGGGTCAGGAGGCGCCGGTCGCCCCGAACATGAAGCCGCGCGAGAAGGGCATGGGGGGCACCGCGATCGTGCTGAGATCCAGCGTTTCGCCGTCCCTGCCGTCGATCGCATCCCGGAAGGCACGACACACCGCGACAAAATCGCCGCTGTGCGGCGACAGGCGGAGCGCGGTGACGCCGGCGTCCCGCAGTGTGCCGACGTCGCCGATCAGGTTGCAGCAGTTGTAGGAGAGCGTCTGCACGCCGTTGACGGCGAGGAAGTCCTGGCCGTCGAGCGTCTTGACCACCATGCCGTCCGGGTCCTGGTCGCAGACGAACTGGCAGGAATCCTTGGTCCGGCCATGGACGCGGGCGTGATAGCAGCGGGCCGAGATGGCTAGCGGCACGCGGCCGAAGGCGAAGACCTCGACGCCGATGCCGAGCGGCCGGGCCGCGGCGGCAAGGCTCGCCACCGAGGCGAAGGGCAGTTCGGGGGGCAGGCAGACGGCTCTCGCCCCGCGCCCGGCGAAGAAGCCGAGAGTCGATTCGTTATAGACGTTGACCAGCGGCCCGATGGAGAAGGCCGGCTTGTCCGCCTCCCCGTCCTTGCCGGCCCAGCGCATCAGCGTCAGATCGTCGATCTCGACCTCGTGGTCGGTCTGGGCGAACAGCCCGGCGGCCGCCCGCCGCTCGCGCGGCAGGGTGACGAGCGCGAGCGAGGTCAGGACGACGCTCTTGCCGCCGCGCTCCAGCCGCTCCACGGCCTCGAGAATGCGGTCGGCATAGAGCGGCAGGCGCTTGGAGCAGACGCTCTCGCCGATCACGACACGATCCACCGGCGCCTCGTCGGCGAGGCGGGCGTAGAAGTCGCTCCAGGCATCGGTCGCCCAATGGAAGAGCAGCGGGCCGACGGTCAGTTCCATGACGTTCTCCGCCCGCGCCTCAGCGCCAGGTCTTGCGATAGGCCCCGGCCGTGGTCTGCTGGCCTTCGGTCAGGCGCCACAGCTCGCTGGCCGGGATGGGAAGGCCGGCCGCCTGCGCTTCGCTCGCCTTGCGGAAGGCGCGCACCACGGCCTCGACATAGGCGCGGCTGCGCTGCCGGCCCTCGATCTTCAGGGCGCGAACACCGGCGCGGGCGAGTTGCGGCATCAGCGTCGCCGCATCGAGGCTCACCGGATCCTCGAAGATGTGGCCGCGGTAGTGCTCGGTCTCGAAACAGCCCTTGCACAGCGTCGGATAGGGCGCCGCCACCGCCTTCGGCACACGGTGGATGGTGAAGCCGCCGAGCCGCGCCACCAGATCCTCGTCCTCCTCGGCATAGGCGACGTGGCTGGCCGGCGAGCAGACGCCGTGCATGTTGGGGGAGCGGCCGGTGGCGTAGGAGGACAGCGAGCAGCGCCCTTCCGCCATGACGCAGAGACCGCCGAAGATGAAGACCTCGGTCTCCACGTTGATCTCGCGGTTGATGACGGCGATCTCCTCCACCGTCAGCACCCGCGGCAGCACGACACGGCGGATGCCGAAGGTCTCGGCATAGAAGTTGATGGCGTCGGCGTTGGAGGCCGCGGCCTGGACGGAGAGGTGCAGGCGCCGGTCCGGATGGCGCTCGGCGGCATAGGCGAGCAATCCGACGTCGGCGAGGATCACCGCATGGGCGCCCGCCGCCAGCGCGTCGTCGACCGCCGTGTGCCACAGCGTCTCGCTGCCGGCGCGCGGAAAAGTGTTGATGGCCACGAGCACCTTCACCCCGCGCGCCGCGGCATAGGCGATGCCTTCCGCCATCTCGGCGCGGGAGAAGTTGAGGCCGGGGAAGTTGCGGGCGTTCGTCTCGTCGTTGAAGCCGCAATAGACGCTGTCGGCGCCGGCATCCACCGCCGTCCTCAGGGCGGCCGGCGTGCCGGCCGGGCAGACGATCTCGAGCCGTTCACTGGCCATGCTGCAGGGTTCCCCGGTTCTGTCGCGACAGGCTGACGCCGGTCAGGCGTTCGACGAGGGGGAGAATGCGGGCGATCGGCGGCGTGGCCAGGGCGCGCAGCGGCCCGAGGCCGTGCAGGGCCTCTTCCGACAGGTCGATCTCGGCGTCGTCGATGGCGTTGCGCAGGGCGAGAACCGCCTCGGTGTCGCCCTCGATCACAAGGTCGCGCGAGAAGAACAGCGCATCGCCGTCATAGCTGCCGTGGACGAGGCCGAGGAGAGCGGCCAGCGGCCCGCCGATGCGGGCGTCCCGGGGCTCCGTCGTATCGCGCGGCAGCACGCGCAGCCGGCCCTCGGTCGCGGCGGGATGCAGGATGAGGACGAAGGGAAGGTCCGTCGGATCGATGAGGTAGCGGGAACCTGCAAATACGCCCAGCCTGTCGAACAGGCGCGGATGGCGATCGGTCGTGACCGCCACGAGGCGGGACAGGAGTGTCTCGATGACGATGGACGGCGTCCCACGCAGCAGCAATGCGGCCGCCGCGGGAAACGTCGGGATGCGTTCGGACTGTTCCATGGTGAACTTACGGCAGGTCGGCGGGGCCGCGTCTTTGCGCCACCTCAAGGCGCGAACGTCGAAGGCTCGTCAGGAAGCACGATCGTCGCATGCCAGAGAGGGCTTTCGGGTGCAGCGGGATCATCCGCGCTTTCGCGGCCTGCGGGAGTTTCTCGCCTTTCTCTCCGCGCGCGAGGATCTCGCCCGCGTCACGACGCCGGTGGACACCGTTCTCGACATGACCGAAGTGCAGCGGCGGGTGCTGCGCGCCGGAGGACCCGCCCTGCGCTTCGACGCCGCGACGGTCGGCGGCCGCCCCGCCGCCATGCCCGTCATCGCCAACCTGTTCGGCACGGAAGAGCGGGTCGCAGCCGGCCTCGGCGTCCGTCGCGACCGGGTCGGCGAACTCGGCGAGTTGCTGGCGGCGCTGCGCGAGCCTGCCCCGGTGGACGGACTGAAGGACGCCCTGTCGCGCTGGCCGATGATCCGGGCGGCGCTGTCGACCCGGCCAGCCGTCGTCGGTTCTCCTCCCTGCCAGGAGGTCCGCCACATCGGCCCCGCCGTCGACCTTTCGATGCTGCCGGTGCAGACCTGCTGGCCGGGCGAGCCCGCCCCGCTCATCACCTGGCCGCTGGTCGTCACGCGGCCGCCAGACGGCGACTGGGACGACACCGGCCGCTACAATCTCGGCGTCTATCGCATGCAGGTGGCGGACCGCGACGCGGCGATCCTGCGCTGGCTCGCCCACCGCGGCGGCGCTGCCCATCACCGGGCCTGGGAGGCGCGGGGCGAGGCCATGCCGGTGGCGGTGGCGATCGGCACCGATCCGGCCACCATGCTCTCCGCCGCCCTGCCACTGCCGGAGACCCTGTCGGAAATCCGCTTCTCCGGCGTGCTGCGCGGCGAACGGCCGCGCCTGGCGCCGGCCGTCACCGTGCCGCTGATGGTGCCGGCCGATGCCGAGATCATCATCGAGGGCTGGGTGCAGCCAGGAGAGCGCGCGCCGGAGGGTCCCTATGGCGACCACACCGGCTACTACAATTCCGTGGAGAACTTCCCTGCCCTCCGGGTCAGCGCCATCACCACGCGATCCGACCCGCTCTACCTGACCACCCATACCGGGCGCCCGCCGGACGAGCCCTCTGTCATCGGCGCCGTCTTCAACGAGCTGGCACTGCCGATGATCCGCCGGCAGATTCCGGAGATCGTCGATCTCTGGCTGCCACCCGAGGCCTGCTCCTACCGGATGGCGGTCGTCTCCATCGACAAGCGCTACCCCGGCCAGGCCCGACGGGTGATGATGGCACTGTGGGGCATGCTGGCGCAGTTCAGCTACACCAAGACCATCGTGGTCGTGGACCGCGACATCGCCGTGCGCGACTGGAGCGACGTCATGTGGGCGATCGCCACCCGCTCCGATCCCTCGCGCGATCTGGTCGTCATCGACCGCACGCCGATCGACTATCTCGACTTCGCCTCGCCCGAGGCGGGGCTCGGCGGCAAGCTCGGCATCGATGCGACGACGAAGATCGGTGCGGAGACGAATCGCGAGTGGGGTGTCGTTCTTGCGATGTCGAAGGACGTCGAACGGCGGGTCGATGCCCTCTGGCCGAAGATCGCCATGGGCCTGGCGGGGAGGAAGCCATGACGCCGCGGGTTGTCGTTGGGGTGAGCGGCGCGTCCGGCGCGGTGATCGCGGTGCGGATCGTCGACCTCCTCGCAACCCTCGGCGTCGTCATCGACCTCGTCATCTCGTCCGCCGCCGAGCGGACGCTCGCCCACGAGATCGATGCGTCAGCCGCCGACCGGCTGAGGTCCCGTGCCCACGTCGCCCACGCCATCGACGACATCGGCGCCACCATCGCCTCGGGGTCCTATCCGGTGGCCGGCATGATCGTCGCGCCCTGCTCCATGCGGACCCTGGCGGCCATCGCCCATTCCCTGTCGGACAACCTGCTGGTGCGCGCCGCCGACGTGCAGTTGAAGGAGCGGCGCCCGCTGGTTCTCCTCGCGCGCGAGACGCCGCTGCATCTCGGCCACCTCAGGGCCATGACGGCGGTGACCGAGATGGGCGCCGTGATCATGCCGCCCGTGCCGGCCTTCTACCGGCGCCCCGACAGCGTCGAGGCGATCGTCGACCATATCGCCCGCCGCGCCATCGACCAGTTGCGCCTCGGTCCGCAGATCGCACTGCCTTGGAATCCACAATAGCATTCCTTCGTTATTCGGGTGTCTCGGACCGGACAGTTACCGCAATAGCCCGTTGCCGGAAGGTGCGATGGTTCCGGTCTCCCGAGCGATGCAGCGCGTGAGCGCACGGCGAGAGAGGTGAAGTCGCTGTGTTCTGACCGACGCACTTGCACCGAACAGTGCCCCTAACGACAACTGGTGCTCAATAAGTATGCAGTCCGCGGGCCAAGTAACCCGACGTTAACCATCCAATTTGTACGTTATAGGACAGGACGCGTCCTAAACCGAACGCGCCCGTGAGGCCAACGATGCCCTCGCGATGGCTGTAGCCGGGGTGTCTGGCCGACTGGCGCGTTGCGCCGGCAAGTCGCCAAGAGGCCCGACCAGTCGCTACCCACCTGCGTCACCCAATGCCTCCCCCGGATGGAGAACGTCCATGCTATCGCGCCTGTCTTTGAGAACCGTTCTGTTCGCCGCCGTGGCCGCTCTTGCGTTGCTGCTGATCGGCCTGACCATCCAGCAAAGCGTTACGGCATTCCGGCAGAGAACCACCGTGCAGGCCATCCAGGAGGGGAACGCCACCGGTGATCAGCTTCTCGCAGCAGCAGGCAACTGGGCTGCTGAGCGCGGACGGACAGCCGCCCTGCTGAACTCCTCGTCTCCCGCTCCAGTGAGCGATACGGCACTCCTTGGGCAGTTTCGCCAGCAGGGTGACAGCGCATTCCGGGGAGCCCTGGAGCGCCTGCGCGCGACACATTCGGGTCTTCCCGAGCTGGGACGGGTGGACTCCGCAATGCGGCAGGTAGAAGCGATCCGGAGCCAGGTCGATGGCGAGATCGCGAAGCCGAGGGATCAAAGGGCATCTCAGACCGCGTCCCGCTCAATCGCCGGACTGACAACGCTTGTCGAAGCGTCGCAGCAGCTGCGCCTGGCGGCAGAGATGCGGATCGAAAATGCCGAGGCACGCATTGCTGAATTCCAGAGGCTCAAGCATCTGGCATGGGTGACCAGCGAGTTTGCGGGCCGGGAGCGGGCAGCGATCGCCGCTGTGATTTCTGGCGGGCGCGCCATCTCGCCGGAGCGACTCGACGAACTTTCACGCCAGCGAGGAAACGTTGAACTCGCCTGGGGACTGATCGATCTCCAGACGGCGCGTAGCGACACACCTGCGGAGCTCAAGGGTGCAGTAGAACGCATCAAGGCGGGCTATTTTGGCGAGTTCCAGGCCCTGCGCGAGCGCGTTTACAAGGCTGGAACCACTGACGCGGCCTATCCGGTCGATGCCAATCAGTGGGTGTCCGCCGCGACCAAGGCCATCGACGAGATTCTTGGTCTGAACCAGGCGATCGGAACGGCAACCGCAACACTCGCTGGGGAAACGGCATCTCAGGCGACGAAAGCGCTCGCCGTGAATGTCGGCCTCCTGGTTCTCGGCCTTCTGGTCGCAGGGTTTGCATTCTGGATCGCCGCCGCGCGGGTGGCGCGGCCGCTGAACCAGCTGGCGGGAACCACGCAGAGGCTCGCCGAAGGCGATACCGACCTGGTTGTGCCGGAGGTTGAGCGCAAGGATGAGGTCGGGACTCTGGCTCGTTCGATCGAGGTCTTCCGGAACAATCTGATCGACAATCGTCGCCTTGCAGCCGAACGGGAGGCGGAGAACGACGCCAAGATGCGGCGTGCGGCGACCCTTGACGGCCTGACGAAGACCTTCGAGGCAGCAGTCGGGGCGCTGACCTCGCAACTGGCCTCGGCGGCCACCGAGATGGAGGCGAGCGCCCGGTCTCTCACGTCGACGGCTGAGTATAACACCCAAGCCGCAACGTCTCTCGCCAGCGCCGCCGAGGAGACGTCGGCGAGCGTCCAGACGGTCGCGGCCGCATCCGAGGAACTCGCGACATCGATCCGTGAGATCTCCGGCCAGGCGGCCCAATCCTCCGGCACGGCCGCCCGGGCGGTCGAACAGGCAACGGAGGCCCAGGCGATCGTTCAGGGGCTTGTCGCAGGCGCTGCCAAGATCGGCAGTGTCGTCTCCCTGATCAACGACATTGCCGGGCAGACCAATCTCCTGGCCCTGAACGCCACGATCGAGGCGGCGCGCGCCGGAGAGGCCGGCCGGGGCTTCGCTGTCGTTGCTGCTGAGGTCAAGGAACTGGCGAGCCAGACAACCAAGGCGACGGGCGAGATCGCGGCCCAGATCGGCGAAATCCAGCAGTCGACAGAAGCGGTCGTATCTGCCATTGCGACGATTGCCAAGGTGATCGAAGAGATGTCGGGCGTCTCGGTCAGCGTGGCAGCCGCCATGGAAGAACAGGGGGCTGCCACCGGCGAGATTGCCCGCAACGTGCAGGAGGCGGCACGGGGTACCGAACAGGTCACGACGAGTGTTGTCACGGTTCGCGATGGAGCGACATCGACGGGCGCTGCATCCTCGCAGGTGCTGTCGGCAGCTCAGGAGGTGGCCCAGATCTCCAGCCATCTCAGTCAGGAAGTCCAGACCTTCCTTCACGGTGTTCAGGCAGCGTGACACAAAAAAGCAGGAAGGGCCGGCGCTGTCAGGCGCCGGCCCCTTTCCGGATCCAGGGTTTTGCTCCGGTCAATCTCTCTGCCTGCCTCACCCAATCCGGACGATCGCCGAGCGAGGTGTTCACACCCCGGGGCGGAGAGGCGCTGAGAAATCGCGTAAGCCGTCTTCTGCTCGGTCCGGTCACGCCGCCCGAACGGTGACCAGGAATGTCGCCATGGCGTCCCGCAGACGCTGCGACTGCTGCTCGAGATCAGTTGCCGAGGTCAGGACCCTTGTCGCGGAGCCCCCGGTATGAGCCGCCGCATCGGTCACGCCGCTGATATTGTTCATGACCGCGCTCGTACCATGAGCGGCCTCCTGGATGTTGCGGGAGATCTCGTTGGTCGCGGCACCCTGCTCCTCAACGGCGGCGGCAATGGAAGATGCAATCCGATCCATCGACCGGATAACGTTGGCGACGCCGTCGATGGCCTTGACCGAGTCGGCTGTCTGGCGCTGGATCTCACCGATTTGCGCGCCGATATCGGTCGTCGCCTTCGACGTCTGCTCTGCGAGTGACTTCACCTCCTGGGCGACCACTGCGAACCCCCGGCCGGCTTCGCCGGCGCGTGCCGCCTCGATCGTCGCGTTCAGCGCCAGGAGATTGGTCTGACCGGCGATGTTGTTGATGAGGTCCACAATGTCTCCGATGCTCTGCGCCGCGAAGGCAAGTGACTGCATCGACGAAACGGTACGCTCGGCGTCACCGACGGCCTCCCGCGCGATACGGGCCGAGTCGTTCACCTGCGATCCGATCTCCGATACCGAGGCGGACAACTCCTCCGTCGCGGCAGCAACCGTCTGAACGTTGGCGGAGGCTTCCTCCGACGAACTGGACACCATGCGCGACTGATCAGCGGTCTGCTGGGCGGTGGCGCTGAGAGCTTGAGCAGCAGTCTTGAGTTCCGCGGACTGTGCCGCGACCCCCGAAACGATCGCCCCCACAGCCGTTTCGAACTCCCCGGCAAGCCGGTCGAGCGTCTCGCGGCGGTCGCGTCTTCCCGCGTCGGTATAGACAGCGATCGCGAAGTCCATGTCGAGCATGGCCGCCTTCACCACGGCCTTCTGGAGATCGGTTCGGGCGACGGAATCCCCACTCTTGAGCCAGCTTCCGTTGAACTTCGCGGAGATGGAGTCGAGAAGCCCGGTGACCAGGGCATTATAACCGCCGATGTACCAGATCGGTTCGAGCCCCAGCTTGTTATGGACCTCACCGACCTTCGTCACCGAGGCGACGTAGTGATCATCGAACTTGCCGTCGAGGATGACGCTCCAGTGGAGCAGCTGCATCTTCTTGGCGTGCATCATGTGATCGCGGTTCCGGAAGAACGCTTTGGTCTCGGGGAACCGGTCGATGTGATCATAGAACGCGTCGAGGATCGACGGCATCATCTCCAGGATCAGAGGCTTGTGAGAACGCAGGACTGTAGAGACATTCGCGTCGACGCCGTGAAAGGCAAGGCGCTGCGGAGTCGGGATGCTCATGGGGGGCCTCGGTGGATGAGAGAAAGCGGATGGCTCGGGGGCATGCGAACGCGACAAGAACTCAATTCATGTCAGCCACTTCTTCAGGGTACAGGGTGCCGCGGAAGGACGTGGGGGAGAGTCCGAAAGCAAGCTTGAAATGGCGCGACATCTGTCCGGGGCTGGTAAAGCCCACAAGTCTCGCAATGGTCCCCGGGGGATGCTCTGTTGCGGCGATCAGGCGGGCCGCGTGGCAGATGCGCACGCGCAATAGATACTGGTACGGGGTGATCCCAAAGGCGCTGGCGAAGCGCCGGATGAAGTGAAACCGTGACATGGCGGCTCGCCGCGCCATCTCCGGAACCGACAGGTCGCGAGAGTAGTCCGCATGGATCAAGTCGATAGCGGCGATGAGGCTGCCGCAGTCTGTATCATTGAATGGCGGCGGACTGTCGCTACCGCCTGAAACAAGGATCGACAGCAGCGCGACCTGCGAGCGAAGCTCTCCCCAGTGTTGCCTCGAATGGTTCATGTGGGAGGCCCCGGGCGCAGCGGAGGATCAAATGCTGGGGCATCGGAAACTCGCTCACGGCCGCCGATAAACTGGTCGAAATATTCCAGCTGGGCGCGGAGGCACATAGCAGATGCGGAGCAGAGCCAGCCTGCATACATCGCCTTGTCGACGTCGGTTGTCGGTCCTTCGTTGATTGCATTCACGAGGCCACTGATCTGACGGATGATGTGGGTGAGCGCGGCGACGACCTCGCGATGCGGGTCGACGTCCTGCTCCGGACTGTGCAGGCCAGGAAACTGGACAATGTTGTCGAGGGGATTGATGGTCATGGGCCCCCCGCGGCGGATCGGGCAGTGCTGCTGGGCTCGGATGAGCCGGCAAGGCGCCCAGCGATGCTGGTGAGCCGCGAAATGCCCATTTCGATGTCACGCATCTCCTGTCGAACCGCGACCAGTCGAGAAATGACCTTCGGAAGTCCGAAATGCTTCTGCGGTTCGTGGATGAGAGGGGCTATCGGCATAGCGAGCGCCTGCTGATCTGGTCACCGTCCGTACTGCCAGAACCGGCGGGCAGGGTGGGAAGCAGGCGTGTGAGTTCTTGCACCGCGTTGTCGATTTCGCGAAGACGATGCTGAAGCATGCCTATGCGCTGCTTCAGCTTTTTCGGACCCAGCCACTCCGCCCATGTCTGATCGGCCCGGAGCATCTCCTCGATCTCTCGAAGACTGAAACCGGCCTTCTTCGCCGAGACCACGATGTCCAGGCTGCGCAACGCATCCGACCCGTAGTATCGCCGACCGAGATACCTGATGGGGGCGATGAGCCCGGCGTCCTCATAGAAGCGCAAGGCGCGGTGCGTCAGCCCATACTGGGCGGCCACATCGCCGATGCCGGGAAAATGAGCCAGCTCGGCGGCCGAGTAGCTGGCTGGTCGGTGGACGCGGCGACGAGGTTTGCGCATCTGTCATCCCCAGTGGTCATTTTGTGGAGTTCAGGCGACGATGCGCATGGACGGCACGGCCGGAGCGGTCGCGCGTTGCTGGAAGTATCGTTCGGTGTCGTCGGGTACGAGCGGCGGGGACAGCAGGTACCCCTGGCCAATGTCGCAGCCGATTGCCCGCAAGGCTTCCGACTGAAACTGCGTCTCGATGCCCTCGCCGACCACGTCCATTCCGAGGCTGTGGGCGAGGGACACAATGGTCCTTGCGATGACGCCGCGGCCATCCTCTGGCCTGATGTCGGCCACGAAGGAGCGGTCGATCTTCAGGCGGTCGACCTTGAACTGCTTGAGGTGGGAGAGCGAGGCGTAGCCCGTCCCAAAGTCGTCCAGAGCGATCGTGACGCCCAGAGCGTCGAGTTTCTCGATCGTGCGCACGATCTGATGGATGGAGCGGTCGAGCAGGACCGTCTCGGTGATCTCGATCTCGATGTCGGCTGGCCGTAACCTGAACCGGCTGAGCTGGTTGGCAAGGGTCTCGACGAAATCATCCAGCTTCAGCTGGGCCGCCGAGACGTTGATCGCCAATCGGCCGGGGCGGAGACCCTTCGCGAGCATGGAGGCCTGGAAGGCGAGGGACAGTTCGATAACGCGGCTTCCAAGCGGGATGATGAGCCCGGATTCCTCAGCCAATGGAATGAACGATGCCGGGGATACGACTTCGGAGCCCCGCTGCCAGCGCGCAAGGGCTTCCAGTCCCACTGGCTCGCCGGTCTGGAGGTTGACCTGGGGCTGAAACTCGACCCGCAGTTCATCGCGCTGCAATCCCGTCCGGAGCTCTTCGATATCTGACTGACGCTGCTCCACCGCCTTCGACATCGTCTCGTCGAAGAAGGCATACCTGCCGCGCCCTGCGCCCTTCGCCTGGTAGAGGGCAAGATCGGCTTCGCGAATGAGATCCTTGCGGCTCTTGCCTTGGGTGCCGATCAGGACCACGCCCATGCTGATCCGCGGTTGGACGGTCCGGCCGGTGAGCGCGACGGGCTGTTGGACGAAATCGGCGAGCCGGGCCAAACGCCGTTCGGCGACCTGCCTCGATGTGATGCCGCTCATCACCACCGCGAACTCATCGCCACCGAGGCGGGCGACCATGTCGGATTTGCGAACCGCACCAGCGAGGCGGCGTCCCACCACGACGAGCAACTCGTCTCCGGCGTCGTGGCCGAGCGTGTCGTTGATCGCCTTGAAATTATCGAGGTCCGTCACGACGAGCAGCCCCTTCGGAGCATCGTCTGCGAGGAGTCGCTCGACCCGGCTGTAGAAGGCAGCACGATTGGCAAGTCCTGTCAGGGAGTCCTGTTCAGCCTGCTTCCGGATCGTTTGCTCGGCGACCTTGAGTTCGGTGATATCGGCACGGGTCGTGACATGGAGCCCGTCGGTGGTACGCCGCTCAAGGACTTGAACCCAGCGGCCATCGTCGAGTTTCTGAACGAGGGTTTGGGTTGGCTTGGCATGCTCTCGCAGCCGGCGCGCCAGCCACGTCTCAATGTCCCGCCCGCGTCCGCCAAGCTCCGCGAACTGACCACGCTCCGCTGCAGCCTTGAGAATATCCCCGAAACGGGCGCCTTCCTGAATGAGGTCGGCCACCTTCGGGTAGAAGGCCTTGAAGGCTTCGTTGAAGATCAGCAGCCGGTCATTGGCATCGAATGCCGATATCCCGGCGGGGATCGTTTCGACGATCTGGCGGAGGAGAGTTTCCGCCTGTTGGCGAAAGACGTTCTCGGTCGCCAGCTCAAGCTCTGCCTGTTTTCGGGCTGTGATGTCGAACCTGATCGAGACATAGCCCTGAAGCGACCCGTTCCGTGCGAGCAGGGGTACGATCGTGGTGTCGACCCAATAGAGGGACCCCGATCTTGATCGGTTGCGCACCTCGCCATGCCAGGTAGCGCCGCGCGCAATTGTCCGCCACAGATCCTGAAAGAACTCCCGCGGATGATGCCCCGAGTTCAGAATGCGGTGGTCCTGCCCCATCAGTTCAGGCTCTGTGTATCCACTGATCTCACAGAAGCGCGGGTTCGCATGGATGATGCGACCGGCACGATCGGTCGCGGCCACAATCGCCGTCTGATTGAGCGCCCGCCTGAGGGCGATGAGTTCTTCACGCTGAAGCGACTTTGCGAACATATGTGTGATCTGGGGCTGCTCTGCGGGGGACGACCGCGGCAGGGCGGTGAGCAACGCGCCTGGGTCGATGCTGTCAGTGGCTATGGAGAGGTGAGCAGGAGCTACGACGCGAGGGGGCATCATGTCCTCCGGGCTCGAGAGAAGCTTGATAGATTCTGACGGACAACACGTAGACGCATGTCAATGCGTGCATGTGTTGTCCGTCGGACTTTAGTCTGGTTGCGGGTCACGGGGGCCGTCGACTACTATTGCGGAAGTTCGATGCGCGCCAAATGTACGAAACCTTACGTAAGACACCAGCGAATGTTCTTTGGCGTCAATACGATGTACGATAACGTAATCAGGTCTCGTTAATATTCCGTTACCTTCCCTAACGCCCCCGGTTAGGACACGCCACAAGACATGTCTCAAGACCAAGACGACTTCCGCATTCGCAATCGCATTCTCTTGGCGTTCGGCGAGGATGTTCTGGACACCCTACGTCACTCGAAGAGCACGAGGCCCCTTACCCCAGGGCAACGGCTCTATTCCGAGGGCGAGCCATTTACGCACGCGATCTTTCCTCACTCCGGTGCCGTCTCGCTTCTCAAGACAGAAGCGACCGGCGTGTCTGCGGAGAAGACGTCGATCGGAAACGAGGGATTCGTGGGTGCCGCCCTGCTGTTCGGGGGCGGGACAGCTCTCAGTACAAGCGTCGTCGCCGTGGCTGGCTATGCCTCATGGCTGAAGATTGATGCCCTGAACGAAGTCATGGAGCGGGAGCCGGCCGTCATGACGGCGGTGAACCGGTATGCCCGCGCATTGATCTTCCAGCTCATGGAGTCAACCGCTTGCGTCAACATCCACAATGCGGAGCAACGGCTTGCACGCTGGCTGCTAACGACCGACGACCGATGCAATCATCGCACAATCCCGGTGACACAGGCGACAATCGCCGAGGTCATGTCGCTGCGGCGCGCGACCGTGAACACGATTCTGAAAGGGTTCAGCGAAGGTAGCCTGGTTCAGACCGGCAGCGGCTCGATCCAGATCCTCGATCGCCGAGGCCTTCTGGCTCGAAGCTGCGGCTGCTATGCGCGCATCGTGGAAGTTTTTCGGGCCACGGTCCCGCACGGATAAATGAGCCAGGGTCTATAGGCCACACCGCACGCTGGCATTGCCGTCCGATAAGCGATTTTCCGTGAAGTGACGGTGCTCCCAATCCGGCCGTCGCCATATTCCCCATTTGATCAGATCCCTCAAAGCTGAACCGTCGTGGATCGGAGTCTTCCGCACCAGCGCCCCGGCGACTGAGACCGATGTCGAGGCAAGATAGATTTTTCAGAGCGAGCGCAAAATAGAGATGACACTTTCGGTAGCGTTGTAGCGCCAAAGCGAAGTTATTCGATGCTGAGCTGGTGAGGTTTGCTCAGCATCTGAATAACCGACTAATTAATACATGACTTATCACCCTTCGCATCCTTTGAACAGCGCGCGAGCCCGTAACCGCAGCCTCGCGCGCTTGTGAGCGCTTTTCAGGTCGCTCCCGTAGTAGGGTCGGTTGGCGAAATAGGGAAAGCCGTTAGTGGCAAACGTCGACGCCGGGCACCAGCCCATCACACAGCCGATCCCCACGCCCTCTTCCGGTGCGCTGGGTGGTCTTGGAACGGCAATCGGCCTAAGCGCCTTGCTCGCGTCATCCTGCTGCGTCGTGCCTTTGGCCCTGGCCGGACTTGGTGCGGGTGGCGCCTTGTTCGGCGGGCTGGCGTTCCTGGCTCAAATCCGTCCCTGGCTCCTCGGCGGGGCGATCACCATGCTGGCGCTGGGATGGCTGCTGTTCTTCCGGCGATCGCGATCGGTCGCGTGTAGATCGACCCAGAAGTGCGCCAGGCCGGCATCGCCGCGCCTGTCTCTGTCGCTCCTCACTGCAGGATCCCTCATTGTCGGCCTGGTGCTGGTGTGGGAGACCTATCTCGAACCAATCCTGCTGATGCGGTGACGACGGTGCAACTGCAATCGACCCTGACCTGTCCGAACTGTGCCCATCAAGCGCTCGAAACAATGCCGACCGACGCTTGCCAATTCTTCTACAAGTGCAGCGGATGCGGCGAGCTTCTGAAACCCCTGGAAGGCGATTGCTGCGTGTTCTGCTCCTACGGAACCGTGCCTTGCCCTCCGATCCAGGAAGCGGCTCTCAACCCGACATCGGCCGCGGCCTGCTGCCAACCGCGCAACTAGCCTGGTCGAAACATGTGCTTGGCAGCCTGTCCCTGCCGTCTGGGCGCGCGCTTCGAGCGGCTCTCCTCGTTCTCCTGCTGCCGTGTCGCAATGTAGGAAAGCACGGCTCCCAATCGCTTGTTCTCGACAATCGCCGCCTGATCCACCTTCTGCAGCTTGTCAAACACGCGGTAGGGGAGGTCGCGTCCTTCATGGCGAATCGCGAAGCGTCCATCGGGATAGTCGATTACCGTGACCCTCTGGCGGGCCAGCCGATGGGCCTCGGGCGTCGGATCGAGCATGAACAGCACCTGGTCGTATTGCAGCGTCAGATCGCCCGAAAGCGTCCGTTCCTCCTTCCACGCAAAGACATCTGCGAGAGAAACCTCTGCAGCAACCGGGCGATGAGCATCGCTCGCGCTGAAGGGAGGCTTCCCGAACTTGCCGTTGTAGTGCTCGATGAAGCGCGTCAGGAAGCCATTGCCAGCTTCAAGATCGGATATGCCGGCAAGCCGCAGCTCCTTCACAAGCCGGTCTTGAAGCGTGCCGAACGACCGCTCAACGCGACCCTTCGCAGCGGGCGTGTTGGCGCAGATGATGTCTATGTTCATCTCGTGCAGCGCCCGGCCGAACTGCGTCATGCCAGTGCCGGACGCAGCCTCGCGCTTGCTGACCCGGAAAATGGAATGCTTGTCCGAGTAGAAGGCGATCGGACGGTATAGCGAGATACATAGGCCTGCGTCTCGCGCAGATAGTCCAAGCTTGTGAAATCGCGTGCAAGAACCACCCCCTGCTGGGCTGGTTTCGCGTCCAATAACCACCCCTGCTGAGGCCATAGCGCACGATCCTTTCCGTTTTCGGGAAGGGTCCAGGGATGACGGGTGTGGAG
>NZ_JBJPHW010000022.1:0-17137 GCF_053471285.1 Phreatobacter aquiterrae | reverse complement strand
ATAGCGCTTCGCCAGCGCCCTCAGGCTCTCTTGACTATGCTGTATCGCTCGACGGACCGCCTCTGTCGTTGTGGCGCTCCCGTGTAGAATCTGGCCCATAGCGCTTCCCTCGATTCTGTCGATGAGACAGCACCATCAAAACCTGGGATCAAACATCTAGTCTGTCCCTCGCTCTTGGGGAAGGTGCGCCGGCGCCGCATAGAGAGCATGCATCGCCTCGACGAACGCCTCGATACGGTGCCGTGCCTCGACCCTCTCCAGCCTCGCTTGGGCGAGGAGCGCCGCGTCAGGTGATCTCTGTCGGTCGAGCGCTCCCATGATCGCCGCGGCCATGGCCGTGGAGGCTCCGCGGGGCACGATGTGTTCCGGGCTCAGCACGAGATGGTCGACGTCTCCGACATCCGTCGTGACCACCGGGATGCCGGCCGCCGCAGCCTCGATGAGGCTGAGGGGTGAGGCTTCGCCAAAGTCCGACGCGAGACAGAACAGATCGAGCGCGGCATAGAGTTCCGGCATGTTCGTCTGCTCGCCGAGACACAGCACGCGCGTTCCGAGGCCATGTCGCTCAATCAACGCGGCAAGGCCGGGGTGTCGCAGGTCACAATCCTGTCCCGCCAGGATCAGACGCCACGGTAGGGCGGCCGGCAACTGGAGCAAGGCACTGAACAGCGTCTCATGACCCTTCTGCGGCGAGAAGCGGCCGAACGCGCCGATCGCCAAGTCGGCGGGATCAAGCCCAAGGCGATGACGAGCACCGTCCCGCCGCGGTGGGTTCACCGAGAACGCACCAAGGTCGACACCGTTTTCGATGATCACGCCGCGGCGTCGGTCATAGCCCTCGCTTTCGTGCATGTCGCGGGCCTTCTGCGAGCAATAGATGATGCGCTCGGGAACATGAGACGACAGGCGGGACGACAACCAGTCGACCCCGCGCGTGAGCGTCTTGGTATGGGTGCGCGAATGCCCCGTATTGTGAATGGACCAGAACACGCGCGGCCCCAACAGACGCGCAAGGGCCGCGGCGATATTGCCGTGGTAAAGCCATCCGTGGACGATATCCGGTCGCGACTTGCGGACCTTGCCCATCAGTTGCCAGGCCGCGCGGACAGAGAGTTCGCCGCGCTTGAGGCCAAGCGTCTGAATCTCCGCCATTCCCCAGTCGAACGGCGTTTGATCATTGGTCAGCGAGAGGACGTGATGGCGGACATGCGCCGGCGCCCTCCGAACGAGTTCGGACAGCAAACGCTCGGCCCCCCCCTGGCCGACCGCCGGGATGATGTGCAGGACCGAATGCGGGTTCTCGGTCATGAGGTCGAGACGTCGGGCCTTGTCACGGCGGGCTCGCTTGTCACTCGAAGAATATGAACTCGTGGTCGCCCGAATAGCCCGTCTGGTCGAAGATGAACTTCCACTCGTCCGGCGTGTGGAACGCCCGACAGGTCAACTGCCAATACATGAGGTTCATCTTCTCGCGCTCGTTGCGATAACCCTCGACACAGATGTACTTGGCACCCTTGCCGACTCGTTCGATCTCCCTGAACGCGGACCAGAGATCCTGGATATAGAGATTGTGCAGCGTGTTGATCGAGATAACGAGGTCGAACGTCTGGTCGGGCCATGGCAGCGACGCGGCGGTTCCCACCCTGCAGAACGGTTTCACGCTCTCCATGGTATGGGCCACCGCATAATCCGAGACATCGAGGCCAGACACTTCCGCGCCTGGGCAGGCCTCAAGAAAGTCATGCAGGATGAAGCCTTTGCCTGATCCGACGTCAAGAATCTTCATGCCAGGCTTGATCCCGTAGGCGGCGATCATCGCGTCAGCGACCTTTCGCCATCGGCCATCGTACCGATAGCCGCCATAGCCCGTCAGCCGATCACCATCCCAGTAGTCATAGTCGAACCGGGCCGCCTTCTCCGAGGCCTCCGCCTTGTCGACCTCGTTGACGCGGGCGAGATAGTCCCGCTTCGTCGATTTGTGGACCAGACTGACAAATTCTCGATAGGCCATCGTGGCCTCCTGTCGGGTTTGGCATCAAGAACCGGAGATTTGGTCCAGCAATGCGGCGGCCTTCACCAGTTGAAGGGAGCAGCGCTCTCTTCTTTCCCCACCGAGGGAGAAGGCCCTGCGCGCGGCATCGATGGGTAGGAAGTCATTGAGGACGATGCAGGCCCACTTCAGCCGGTAGGTATCCAGCAGGTGCCGGCAGCGCAAACGAAAAGCATCACCGAGACCCAGACCGTCCGCGAGCGCCTCGACGAAGCTGTCGAAATGGCAGGACGGAACGGGGACCTCCGGGCACGAGAAGAAGTCGCCGACGAGTTTCGCCGGATCATCGCGGCCGGCATACTCGAAGTCGATGAAGGTGAGCCGGCCGCCGTCATCCATCAGCGCATTGTGGAAGCCGAAGTCGGATGGCGAGGCGATGATCTCGCTCTCGGCGATGGCGTTGGCTGCCTCCCCTGCCTCGAGGCGCTCCGTCGCGCCCTGCCTGACGCGCGCCCACAGCGGCCCGAGGCGCTCGCCCACGAGACTGGCAGCCTCATCGCGCAGAGGAGCATGCGGATCCAGTTGCTGCAGGCGGGCAACGCGGCGATCGACCGTGTCGAAATGGTCGCGCAGAAAGAGGCACGCTTCCGAAGCCGGTGCCAAGCCTGAAAGATCGCGTGGTATCGGATTGGCGGCAATGATGAAATCAGCCGCCTGGGCGACAGCCTCACCACCGATCTCGGATGGCAATGGCCGCCGCCCGTCGACAAAACTGTAGAGAGCGGCGTGCGGATCACGGACCATCGCGAGCGGCTGGGGAATGCGGCCCAGACCCAGAGACGAGAGACGAGACAGGAACGACCACTCGGCTCCAAGCCGGTCGCGCGTATCGCCGGCATCGGTGAAATAGACCTTCAAGAGCAGCGGCCCGTCGGCCGTCTCGACACGGAAGACCTGATTGTTCTTGCCCCCTGCCAACCGGTGGATGGCGGCCGGTGCCGCCCGCCCGGCCATGATGGCAAGACGGATGGCGAGCGCCCAGGGCGCCTCCCCCTCAACCATGGAGAAGCACGTCGGCGATCTTGGACCATTCGGAATGGCGCTCCAAGCCCTGCTCCAGCCATCGGCTCTCCGGGAAATGACCATGCGGGTCGAACAGGATCCGCCGCGTGGTCATGGGAAAGCCGGGGCGGGTCAGAACCTCCGGCAGGTCGTCGATGAAGACGTCGCACGACTCGGCAGCAATCGCAGCAACCTTCTCTTCCGCGGTCTCGTGAAAGCCGACGCGCGCCAAAGGGATCATGCCATTGCCAACGAGGCCGTTGGCGACAAGAAAGCCGCGGGCGGCGGCATGCATGTCATGGGCTGGCCCTTTCAGGGGGACGCGCGTCTTGTGGCTGATGACCATGAGATCGTGCCCGGCCGCGGTCAGAGCGGCCACGGCCTCCTCCACGCCGGGATAGGGCGCGACGAGGTCCATCCGCGCCCCATAGACATAGCCCTGAAGCTCCGTGAATTCGTTCTTGCGGCCGGAGCCGTTGAGATAATCCCGCACGGTGTTCTTGGACGGGGGCAGATCGGCAGGGATCAGGCCACGCTCCAGCGCCGCGCGATGGAACACCCCGTCATAGTTGGCGATCGTATTGTCGAAATCGATCCCGATCCGCATGGCTTCAGCGCAGCGACATGTCGATCAGCGGCCGGCCGATGACACCGGCCGACAGGTCGGCGAGCGCCTTGTCGGCGTCCTCGAGCCGGTAGGGGCTGGAAAGAAGCGACTTGACCGGATAGCGACCAAGGCCGAGCAGGCGCCCGTAGCGCGGATAGTCGCGGTCAGGAACGCTGTCACCACCCCAGGTTCCCATCAGGCTCTTTCCCTGATTGAAGAGACCCGGATCAAGCGTCAGCAGCGATCCATGGCGGGCATTTCCGATGACCACGGCGCGGCCGCCCTGTTGCCGCGTGCACGCAAGCGCGACAGCCATCACCTCGGGGAGCCCGGTCGCCTCGACGGCAACGTCGACGCCGCCCGGAACGATCTCCCGAATGGCCGCAGCGACATCCGCTCCACGGGAATCGATCACATGACTGGCGCCTAGCGTCCGCGCCAGGGCCAGCCGCGTCGGATTGATGTCCACCGCGATGATAGGGGTACAGCCCCCCAGCGCCGCGGCAAGGCATGCGTTGAGACCGATGCCGCCCGCACCGAAGATCGCAACCGCGCTTCCAGGCGCAGGAGCGAGGACGTTGAAGATGGCACCCATCCCGGTCGGCGCCGCGCAGCCGAGCAAGACGGCGACATCCATCGGCAGTCCAGCCGGAACAGGTGAAAGACGGTTTTCCGAAACCACGGCGAGCCGCTGGAAGGTCGTCACGCCCCCGGCATTCACCTTGCGTCCTTCCCATAGGTAAACGGCGCCGCCCGCCTCGATGCCGCTGCCCTTGATCCAGGACAACACCACCTGCTGGTCGGGCTTGACCTTGGTAACAGCCGGACCGACATCGCGGACTAGCCCGGTCGCTTCATGGCCCAGGCAATGCGGCAGCCACCGATCCGGCCCCTTGTCGCCGCGCCATTCCATGACTTGCGTACCACAGGCTCCGGAATAGGCGATCTGCACCAGAACCTGGCCGGTTCCGAGCCTGGGAATCTCCAACTCGGCCAGTACGAGAGGCTTCCCCGTCTCGACCAGAATGGCAGCTTCGGTCTTCATCGTCGTGATCCTGTCAGCCCAGCCTGCGCTGGACGGCTGCGCCAATCTGGTGCCCGGTCAGACCGAGAACCTCGCGGGCATGTTCCTGTTCTCCGGACTGCTTGAAGAACGCATCCGGGGTGCCGATACGCAAGAGACTTCCCGCAGGCGCGCGATGATCCATCGCCCATTCCGCGACGGCTCCTCCAAAGCCCCCTATGAGGGAGTGCTCCTCGACCGTCACGACCAGCCGATAGGATCGGAAAGCCTCGGCGAGAACGTCCTGGTCGAGCGGTTTGACGGTGTGAAAGCTGAACAGACTCGCCCCAATGCCGCGCTCGGCCAGCCAGTCGCAAGCGTGCAAAGCCTCTGGCAACATATTGCCGGTGGACAGCAGCGCGACATCGGCCCCCTGGCGCAATGGCAGCGCCTTGCCGAGCGCGAAGTCTTCCGGAACGGCGGCGTGGACCAGCGGTTCGCCCTTCTTTCCCATGCGGATATAGACCGGGCCATCCTGCCGGAGCGCGGCGCGCATGGCGCCGCGAACCTCGAACGCGTCGCCCGGCGCCACCACGGTCATGTTCGGGATGGCGCGCAGGAAGGCGATGTCCTCGCAGGCGTGGTGCGTGGGACCCAGACCGGCATAGGCGAGCCCCGCGCCGACGGCGACGATCGTCACCGGCAGGTCGTGATAGCAGGCGTCGGTACGGATCTGCTCGAGGCAGCGAGTCGTGACAAAGGGCGTAATTGTATAGACGATCGGCCTGAGGCCGCTCATCGCCATGCCGGCCGCAACGCCCATCATGTTCTGCTCGGCCACCCCGCAGTTGAAGAAGCGGCCCGGGTGGGCGGCGCGGAACTTGTCGAAGAGCTTGTTGCCGATATCGCCCGAGAGCATGACGACGCGAGGGTCATCGTTGCCGAGCTTGGTCAATTCATCTGCGAAGGCGTTTCTCATCTCGGGCCTTGCTGCGGGGCTGCGGTTCGCTGCGGACGATCAGGATGGGTAGACCGGGAGGGCCACGATCGGGTGTGCATGAGGGACGGCATGGCCGCTCATATGAGCCCCAGTTCGCGGCGTGCCTTCTCGACCTCCTCGGCCGTCGGCGCACGGTAGTGCCAGTTATTGTCGTCCTCCATGAACGAGACGCCCTTGCCCTTCACCGTGTGAGCGATGAGAGCGACGGGCTTGCCGGACCCGTTCGGCACATTGTCCATCAGGCGCGCGAGAGCTTCGACGTCGTGCCCGTCGATCTCCTGCGCGTCCCACCCGAAGGCGCGCCACTTGTCGACCAGGGGCGCCAGCATCAGCGTCTCGTTCGAACGGGCGGTCGCCTGCCACTTGTTGTAGTCGACGACCACGCAGACATTCTCGAGATGCTGACCGGCGGCGAACATCGCAGCCTCCCAGACGGAACCCTCGTTGTTCTCGCCATCCGACAAGAGCACGAAGACGCGATGGCTCCGTCCGTTGACCCTGCCGGCCAGAGCGATCCCGACGCCGATCGGAAGTCCATGCCCGAGCGACCCGGTCGCGGCCTCCACTCCGGGAAGCATGTTGGCCGGCGGATGTTCCGCCAGCATGCCGCCATCCTGGCAATAGGTCTCGAGCAAGGCTCGGTCGAAATAGCCGCGGAACGCCAGCGCCGAGTAGAGGCCTGCCGCTGCATGGCCCTTGGATAGAATAAACCTGTCCCGGTCGGGGTCGTCCGGGCGTGCCGGATCGATGCGGGCTGCATGCCAGTAGGCTGCGGCCAACACGTCGCAGCAGGACAGCGATGAGGCAAGATGGGCCGCCTGGGCACGATGGGACATCGTGACGACCGATCCACGAAGTTCGGCGGCAATGCGACGAAGCTTGTCGACGTCCGGCTGGCGCCCGGTTGAAGCGGCGTTCACGTTCGTCTCCGCGGTCAGGGTTTGTGCTGGTAACGAGCGGGCAGGTTCGGAAGGTCGTTCTCGAACCGCTTCATCCAGGCGATGGTATCGTCGATGCCCTCGGCAAGCGATACCCGATCGCGCCAGCCGAGTTCCGTGCGCAGCTTCACAGAATCGAGCTGGTAGGCCGCGTCCTTGCCGGGACGGTCGGGGCCGATGTCGACGCAATCCTCCAGCCGCTTTCCGAAGCGCTCGAGGATCAGTTCGACCAGCGCCCGGATCGAGACCAGTTCGTAGCCTGAAATGTGATAGGTTTCTCCGGCCGTGCCGCGCAGCGCGATGGCTGTCGTCGCGTCGGACACATCATCCATATGGATGAAGACACGCACTGACTTGCCGCCGCCGTCCAGCGTCAGGCGTTGGCCGGTCATGGCCGCATAGATCGTGCGGGGAATGATCCGGTAGAGCTGCTGACCCGGACCATAGACATTCGCAGCGCGGGTAAAGACGACGGGAAATCCATAAGTCGCGAAATAGGTCCGCAGGCTCATGTCGCTCGCCGCGCGGGACACGGCATAGGGTGTAGATGGATTGAAGGCCTGCGATTCCTTCGCCCAACCGTCCGTCGATCCGTACACCTCGGGCGTCGTGACGTGAACGTAGCGCTGGAGGCCCTCGTAGCGGCGCAGGCGCTCGTGAAGTCGCACCTGCGACACCACGTTGGTCATCATCCAGTGATCGGGGTTGAGCCAGCTCTCGCCCACCATCGACTGCGCTGCGAAATTGACGACGTGCGTCGGGCGCTCGTCTCTCAGGATCGCATCCAGCGCAACGAGGTCGTGGTTGATGTCGAGTCTCTGGAAGCGGACGGTCCCCGGCCGCGGCGTCCACTTGTAGGGCAGGAACGCCGGATGGGGCTCCTCGGAGCGGCTCGTCGCGATCACGTCGTGACCCAGCCGCGCCAGATGATCGCAGTAGAATGCCCCGGAGAACGAGTTGGAGCCGAGAACGAGGAAGCGGGGCGTCATGGGCGAGACATCATGTCTGGAACGAATCGCGCTGGGAATGCAGCCATTGCATGACCATGTGGCCGAAGATCAGCTGAAGATCCTCGGCGATCTGCATGTCGTCGATCGGGCAGTGAATGGGCACGTCCGCCAGCCCGCGCGCCTTCCCGCCCGAAAAGCCGAGGACGGCATAGCTTGTCATGCCGATCCGTCGCGACTCCTCAAGCGCAGCGATAATGTTGGCCGAGTTTCCGGAACCCGAAAACGCGATCAGCACGTCTCCGGGCCGTGCGAGAACAGCCAGTTGAAGAGCGAAGATCCGGTCATAGCCCTCATCATTGGCAAGGGACGTGATGACCGCCGTGTTAGCCGGGAGTGCGTGTATCCGCAGGCCCGATCCGGCTCGCTTTGACAGGGCGTAAACGAAGTCGTTGGCCAGGTGAACGGCGTTGCCGGCGCTGCCCCCGTTGCCGGCAAGAAAGACTTGCCGGCCGGTTGACCAGCAGTCGCGCAGATCGTGGGCGAGTCGCGTGAGCGGCTGCCAGTCCATCCCCTCCAGAAACTGGGACAGACGGCTCGAATAATCCCGGAAATGGGCCTCGAGGGAAGTGTCTCTGATCGCCGCCGTCACGCCACTTGCCTCGTGCTGTCGACAACCGTCCTCATCATCCACTTGAGGTTATGAAACTGGTCGGCCTCGACCAGGACGCCCTGGCGATAGAGACCGACCAGCTCCTTGATCGCATCCTCGACAGTCTTTTTCGGCCTGAACCCGGTCGCGAGCAGCTTGTCGGAATTGACCCGGTAGCTGCGGGGATCGTTCGACGGCAACACTTCGATTTCGGCACCGACGTGCTCGGCCACCATGCGCGCGATATCCATGATCGAGATGTTCTCGAAGCCGGCATTGTACACGCCGGAATGCTGGGGATTGTCGAGAAGGAAGATGTAGAGATCCGTAATGTCGTCGATGTGAATGTTCGGGCGCACCTGGGCGCCACCGAGCACCGTGATCTTGCCCTTGGTCAGCGCCGCCATGGTCAGCAGGTTGACGGAAACATCGAGGCGCATGCGGGGCGAGTAACCGCAGACCGTCGCCGGCCGGACGATCTGGGTGACCATATCCTGCGCGTAGGAGAGTACGATGCGCTCTCCGCACATCTTGGTCTTGTTGTATTCGGAGAGCGGAAATAGCGGCAGATCTTCAGTGACGTGGGGCTCGTCGGTCACGCCATAGACCGACCCCGACGATGCATAGATGAACCGCTTGATGCCCATCCGGCTGGCCTTGTCGGCAAGCTGCATCGTCGCGAGGCAGGAGATTTCCCAGGTCAGCTTGGGATCGAGATCCGAACAGGGATCGTTGGCGACGCTGGAGAGGTGAATGATGGCGTCGATGCCGTCGAGATTCACCTCGCTGTCGTGTCGCACGTCGCCCTGAACGACGGTCAGCGCCGGGTGCGGACGAAGGTAGTTGCCGAACCACTGGATGTCGAAGGCAACAACCTCATGACCACGCTCAAGGAGCTTGGGAACGAGAACGGTTCCCTTATAGCCACAGGCTCCCGTAACAAGAATTCTCATGCCGACGGTCCCGATTTCGGTTCAGTATGTGGCGGGCAGGCCATGTCGAGGCTGAAACGCGAAACAGCAGCCGGAGGACCATGGCAGTGTGCCGGTGATACTGACTGACAGGCCTGCCCGCAACCCGAAACGGCGGAGACCTCCCCGCGAGCGGTACCGAGGCCATGGATTCAGCACCTGCCGCCTCTGCCAGACCGCAAGACTCCAAGGCGCCCCGCCGGACTGGCAGACACGGGAACATAATCAGGCTAGATCGGCCCAATTCAATAGGCGGATCTCCGGAATCGATCTCTCGCGATAGACCCCGTCCGCTGATTCTGACACGGACTGCGAGCCCAACAGCACGCCACCGGCAATTCCCGCTCGTCGGCCCGCTTCGATGTCCGATGGTCGATCACCGACGATCCACGACCGCGCGAGGTCGATTCCGAATTCATCGGCTGCCGCCAGCAGCATTCCGGGATTGGGCTTGCGCCACGGGTGATCGGCTATCGCAAAACCTGGTCGGACGGCATTCTCGTGGTAGCCGCAGGCATAGACGCCATCGAAACCGGCGCCGCAGTCCGCAAGAGCCTTATGGATGGCATCCTGTACCTGGCCAAAGTCATCCCAGCCGAACAGTTGCCGTGCGATTCCCGACTGGTTCGTAACCATGACGACAATGGCTCCCGCCGAGGCCGCTCCGCTAATGACGGCCCCAATTCCCTCGATGAGCTTGACATCCTGGACCCGCCGCAGGTGATGGACGTCATGAACGACAACGCCGTCCCGATCCAGGAACAATGCCGGCTGGTCGCGGCCAGAGTTCTTGCTGCGCCGCTCCGCCCAGAGGCCGGGAGCGACAAGATTTGGATGAGGCAGGCTCATGATGACCTTCAAGCCTTGAAACGAAGCATCTGTCCATCCCGACCATGTTCGAAGCCCGGCAAGCCGACGGCAAGCGACCTGGTTGGTCCGCCATGACCCCGTCTGGAGTATCGGCAACGCCTCCGGCGCCACGCGCGCCTGCGGGGGGCACCATCGGCATCGTCATTCCACACTATTGCGATCTTGATCGCCTTCACCTGCAGCTTGCGGCCCTTGCCGCGCAGATTCGCCCCCCCGACGCGATTCTGGTCGTCGATGACGGCTCTCCTGCAGCCGTCGCGTCGCAGGTCGAGGCGGCTTTGTCGGGTCTGCCTGGCACAAGGTTCGTCCGGCTTTCCAGCAACGTCGGACCGGCGGCCGCATCGGTCGCCGGGCTGGATCTCATCGACACCGACCTGGTCGCATTCCTGGCCTGTGGCGACGAGGTCGCCCATGACTTTCTGGCGGAAACCGGCGCACTCCTCGCGAGCCATCCGCGGGCCGCGTTCTGCTTCGCGGACCCCCGCATTGCCGACGCCAAGACCGGCAAGGACGAGGTCTTCGGCCTCGCCCTTTCGGAGGAAGGCACCTGCTTTACGCCTGACGAGGTGCGCCACATCTTCCGAACCAACTATTTCACGTTCACGACCAATACGATCCTCTATCGCACGGGACCGGTGCGCGCGGTCGGTGGCTTCCTGCCGGAACTGGGCAGCTATTCGGACAGCTTCGCGAACTATGTCCTCGCCTTCCGCCATGGTTGCGCTTACGTGCCCCAGGCACTGGGAACGGTGCGGGAGACCGAAGCGTCGTTTTCGGTCCGGGAGCGGGCTGATCCCGGGGCAATGGCGCGGATCGCCCGGCAATCGGTCAAAATCCTGCGCGAGAGGTTTCCGGACGTCTTCGACGACATGCGCCGCGCCGGGTGTGTTCCGCAACATTCGGTCGGGGTGCTTCTGGCGCTCGCCTCCGATCCGGCAACACGCGGATACCTCACGGCGCGCCTTGTCGTGGCCTGCCTCGCACTTCCCGCCTGGCATGCAATCCGTCCTGCGATGCCGGCGGCGCTGCGTCGCGGCCTGCGATTCGCCTTGTCCTGGTTCGGGCCGAAACGCTCCTGATCTGTCAGGCGCTGGCAAAACCAGGCGTCATCACCAGTCGGGTTCCGGGCGAGGCCTGTGCAACGCGATCCCCCACGACCGACGCGATGGCGGGCGCAAGTGCGACGAACACGGTACTCCCGTCCGGAATCTGGCCCGGACCGATGATAGGCCGCCCGAAGAACTCGCGGCCCTGCCGGCTCGGATCCTCATCGACGTAGAACCGGACCATGTCGCCAAGTCCGCCAGACAGCCAGGTCGATGCGATGGACGTACCGAAAACGCCGAATGACTCCGCCGTTGCCGCAGCGTCACTGGCGCGGCGCAGCGTCTCCGCCAGCCAGGCGATATGATCATCGACGAGGCTTGCAGGCGGCGGCGCGAAACGAGCGGCCGGCGGCACGTCGATAGCCACGGCGAGCACAGACATCTCCTTCTTCACCCAGTCCGTCGCAAAGACGACAGGGGCAAAACCGGCCTTCACCAGGATAGCGTCCAGTGTATGCGGCGTGAAGTGCGATACGTGATCGGCAATCAGCAGATCGAACGGATTTTCCTGCACGTTCGGGATCTCGATGAAGATCATGCCTCCGGGCGAAAGATGCCGGCGCAGCCGCTCCAGCGTCGCCCTCGGATCGGTGAAATGCTCAAGGGCATGGATCATCGAAATGAAGTCAAAGGTGCCGGCAAGCGTTTCGACATCCCCTTCGATGAGATCGACGAACCCGGGAATCGACCGCATCAGTTCGCGGCTGCGCCCGTCCAATTCCAGTCCCAACAACTCCCAGCCTTCGAACGCGTTTGAAAGAGCGCGCAGGAAGCCACCATTGCCACACCCAAGATCGATGGCCCGACGCGATCCCTGCAGACGGCCTGTCTCGGCCAATCGCCGGCAGATCAGCTCGGAGCGCCTCATCTGTCCGCCTGTGACGGAATCGAAGACGATCTGCTCGACCCCCCCGCCCTGATAATAGACGTCATAGGCAGAATAGATCTTCCCGATGTCGCTCAGGAACTGCTCCGTCACTGGCTTTGAAACCATGCCGCAGGCTACGCAGACTCGCAGTTCCCCGCCCGGCGCGAAAGGCTTGCAGTCGGAAGTCACACGCGGCAAATCACCATACGGGTGGATATGGCGGAACGCGGACGATCCGCACAGACCACATGTGCTTGTCATGGCTTTCTCCGCAGGAATGCCGACGTGTTGACCATGATCGCCACGGGTCGTCAACCGTATCGGCCACGTCCATCTCCGGATGCCGCGCGGTGATCGAACGTCATGTCACCAACCATTGGAGGCGCCCGTGAAGGCCCTGATCATCGGCGCCGAAAGCCTTATCGGAGCAACTCTCGCCCAGCGGCTCGCCGCAGCGGGCCATGAGGTCTTCCGGACCAGCCGGCGAGGCTCCGCCGGAACGATCTCTTTCGATCTGGCTTTGACCCCGCAGAGCCAGACACTGCCGGCCGTCGACACCGCCTATATCCTGGCAGGAATAACGTCCCAGGCAGCCTGCGAAGCCGATCCGGACCTCTCGCGGACAGTCAACGTCTCCCATACGATCGCCCTGGCGGAGGCGCTCGCAGCAGCTGGCAGCCGCATTGCCATCGTTTCGACGAACCTCGTTCTCGGCGATTCCCGTCCGCTCGCGCCGGCCGACTCCCCCTACGATCCCCAGGGTCTCTACGCGGCCCAGAAGGCAGAGGTTGAAAGCGCCCTGCTGAGGCTGGGCGACCGGGCCGTGATTCTGCGCATCACCAAGCTGGCGGAGACCCTAACCCCTCTTCTGTCTCGCTGGCGCGACAGCCTCCTTGCAGGCGAAACGATCGAAGCGTTCACCGATCTGGTCTGCGCCCCTCTTCCACTCAATACGGTGACGACCGCACTTCAGCGGATGGGCGAGCGCGGGCTTGTCGGCATCCTGCAGATCGGTGCGACGCCCGACATCTCTTACGCCGACATCGCCACCCTCCTCGCCAGCGAAATTGGCGCGCGCCCGGAACAGGTCGAACCGATCGACTCGCGTAGTCGCGGAATTGTCCTCGCCAGCCGTCCCCGCCATACGACGCTCGATACGCGGAGAACCGAAGCGGTCCTTGATCTCCCCGCGCAAGATGCGAGCACGGTCGTACAGCGCCTGATTCGATCGCTGGTTTGAGGTCCGGGAGACAACAAGGCCTGCATTCAGACTTTAGTTTGGACTGCCCTTCTGATATCCGGGACCGCGATTTCGCTCGCGAGGGATGCGTTCATGTCTTCGGAAAACACGACCGTCGAGCCCCAGTACAAGATCCTGTTCGACGTCAAGGAGAAGCACGGGATCACGAAATTTGGTCTGATGGCCAATGAATCGTGGAATCAGGACCCCAAGCGTACGCTCTTTACTTTGGCGCGATACAAGTTCATTTCCCGCATGCTGGCCGGCCGAAAGAAAGTGCTGGAAGTCGGCTGCGCTGACGCTTTTGGAACCCGGATCGTTCAACAGTCCGTCGGCCATGTGACGGCCGTCGATTTCGATCCTTTGTTCATCTCGGACGTAAAGGAACGGATGAACCCCCACTGGCCGCTTGAGGCCTTCGTCCACGACGCTCTGAAGGGGCCGATTCCCGGTCGCTATGATGCGGCCTTTGCCATGGATGTGCTCGAGCATATCCGCCCCGAGGACGAGACGACATTCATCGGCAATGTCCTGAAGTCGATGGAGCGGGACGGCATCGTGATCTTCGGTATGCCGTCGCTGGAGTCGCAGGCCCACGCTTCACCGCAGAGCAGGGCCGGTCACGTCAACTGCAAGAACGGCGACGACTTCAAGAGTTTCATGGAGACGTTCTTCCATACCGTGTTTGTATTCTCGATGAACGACGAGGTGGTCCACACGGGCTTCTACAAGATGGCGCACTATCTCATCGCGGTGGGGTGCCATATTCGCAACGAGTACCTGGCCGATTGACCGAAAGGCCATGCTTCCTCAAGTGGCGACCACGATGGACACGCAAGTCGATGCGATCATGCGCGGCATCCGCCCGGGTGGGCGGGTCTGCTTCGTATCGGGCAAGTTCAACGTGCTCCATCCCGGACACCTGCGACATCTGAAATTTGCCGCCGAGAACGGCGACGCCCTCGTCGTTGGCCTGCTGCCGGACACCACGCCGGGGGTCTCGGTTCCAGCAGAGCTTCGCAAGGAAGCTCTGTTGTCAATCGCGATCGTGTATCACGTCGTGCTTCTCGATGAGCCTCCCGAACAGTTCATCGCAAGGCTCAAGCCTGCCGTCGTCGTCAAGGGCAAGGAGTACGAGGGACTCGACAACCCCGAGGCCGCCGTCGTGCAGGGATACGGGGGACAACTGCTCTTTTCGTCAGGTGAGGTTCGCTTTTCGTCGATCGAGTTGTTGCGCCGCGAGTATTTCGAGCGTGATTTCTCCACGATATCAAAGCCTTCTGACTTCCCTCGCAGACGAGGCTTTGCCATTGCGAGCCTGAAGACCGATCTCGGCCGCATCGCGGGCATTCGCGCCGTGGTGATCGGCGACCTCATCGTCGACACTTATATCGAGTGCGAGCCGCTGGGCATGTCCCAGGAAGACCCGACCATCGTGGTCACGCCCATCGAGCAGAAGACCTTCGTCGGCGGCGCGGGGATCGTGGCGGCCCATGCTCGCGGCCTCGGCGCTGAGGTCGAGTTCGTCTCGATCACAGGCGAAGATGTTGATGCGGATTTCGCCCGCCAACGACTGGGCGAGTTCGGGGTCGCGGCCTCGTTGTTCCAGGACTCGACCCGCCCGACGACGCACAAGCAGCGTTATCGCGCTTTGGGAAAGACCCTGTTGCGCGTGAATCATCTGCGCCAGCACGCTATATCGTCCGAGGTCGCCGCACGCCTTCTGAACCGGATCGACGACCTCCTCCCGCGCACCGACCTGCTGGTCTTCTCAGACTTCAACTACGGTTGTCTGCCGCAATCCCTCGTCGACCAGATCACCGAGCGCGCCAGGGCCAGGGGCGTCATGATGGCGGCCGACAGCCAGGCCTCGTCGCAGATATCGGACATATCCCGCTTCCGGGGCATGACGCTCGTGACCCCGACCGAGAGAGAGGCCCGCCTTGCCCTCGCGGACTATGAAAGCGGTCTTATCAACGTGGCGGAGAAGCTGAGGCAACGGGCCCAAGCGCAGAATATCGTGGTGACGATGGGCGCGGAAGGCATCCTGATCTACGCCGACGACGCCGGAAAGCTCCAGGCGGACCAGCTCCCCGCCTTCAATTCCGCTCCCAAGGACGTCGCCGGCGCGGGCGATTCCCTGCTGATCTCGACGTCGCTGGCGCTATGCGCCGGACTCGACATCTGGCGCAGCAGCTACATCGGCTGTATCGCTGCGGCTTGCCAGATTTCCCGTGTCGGCAATACACCGCTCGCGCTGGACGACCTCATGGTCGAACTCGACCAGCCCAGTTGATATCCTCGGGGAGGACCATGTGCGCGCCCTGCTTCTTGCCGCCGGCATCGGCAGCCGCCTGAGGCCCGTGACCGACACGATCCCGAAGTGCCTCGTTCCCATTCATGGCCGGCCACTGATGGACTATTGGCTGGATCTGCTGTTCGGCGCGGGAATCGAACGCGCGCTGGTCAACACCCACTATCTTCCCGATGCGGTTCGAGGGCACGTCGCTACCTCACCCTACGCGGCACGCATCGATCTGGTGCATGAACCGGAGCTTCTGGGAACCGGCGGCACCCTCGCCGCCAACCGCGCCTATTTTGGCAGGGAGAGCGCGCTGGTCGCCCACGCCGACAACCTCACGGATCTTGATGTCACAAGCCTGATGGCGGCGCATGCAGAGCGCCCTGCAAGGGTCGCCATGACGATGCTGGCCTTCCGGACGGACGATCCGCGCTCCTGCGGCATTCTCGACCTCGACGAGCGCCATGTCGTCAGGGCCTTCCACGAGAAGGTGGCTGACCCGCCCGGCAATCTGGCGAACGCTGCCGTCTATGTCGTGGAACCCGAGGTTGCCGAAATGGCCGCTGCGTTGGGCCGGCCGTTCGTCGATCTGTCCACCGAGATCATCCCGCAACTGATCGGGCGCATCCTCGCGGTCGAGACGCACGGCTACCACCGCGACATCGGGAATGTGGAAAGCCTGCGCCGGGCTCACGAGGAGTTCCACGCGCCGGGAGCCCCTCTCCGGGAGGATGGGCCATGACCGACGAGACCGCCGACCGGGTCGCCCGCCTCCACGCCAGGCTGCGGGAGGCCGAGGCGCAGCGCGACATCGCGATGCACCAGCGTGACGAACTCATCCATGAGCGCAACGCCCTGATGCGGGAGCGCGACGGGCTCATCGGCGAGCGAAACGCGCTCATGGTCGAGCGCGACCAACTGTTGACCAGAGCGGCAAGTCCCGCGGCCTTGGCAGCGCCAGCCCCCACCGGGCCCCACGCTGACCTGCCCGCCATCTTTTTGAATACCCTGCCGAAATCCGCCAGCGTCTATTCCATCGAAACCATCGCCGCGACCGTCGGCAAGCCGCTCATGACGATATCTGCCGGCTATTTCCCCGAGGACCAGGTCGACTTCCGTCAACTCGATGCTCTCATCCGCAGCCGCGCCGCGTGCCAGTCCCACCTCAACGCATCGGCCCTCAACCTGCGCTTCCTCATGAAGCTGGAGCGCTTCGTCGTAACGCTGCGCGACCCCAGACAAGCTACCCTGAGCTGGATCCACCACCTCGACCGCATGCGCCAGGACGGCGCTCAGGACCTTCTGCTGGCCGTCGAGCCGGCTCTTCCGTCCGATTATTTCGACCGGCCGTTCGAGGCACGGCTCGACCACCAGATCGATCACTATCTGCCGCTGACGGTCCGATGGATGATGGACTGGATCGCGGTATCCGGGAGCGCCCCGTTCCGCGACAGAATGTCAAATCGCTTCCAATCGCCACCCCTATTTCGCGTCCAAAGCAGGCCCCCATTGAGGGCGCAGATGCGAGCGGCCGCCCCGGCGTAGCTGGCCAGGGTTTCGCAGCCGGGGCGGCCGCGTTTC
>NZ_JBJPHW010000021.1:0-17370 GCF_053471285.1 Phreatobacter aquiterrae | reverse complement strand
GCGTCGGTAGCGGAGGCCCGGCCGTCCTCCTCGGCGTCACGCGCGAGGCGCTTGAGCAGTTCTGGCGAGATCTCGTTGCGGAAGCGATGGACCCGGCCATCTGTGATGAGGTTTCCAAAGAGCGGCTGAGGGCTGAGTTTGGGGCCTGAGGGCCAGCGTTTCACGCATATTGAAGCAGTGGCGTCTCGCTAGGGCGATGGTGGAGATTGAGCGCGGCCTTGTCGACTCGGGCCTTCGCGGAAGGGGTGGAGTTGACCCGCCCAAGCCGCGAACCGTCCGCGGAAGCGGGTCAACTCCAGGGGGCGCACTAGGCGTGGCGAATCCGATAGACGGGCAAAGTGGACCGTTAGGAGTACGCTCGCAACAGTCTAGCCCCAGTCACAGAAAGGAGATAACTTGTTCGAGACACATCTTTGGACCGCGCAAGGGTCGGTTTCCGGGCCTTGGTCACAATAGCGGGCTGAGAGCGCTACCGGGATTTTGCAGCGAGATCGGAGGCTTGTTGCCGATGGCCCCGTGCGGCCGATCCTCGTTGTATTATCTCCGACAAGCCTCCAACTTTCCGGCTGCGTCCGCAAGTGTCAGGAACCAGTGCGCGTCCAGGCACTCGACCATCGGCTACGACAGCCCGGTTGAGATCGAGCGTAGGGTGGCTTAGCCTGAATCCGCATCCACCAAACCGGCGGCAGGCTAAAGCATGGCGATCTCACGAAGAAGCTTGATGCTGGTTCTCAGCGCACCAGCCCTTCTCTCCACTGGGAGGAGGAGCCTAGCAAATGTCGCACGTATGGTTGTTTACCGGGACGAGAATTGCGGCTGCTGCGGGGGCTGGGTCGATCACATCCAGGCGGCGGGTTTTGAGACGGATGTGCAAATGCTTTCCCAAATGAACAGGAAAAAGACCGAGCTCGGCGTGCCCCCGGAGCTGCGCTCTTGCCATACTGCGGTCATTGGCAGCTACCTGTTGGAAGGACACGTTCCCGCGGGGGAGGTTTTGCGACTTCTTGATACCAGACCTTATGCCACCGGGCTGGCGGTGCCTCGCATGCCAGTCGGATCCCCTGGAATGGAAGTTGAAGGGGTAGATCCAGACCGATACGAGGTCCTTCTTTTTCACGGTAGTCGCACCTCGGTATTTGCGACATATGTTGGTGCGGAGCGCCAATCTTGACCGAAGATGGCCTGCTTCGGATAACCGCCATTAAGCGTTACGCGCCTTGGTTCGGCTGGACGAACGAAGGTGCACTTAAGTTCGCATGAGCTGCGGCAATAATTTGTTTCAGAGATCGAAAGTTTGGTCATGGTTGAGAGACACTCGCGCAAAATGATCGGGGCAGGATCACTTCCGTAGACCAACAAGGTCTTCGCAAATTGGAGATTGATCATGTACCGCGTTCTCGCGACGCTTTCTTTCCTCGCAATCTCGGGTGCCGCAATGGCGGGAGGTCCGTTTCCGAGCACGTTGTCGCCCGAGGAGCGTGAACGGCATGAGTTCCTTGACGCACAGAGGGGCATTCGTTCGGGGGTCGAAGCGATCCGTCGGCAGGAGATGACCCGCGCGCCTCGCCAGCAGGAAGGTCGGGCTGTCCTTAGCAACGATGCCACGAACTACCCGCCGGCCGCACCAGCGATCGGCGGCACCTTCTAAGTTGACAAGGAAGAGGCTCCTACGGGGCCTCTTCTTCTTTAGTCAGCGTCGGAGGTGGATTCACGGCGGCGAAATGAAATGCTGATAGGAAAGTTCGCTACATAATCCGTGCCTCACCAGATCTCGCAATCCATAACCCGCCGTCAATTGAAACAAACTGTTACAATAGCGTAATAGCAGATCATAATGGTCCGGCATACAATTCTACGATGGCACGAAACCCGCTCGTGGAGACATTGACACGCAAAGATCCTTTGGAATCCCAGTTCGAAGTCTTGGTCGTGGACGACGACGGTGAGATCCTTTCGCTCGTCGCGAAGTTCCTCCGTTTGAACGGCTTTCGCGTGCATACGGCTCGAAACGGTTTGGAGATGGAGGAGTCTCTGAGCCGTAGCGCCATCGATCTCATTATTCTCGACCTCATGCTACCAGGCCGAAGTGGCCTCGACCTATGCCGCGACTTGCGCCGGACATCGTCTGTCCCGATCATCATGCTTACCGCAAAGGGCGAGGAAACAGATAGGATCGTTGGCCTCGAACTCGGCGCCGACGACTACCTGCCTAAGCCGTTCAATCCTCGCGAACTGCTGGCGCGGATTAGTGCCGTATTGCGACGCGCCGGGAGTCGGGACACGGATCGGCCGGGACGAGCCGGGCGGGCGTTCTTGTTCGCTGGTTGGCGGCTCGATACACTCAAGCGGGATCTAGTCGATCCGAATGGGGTCGTAGTCGACCTCTCTACGGGAGAGCATGATCTGTTGTTGGCGTTCCTTGAAGCGCCTCAGAGGGTCTTAAGTCGCGATTTCCTCCTGGATGCAGCGCGGAACCGGGCTATCGAGGCTTTTGATCGATCAATCGATGTCCAGGTCAGCCGCCTTCGTCGGAAGCTGAACGGCGCTGAAGATTTGATCAAGACGGTGCGAGGAGCTGGCTATCTCTTTGCCGCGGACGTGACCCGTGGCTGATGTCGCGCCACAAGCTCTAGTCGGATGGTGGAGGCGCTTTGATAGCCTCGCGCTTCGCGCGACCTTTGTCGTCGTGCTGGGAATTGGCCTGGTGCATCTAGCCAGCATCTGGACCTACCAGCATAGCCTCACTAGGGAGCTCGATCTGGCGAACGAAGCTCGGCTGGCGGACCATCTGCTTGCCATCAAGCGGGCCGTGATGCGTGTTCCAGATAATGAAAGAGATACGGTTGCGCACGAACTTTCGGGCGGACCAATTTCCGCCCACTGGAGCAGAACGGAGCACGCGGTCTCGGGCGGTTCCGGATCCGCCAAATGGGAAGCCCTTGGACGGCGACTACGGGAGATAGCGCCGGAAATTGACGGGGATGGCCTTATCATCGGAGCGAACCACAGGGTCGCCGATGATCCGCATCTCGCATTGGTCTCGATTCGCTTGCCCGACTCGTCATGGGTCAACGTGGGCCTTGTCGCATGGACACCTCGGGTTCCAGCAGGGCACGGGACGCTCATGTCCACGACACTGATGGCTCTCGGCGCAATCGTCATCTCGTTGCTGCTGGTGCGCTGGCTCACTGGCCCCCTCACCGGGTTCGTCACAGCATCGAGACACCTTTATCGCGGTAAGAGTGCCGTCCTGGTACCGGAAAGTGGCCCGCGGGAGGTCAGGGAGCTTGCAGTCGCGTTCAATGATATGCAGAGGCGGATTGGCCATTTGATCGATGACCGGACACAGGCTCTCGCCGCTGTGTCACACGACCTTAAGACGCCTATTACTAGGTTGCGCTTTCGAGTTGAGGACGTCGCCGATCTAGGAGCACGTGCTGCCATCGCGGCAGATCTCGACGAAATGGAGAGGATGCTTGATCAGACGCTCGCGTTCCTGCGCGGAGACCGAGCCGATGAGGAGATCCGACCTGTCGACATCTTTGCAATCCTCGGAACAATCACCGACGACGCTTCCGACCGAGGGTTGGCGGTTAGCCTCGCCGGATCAGCCAACGCCAACGTGCCAGGTCGGAGGCTTGCCCTCAAGCGGGCATTTGGCAACCTAATCGAAAATGCCGTCAAATACGGTCACTGCGCCGAGGTTCAGGTTGACGACCGCCCAGATCAGGTCGTCGTGTCCGTTCGAGACTACGGACCGGGTATTGCGCCTGAACAAGTGCATCGTGCTCTTGCACCCTTCGTTCGGCTCGAGCCGTCACGAAATCAGAAGACTGGCGGCTTCGGACTGGGGCTCACCATTGCCCACGCGATCATCGAGGGACATGAGGGCTCGTTGTCCCTGCACAATCATGTCGATGGCGGCCTGATCGCAACGGTTCGTCTCCCAAAGCGGCCACCGTCAGCGTGAAATGTTGTGTTACAAAACAGAAATTTATCCCTGCAGAACCCCGTTTAGTCTGATGAGGTGACATAGTCTGCGACCGGATCTGCCATGAATGCTGACTCCCCCCGCCGTTTTCGATGCTTCTTGATCATTGCGGCTCTGCTGGTTTCATCGCCCATTGCCGCTCACGAAGGGCACGATCATGGGGCACCGCCGCCGCCGGTGTCCGTTACAATTGCGCCTCGCGCAGATGCTTCCTCGACCGACTTCGAACTCGTTGCGATTGCCCGCTCCGGCCGGTTACGGATTTACCTCGATACGTTTCGGGAAAACCAACCCGTCGAGAATGCCAAGATCGAGGTCGACGGGCCTGAGGGGACCGGACTAGCAGCGCCGACGGGCGATGGTGCCTATCTTTTGGACGCTCCTTGGCTGGCCAGACCGGGTAGCTTTGCTCTCGCGTTCACAGTCGAGGCGAATGGCACGGTCGATGTACTCACCGCAACCTTGACCATCCCAGAGCCTTCAGCGCGAACAGTTACTTCGACGGGATTGTGGCAACGGATCGTGGGGTCTGCCTGGGCGAGCGATATGGGCACGCGCTTGGCGAACAACGATGTGAGCCTGTGGTTGGTAGGCGGAGGGTCTTTCATTGCCGGCCTGGTCATCGCCAGCTTTGCACGGCGGCGCTATCGAGCGCCCGCGGCCGCCGTGCTGCTTGCTGTGGTTCTTGGACTGCCTTCCGCTGGTCACGCGTCAAGCGTGACGGGCCCGCCGCCCGCCATAGCCGAGAGGGATGTCGCTCAGCGCTTCGCCGATGGAGCGATCTTTGTGCCTAAAACGACGCAGCGCATTCTTGCATTGCGGACGCTCTTGACTGAGGTGCAGACTTTCCCCCTCACCGTTGAGCTGCCCGCCCGGGTGATCCCCGATCCAGGTGCTGCAGGTTATGTTCAGGCTTCAGTAGCCGGGCGCTTGGTTCCACCCCCCGGTGGCTTCCCGAGGCTGGGGAAGCAAGTATCCGCTGGTGATGTTCTAGCCTTAGTCCAGCCAGCGATCGGAGCTGCGGATTTAACTACACAACAACAGCAGTCTCGGGAACTAGATCAGCAGATTGCTTTGGCGGAGCGTCGTCTGGAGCGCTTGCGCCAGCTGCAGAGCATTGTGGCACGTGCCCAGATTGAAGATGCGGAACTGGAACTCAGGGGCTTACGAACTCGCCGCGCCAATCTCGAGCGAGCTCCGAGCGAACCCGAGAAACTGCTCGCTCCCGTGACCGGTGTAATCGCAGCGGTGCAGGCTGTTGCCGGCCAGATTGCCGAACCGAACGTGGTGATCTTCCAGATCATTGATCCATCGCGGTTTTGGGTTGAGGCTCTCAGCTTTGAGGCCCATGCAATTAATGGTTCGGCAAACGGGCGTCTGGGCGACGGCCGTACAGTGTCACTCGCCTTTCGTGGCTCCGGTTTGGCAGACCGAAATCAGGCTATCCCGATCCAGTTCAGCGTCGAGGGTACCACAAGCGGTCTGCGGGCTGGTCAATTGCTAACGGTGCTGGCCTCCACCCAAGAAGAGCGCAGCGGCATTGCCGTTCCGCGGACGAGCGTACTGCGCGGTCCCAATGGCCAATCGATCGTATACGAGCACACCAATGCCGAACGCTTCCTGCCACGCGAAGTGCGTGTCGAGCCGCTTGACGGCTCTCGCGTGCTGATTGTTTCGGGGATCGCGGCTGGAAAGCGAATCGTGACTCAAGGCGCCGAACTCCTGAACCAGATTCGCTGAGGCACGAGAGATGTTCAATTTCCTCGTAACGCAGTCACTCCGCAATCGCCTCTTCGTGCTGGCCTTCGCAGCCGTGCTCATTGTTTACGGCGGGTTCACTGTCACCAAGCTGCCCGTCGACGTGTTTCCGGATCTCAATCGGCCGACAGTGACCATAATGACGGAAGCTGAGGGGCTCGCACCGCCCGAGGTCGAGCAGTTGGTCACTTTCCCCATCGAAACACAGATGAACGGTCTACCGGGCGTTGCCCGCGTGCGGTCAACGTCCGGCGTCGGCCTATCGATCATCTATGTCGAATTCGATTGGGGAACCGAAATATACCGTAATCGACAGCAAATTGCAGAACGCCTCTCGCTTGTTCAGGCGCAGCTTCCGACGAATGTCGTCCCCCAAATGGGGCCGATTAACTCGATCATGGGCCAGATTTTGCTTATCGCCATCACGGGGCCCGATGGCGTTTCTGCGATGGACCTTCGCGAACTGGCCGACTTCACAGTCCGACCCCGTCTGCTCACGATCCCTGGTGTGGCACAGGTGATTCCTATTGGCGGTGAAGTGCGCCAATACCGAGTTTCTCCCAACCCGGCCGCTATGCGTATGTTGAGGGTAACTCAGCCGCAGATCGAGGCAGCGCTCGCACAATTTGGCTCGAATACCGGAGGCGGCTTCACGGATCAATACAGCCGCGAGTTCCTCATCAGAAACATCGGAAGCACCCGCAGCTTGGACGACTTACGTAGCATTGTCGTCGCAACTGTCGGCGGTCAACCGGTCGCCTTACGGCAAGTTGCGGATGTCTCTTTCGCTCCAAGAAACAAGCGCGGCGATGCGGGCTTCCAGGGGCGATCAGCCGTCATCGTGTCCGTCGAAAAGCAGCCGGGCGTCGATACCATTCGGCTGACCGCTCAGGTGGAGCAGGCTGTTCGAGACATTACCGCAACACTGCCGAATGGCATTCGCGCCGATCAGATCCTGTTCCGACAAGCCAGCTTCATCGAGACGTCGATAGGCAATGTGAAGAAGGTGCTCCTCGAGGCCATCGTCGTGGTGGCGATCATCCTGTTCGCCTTCCTGCTGAACGTCCGCACCACCGCGATCTCCTTGACCGCGATCCCGGTCTCGATCCTCATTACCGCAATCGTCTTCCATCTGATGGGCCTGTCCATCAACACTATGACGCTGGGCGGTCTCGCTATCGCCATCGGCGAATTGGTCGATGACGCCGTGGTCGATGTCGAGAACATTTTCCGCCGCCTGCGCGAGAACCGGGAAAAGGGCAACCCGCGAACGGTGTTCGACGTGGTTGTGTCCGCAAGCCAGGAGGTGCGATCGGGGATCGTCTACGCGACGATGATCATCGTCCTCGTCTTCGTCCCGCTATTCGCATTGTCAGGCATTGAGGGACGACTATTCGCACCGCTTGGGCAAGCCTACATCATCTCCATTCTCGCAAGCCTTGTAGTCTCGATTACTTTAACTCCGGTCATGGCCTATTACATGCTCCCGGGGCTGAAGCGCCTCGATGATCATGAGGGGCTTGTCGTACGGGTGTTGAAGCGCGGCAATCGCCGCCTTCTCGACTGGTCGTTCCGCCACCCACGCACGTTGATGGCCGGGGCGCTAACGGGCGTGCTGGCCGCAGGCGCCTTTGCGACCCAACTACCACGCTCGTTTCTACCGCCCTTCAATGAAGGAACGCTGACCATATCGATGCTCTTCAATCCCGGAATTTCTCTGGCCGAGAGCCACCGCGTCGGTTTGATCGCCGAGAAGATTATCATGGAGGTCCCAGAGGTGAAGCTGGTTGGCCGTCGAACCGGGCGAGCCGAACTAGACGAGCATGCCGAAGGCGTCCATTCCTCGGAGATCGACGTGGACCTGCACCCAAGCGGGCGTTCCAAGAACGAGATCATCAACGACATCCGCGCGCGATTGTCCGTGCTCCCCGCGACAACAAACATGGGACAGCCGATATCCCATCGTCTTGATCACATGCTGTCAGGGGTCCGCGCCCAGATCGCGCTGAAGGTCTTTGGAGAGGACCTCGACACAATCCGGTCGCTCGCCGAAGAGCTGCGGCAGAAGCTGGCCGCCGTCCCCGGCGTCGTCGACCTTCAAGTCGAAAAACAGGTGCGGATCCCACAGCTCGAAGTGATCGTCGACTACCGGCGCGCGGCCCTCTACGGGTTGCAGCCAGCGGCGATCACAGAACAACTCGAGCGACTTTCCAATGGCCGCGTCGTCTCCAGGATCGTCGACGGCAATCGTCGTTTCGATGTGGTAGTACGACTCCAGGACGAGCGGCGAACGACGCAGGGCCTCGCAGACCTTCTGATCGAAACACCTGTCGGATGGGTTCCGGTTCGCCAGATTGCCGACATCGTCGAGGCAGACGGCCCTAACCAGATTCTGCGTGAAAACGGGAAGCGTCGCGTCGTGGTCATGGCCAATACAGACGGCGCGGCCGACATGGCTACCGTGGTGGCTCAGATCCGCCAATTGATTGCTGCACACCAGTTGCCGGCGGGATTTTTCATCAGTCTCGAAGGTACCTTCCAGGCTCAGGAAGAGTCCATGCGTACGATCGGTATGCTCAGCCTTCTCTCCCTCGCCATGATCTTCGCGATCCTATACTCGCGGTACCGTTCCGTCCTGTTCGTGGCCATCATTATGGCGAGCGTGCCGCTTGCGTTGATTGGCTCCGTAACCGCGCTGTGGTTGGCAGGCCAGCCGCTGTCGGTCGCCTCCATGGTCGGGTTTATCACCTTGACCGGCATCGCAACACGCAACGGCATCTTGAAGATCAGCCACTACATCAATCTTGCGATTCATGACGGCATGAGCTTCGGCCCCGAGCTTGTAATGCGCGGGTCGCTTGAGCGCTTGACCCCGGTACTTATGACGGCGCTATCGGCGGGGGTCGCCCTCGTTCCGCTGATGATTGACCCTTCCGCGCCCGGCAAGGAAATCCTGCATCCGGTCGCCATCACCATTTTCGGCGGCCTTGTGACAGCCACCGTGCTCGACACGTTCCTAACGCCGACATTGTTTCTTCGCTACGGCCGAAAGCCGCTCGAACGTCTTGTGGCGCAGATCCGCGAACCGGAGCGGTCAACCGTTGGCGGCCCCACGGTCGCAAAACCCTTGGAATCCTTCTGATCCTCAATACGGAGCTCAAAATGACACGCCTTATCGTCGCCGCGCTGCTTGGCCTTTCTCTCGCCGCCCCCGCTTTGGCGCATGAACCGCGCCCCGGGCCGAATGGCGGGCTCAAAGTCGATGCCGGTGCGCGCCATCACGTTGAGCTGTTGGCGAATGGAACGACGCAAGTCGTGGTGTTCCTCTTTGACGCCAATGACCAGGCCATCCCAACGCAAGGCTACCGCGCCAATGCGATACTAGTCGTCGGCGGCACCACCCAACGCTTCACCCTGCAGCCCGACCAATCGAACCGAATGGTTGGTACCGCGCCGGCGCCGGTACCGTCCGGCGTAAAGGGCGCGGTTCAGATCACCGGGCCCGATGGCGCGACAGCGCAGGCGCGCTTCTGAGTCATAGTAATATTTCGTTACACGTTCGAGATCGCGCTGCAACGAAGCAGGTCCATTGCTTCAGTTAGTCCAGACCGAACGGGAGACTTCAATATGTCCGCCAAATTCGTCGCCAAACGCGTGGCAATAGCATTGTTGCTGGCGACCGCTGCAAGCACGGGGAGCCTCGCGCAGAATCCACACGCCGGTCACGGCGCGAGCCAGCCTCAGGGGCAGCAGGCGGCTCCGGCTGCCGACATGGACAGAATGATGCGAACGATGCGCGAAATGATGCCGATGATGGAGCGCATGCGCGCGGCTTCACCGCAGGAACGTGCACAGATGATGGAGCGCATGGCTCCGATGATGCGGGACATGATGCCGATGATGCAGGGCATGATGGGCGGTCATGGGATGGGGATGGGCGCCACGACTGGCTCGGGCCACCAGGGGCATGGTCAGACGTCCACCGCAGCGGCGCCTTCTACCCGCGCCTACGAGGAGGCAAACGCAAGGATGCATCGCGATATGGCGATCACTTTTACCGGCAATGCCGACGTCGACTTTGTGCGCGGCATGATCCCGCACCATCAAGGTGCGATCGAAATGGCGAGAGTAGTTCTGCAATTTGGGACGAACGAGCAGACCAAGAAGTGGGCCAACGAGATCATCGCAGCCCAGGAGCGCGAGATCGCCGAAATGCGGGAGTGGCTGGCAAAGAACGCCCGCTGAGCCTCGCGCACAGCTGCAAGAAGGGCGTTCATCGGCGAGGGCGCTCTCCGCGTTCCGGCCGCGATACCAGTCAAGAACACTATCCACCGAGCCGGGTGGATAGTCGGGGCCCGGTGCCAAGGTCCGCCCCTTGGTGCCGGGCTCGCTTATTCTACTGCCCTAAGGCCTAAGCCCGCATTGGCGATATGTGGAAGGCATCGGGATGCAATTAGTCCAGAGCTGGTCGTGCCCTATGATCAGGTCGTTCGGCGCAGGATATCTGGCTGACTGTCGCGCCCAACACAGCTTCTGTGAAAGGCGTAGGATTCATTATTTTTAGGCCGCTGTAGGAAAAAGACGTCTGGAGAGCGCCAATGGCAATTCACCGCGACAAAACCGCAGACTGCGCAAGCGGCGACCATGACCATCATCCTCACGACCATTCCGGTCATGCACATCTACATGATGCTCAGCTACCGGGCGCGACCGGCCAGACCGAGTTTCGCGACCCCGTCTGTGGCATGACGGTCGATCCAGCGAAAACGCCGCACCACCACGCAGATCATGCCGGCCACACCCACCATTTCTGCTCCGTCGGCTGCCGCGACAAGTTCGCGGCCGATCCCGAACGCTACCTGGCGCCGACGCAGCCGACCGTCTCTATGCCCGAGGGCACTGTCTACACCTGCCCCATGCATCCGCAGATCCGCCAAGTCGGACCCGGGAGTTGCCCCATCTGTGGCATGGCGCTGGAGCCCGAGCTGGCGGGCGCCGAGGCGGGACCCAACCCGGAACTCGCCGACTTCACGCGCCGGTTCTGGATCGGCACCTTGCTGACCTTGCCAGTGGTGGCGCTGGAGATGGGTGGCCATCTAACTGGCCTGCATAGGTTCCTGGGCCAGCAGACCGGCAACTGGTTGCAGTTCCTGTTCGCGACACCAGTGGTGCTCTGGGCGGGATGGCCGCTTCTTGTCCGCGGCTGGCGCTCGGTCACCAACCGCAGCCTCAACATGTTCACGCTAATTGCCATGGGCGTGGGCGTCGCCTGGCTCTATAGCATCGTCGCCACGGCCGCGCCGGGGCTCTTTCCGGCGGCTTTCCGGAGTTCGGGCGGCGCGGTCGCGGTGTATTTCGAGGCGGCGGCTGTCATCACCGTACTGGTGCTGCTCGGCCAGGTACTGGAGCTCCGCGCGCGCGAAAGCACCGGCGGTGCCATCCGCGCACTCCTCGACCTCGCGCCGCGCACCGCGCGACGCATCCGACCGGACGGAACGGACGAGGAGGTCGAGCTCGACGCGGTCGTGGTCGGCGACCGGCTGCGCGTCCGACCGGGCGAGAAGGTGCCGGTGGATGGCGCGGTGGTGGAGGGCCGCAGTGCCGTCGACGAATCCATGGTGACGGGCGAGTCGATGCCCGTGACGAAAGAGGTCGGAGCCGGGGTCATCGGTGGCACGGTGAACCAGAGCGGCGCGCTGGTCGTCGAGGCAAAACGGATCGGGCGCGACACCATGCTGTCGCAGATCGTGCATCTCGTCGCGCAAGCGCAGCGATCGCGCGCGCCGATCCAGCGGCTCGCGGACGAGGTCTCGGGCTGGTTCGTGCCCGTCGTGATCGGCGTGGCCGTTCTTGCTTTCACGGCCTGGATGGTCCTCGGCCCAGAACCCCGCTTTGCCTACGCTCTCGTGGCTGCGGTCGCCGTGCTCATCATCGCATGCCCCTGCGCGCTCGGCCTCGCCACCCCGATGTCCATCATGGTCGGCGTCGGGCGCGGCGCGGAGAGCGGCGTCCTCATCAAGAACGCCGAGGCGCTAGAGCGGATGGAGAAGGTCGACACGATTGTTGTCGACAAGACCGGGACGCTGACCGAAGGCAAGCCGGCGGTGACGGATATCAGGCTGGTGGCCGGCTTCGGAGAAGCTGATGCACTGAGGCTGGCGGCCGGCGTCGAACGCCTCAGCGAGCACCCGCTGGCGCTTGCGATCGTCCGCAAGGCGGAGGAACGCGGGCTCGATCTTCCTTCGGCATCGGAATTCGACTCGCCCACCGGCAAGGGCGCCATGGCTACGGTCGAGGGCCGGCGCGTGGTGCTCGGCGCTGGCGCTTTTCTCAAGGAGCAGGGCATAGATGCTGGTCCGCTCGCCGACGCCGCTGAGGAGATGCGCAAGGACGGGGCGACAGCGATTTTCATGGGGGTCGATGGCAAGGTCGCGGCAGCATTCGCCATCGCCGATCCGATTAAGGCCTCGACGCCGGACGCCATTGCCGCACTGCGGCGCGAAGGCATCCGCCTCGTCATGCTCACCGGCGACAACCGCACCACGGCGTTGGCGGTGGCAGGGAAGCTCGGCATCGGCGACGTCGAGGCGGAAGTGCTGCCCGAGCAAAAGAGCGCCGTCGTGGAGCGCTACAAGCGCGAAGGCCGGGTCGTCGCCATGGCCGGCGACGGCGTCAACGACGCGCCGGCGCTGGCTGCGGCGGATGTTGGCATCGCCATGGGTACAGGCACGGACGTAGCCATGGAGAGCGCCGGCGTCACGCTGCTCAAGGGAGATCTCACCGGCATCATGCGAGCGCGCCGCCTCAGCCAGGCGACCATGCGCAACATCCGGCAGAACCTGTTCTTTGCCTTCATCTACAACGCCGCCGGCGTGCCGGTGGCGGCGGGCGTTCTCTACCCCGTCTTCGGCATCCTGCTCTCCCCCATCATCGCAGCAGCGGCCATGGCGCTCTCCTCGGTCAGCGTCATCGGCAATGCATTGCGCCTCAGGAGCTTTAAACCATGAACAAGACGGTCCTGAACCAACCGTTCGCGATTGCACTGGCGTCGCTGGCGATCATCGCCGCCTTCTATGTCCTGCGCGAGCATTGGAGCCATGCGCTTGGGCTTTTGCCTTACCTGCTGCTCCTTGCCTGTCCTTTGCTGCATCTCTTCCATGGTCATGGCGGGCACGGCAGGCATCGCGAAGTGCAACTGCCGGAAGGCCGGCGGCATGAGCACTGAGCGCCACCTCGAACGAACTGTTCTCGTTGCGACGGAGCCGGCGCGCCTCTTCGCGGCTTTAGACGACCCCGCCCGCTTCGGCGCGCATATGTCGAAGCCATCGGCCGCCATGCTCGGTGGCACCATGCGCTACGAACTCGACGCGGCGGCAGGACAGGCTGTCGGCTCCATCATCCGCATGACCGGAAACGTGCTCGGCCTGACGCTCTCGGTAAGCGAAACCGTTATTGAACGGATGCCGCCGGTCCGAAAGGTCTGGGAGACCACGGGCTCACCACGCCTGTTGATCCTCGCCTGGTACAGGATGGGGTTCGATATCACTCTGGAAGGCGCCGGTTCCCGGCTTACGGTGTTCAGTGACTATCGTCTGCCGGAGCGCATGGCTCTGGCGACGATTTCCCGCGCGCTTGGGCCAGCCTGTGCGAGATGCTGCCTTAGTCGCATCGTTACGGACGCCGGAAGCGTCTCGCGGGCCGTCGCCGGTTGAGACAGCGCAAGTCATCGGTCGGTTTCCTGATGCAATTTGTTACCCGGCTGAAATATCCGAGAGACTTCGGTACGCCAACGTGACGTCTATCCATCGAATGCGAGGGCGTGATGATTGGAAATCTGAAACTTGGATTGGACCGCCGTTCGTTTCTGGCCGGCGCATCGGCGTTGGCGCTGACGGGAGCGCGTGCCAGTCAAGCGCAGGCTCAGGCTCCACTCCTCACCGTTGCCACGCGGCAGATCGAGGTCAAGCGCCGCGGCGCGACCGTCTATGGTATCAGTGGAGCTGACGGACGTTTCGGCCACTTCGCCAGCGAAGGGGACAGCTTCGCAGGCGCGATCCTCAATCGAACCTCCGAGCCGCTCGTCATGCACTGGCACGGGCAGATTTATGCCTCCGAAGAGCAGGACCGGTCGCGCCCTGACGGCGGCGCGATTGCCCCCGGGGCCAGCGATACCCATGCCTTCCGTCTCACTCCCGGTACTCATTGGATGCACGCGCATCAGCTGAGCGAGCAGCAACTGCTCGCCGCGCCGATGATCACGCGGGATAAGGATGCGGGCGACATACAGGACGTCGTGATCATGCTGCACGACTTCGCCTTCCGCCCGCCGACCGAAATCCTCGCCGAACTCGGTGGCGCGAGCGCCCATGGCGGTCATGGCCCCCAGGGGCAGCCGCCAGCTAGAGCCGGCGGCATGATGCACGGCGGCGGCGTGCACCACGGTAGCCACGGAGCGAGCATGCTCCATGCAAACGACGTCCGCTATGACGCCTTTCTCGCCAATGACCGAACACTTGACGATCCCGACGTGGTTCGCATCGAGCGCGGCGTATCGGTCCGCCTGCGGGTCATCAATGGCGCGACGGCAACGGCGTTCTTCATCGACACCGGCGCGTTGGACGCTCGGTGTATCGCCGTCGATGGCAGCTCATGTCAGCCGATGACGGGTCGACGCTTCCCGCTGGCGCAGGGCCAGCGGATCGACCTCGCGGTGACGATTCCGGCCGAGGGTGGCGTCTTTCCGGTCCTGGCACAAGTCGAAGCCGCGACGGTGCGCACGGGCATTGTGCTGGCAACGCCGGGGGCGAATGTCGCGCGCATTCCAGACACGGCGGCGGTCGCCGCTCCGTACACCGATCTGTCGCTTGATGCTGCGCTTACCGCTCGGGTACCGCTGCCGGCCCGCCGGGCCGACCGCAGGATTCCAATGATGCTAGGTGAGGCTGAGGGCTATCGCTGGCTGATCGACGGCGCGGTGCATGGCCGCAATCGCCCCCACAAGTTCCAGCTCGGCCAGCGCGTCGAAATCACGTTTATGAACCCTACGTCAATGATGCACCCCATGCATCTGCATGGTCATCATTTCCAGGTCGTTGGTGTTGGTTCGCGACGCTTCTCCGGCCCTGTGCGCGACACGGTGATCGTGCCACCGCACATGCCGGTGACGGTGGCCGTCGACCTCGACAAGCGCGGCCGCTGGTATCTCCACTGCCACCATCTCTACCACATGGCGACCGGCATGATGACCGAGGTGGTCGTCAGCTAAGCCGCGGGGGCCCTCGACTGGAGGAATACCGACATGATGCAGGGTTACGGATGGTATGGCGAAACGATGTGGATGGGCGGCTGGGGCGTTAATCACTGGGTGATGATGGTCGCGCTGCTGGCTCTCATCATTTATCCGGTAGGTCTGATCCTGCGACGGCTGGGCTATTCGCCACTATGGGCGGCGCTTGCCTTCGTGCCGGTCGTTAATCTGATCGGCCTGTGGATCGTCGCGCTCGGCGGCAAGAGGTCGTAACGCCTTGCATGGACTGATGCCCGGATCACCTGCGTCGACTGTTGCGCACCATGCGAACTGCGCGATGCAGGGTCTGCCTGTTCTGCCGGCGTCGTCCATCGCCCTCCAACACATTGGTGTCCGCAGAGGGCACAACACAGCTCTCGTGCTGTGAAAATTCCCGATCGATCGCACTTCGCTCAAGCGGCAAGCAGACGTTGCGAACTTCAGCTTGGGGCCCAAGAGCGGCTAGCGCCTGGGTCAGCTTCGCGCCTGCACTGCCGACCTTCGCCCCCGTGCCGCAAGCGGACGTTCGCGGGTGCATGCGAGCGGGGTTCGCGGCTTCTCACCGGCACCTGTTGGGCGAGGTTTCGCAACGGACTTCCGCAATGGCTAAGCGTTTGATTTGGTTGGATTGCCTGAGCCCGTCAAAAGTCCAGATTTATGCACTTACCTGGCGTCGAGCATATCCAGAACCGGGCATGGGGCAGCTGCGTCTCCGGTGCACCGGGAAATGGTCTCGGCAAGGATCGCTTCCAGCTTCGCCAGGTCGGCCAGTTTCGCCCGCACCTCCGCAAGGTGCCCGGCCGCAATATCCTTCACCTCGGCGCATGAGCCGTGGTGAGGGGCAGATAGCGCCAGCAGGGCACGGATTTCTTCGATGCTGAACCCCAGCTCTCGCGACCGGCGAATGAAAGTCAGCCGCTGGACATGGATGCCGTCATAGGCCCGGTGCCCCCCTTCCGTACGTAGGGGAGGCGGCATCAGCTTGATGTTCTCGTAGTAGCGAATGGTCTCAAGGTTCACCCCTGCCGCCTTGGCAAGCTGTCCACTAGTGAGCCCTCGCATCATCGTGATGTTTTTTCTCTTGTTCCCGTAGTTACTACAGGATGCAGGCTGCCATAAACAAAGATGGAGTTCCATCCCATGAACCATGCCAGGCTTGCAGAAGCCGACCCGCCCGCAGCTATCCCTGCACCGCCCACGGGCCTGCTCGCAGGGGCCGGTACGCTGGTAGGCATGACGGCCCTTGTGTCATCGTCCTGTTGCGTCGTTCCGCTTGCGCTCGCGGGTCTCGGGGCGACCGGCGCGGTATTCAGCGGCCTCTTGTTGCTCGCCGCTATCCGCCCCTATCTGCTCGGGGTGGCCGCCCTGACCCTGCTCGCGGGCTGGTGGTTGTACTTTTCGCGGCAACGGCTTGCTGCCTGCAACAGCGACGGTAAGTGCGCTGCGCCGGTGACGTCGTGGCGCATGATTAGTTTTCTCATGCTTGGCTCTACTTTCGTCGGGCTAGCGACGATCTGGGAGCCCTATATTGAGCCGATACTCCTAAGATTGGTGCGCTAATGACTGTACAGCTGCAATCCGTCATCACCTGCCCGCACTGTGGCTTTCAGGCGAAGGAAACGATGCCGACCGACGCCTGCCAGTTCTTCTATGAATGCAAGGGCTGTGGCACGCTGCTGAAGCCTCTAGCTGGCGACTGCTGCGTATTCTGCTCCTATGGCTCCGTGCCCTGCCCACCCATCCAGGCCGCCGCCGACGGCGAGGGCCAAGCGGCCGGTTGCTGTCGCCCTTCAGCCGCCTAGATCTGCCCTCCTCTGGTGCAAAAATCTGGATATATGCGACGAGCGAATTAGCTAGCGTGGCCAAGTGCGATGCACGTCATCGATGACGAATGCATGGGCGTGACGTCCGCCGCTGCCGTGGGTTGCGATATGCGGGTGGTCTGGCGGCAGGTCGGCATGGCTATGGGGGAGGACTTCCGGATCGTCGGCTGGCCACACGATGCGTGTGATGATCACGGCGAGTGCTGCCCCGGTCGCCAGCAGCACCGCGGTGACGGAGAGCCCCAGCACGGATCCCGCCCATCCCGCCACCGGATAGGCAATGAGCCAGCAGGCATGGGACAGGGCAAACTGGGCGGCGAAGACTGCCGGGCGGTCTTCGGGATGGGCCGAGCGCCGGAGCAACCGGCCTGACGGGGTCTGCGCGGTGGAATAGCCGATGCCGAGGAGGAACCAGAGCGGCAGGAGCAGGGCATAGGACGGGACCGCGGCAGCCGCCAGTGTTCCCACAGTCAGCAGCCCGGCGCCGGCCAGCATGACGGTCCGGTCCGCAA
>NZ_JBJPHW010000020.1:0-27822 GCF_053471285.1 Phreatobacter aquiterrae | reverse complement strand
CTCCACACCCGTCATCCCTGGACCCTTCCCGAAAACGGAAAGGATCGTGCGCTATGGCCTCAGCAGGGGTGGTTATTGGACGCGAAACCAGCCCAGCAGGGGGTGGTTCTTGCACGCGATTTCACAAATGGTTCCAAGGGTGCCGGTCGTGCAGCCCGCACCGTCGTCGTTGACTTGCACGACGGACGCGCTCACGCGGCCGACGACTTCGAGCTTAGCGTTGGGGTTGGTTGTGCTGATCCCTACGTTCCCCGTGCTGGTAATGCGCATGCGCTCTGACAAGGAGGCGGTCTGGCGGGTTGAAAACCGCAAATATGCCTCCGTGTTTCCGACCGTACTGTTCTCCTTCAGGCCTTGGACGGACGCGAAAATCCGGGTGCTGGTGCCATCATAGCCATGGAAGCTTAGCCCTCCCCCGAGGTCGGCTGCACCCGACGTGGTGCTGCCTCTGAGCTGGAGCTGAGCCGCATTTGTCAAGGTAGAGTCGGCGCCGATGACAATGGCCGTACCGGACGCCGTCATTGAGTAGCCGGTCCAGGGATCCATGCCCAGGCCGACGCCCGAGCTGTTGAACGCTGACCGCGTGACCCCGGCCAGTGTTATGCTCACGGTGCTGGTCGCGCTGTTCACAACCACGGCGCTGGTGCCGCTGGTGATGCGGTCGGGCGTACCGCCGCCGGCAATGGCTGTCAGCGTTTCCCATGAGGAGCCGTTGCGGCAGACGGAGAAATCGCCGGCCGTATAGCGTATGGCGCCGGTGCGGTTGGCGTCGCAGGCCTCGCCGCCAGAGGCAAGGCGAAGGGTACCTGAAATATGCAGCGAGGCGGAAGGCGTAGCCACAAGGCCAATTCCAACCCGGGGAGCCGAAGTTGAGCCATTTATGAAAACTGCCCCCCCGTCATTGTTTAGAAAGAGAGTTGAGGCGCTACCATTGGCGCGGGCCATAATTTCGTTAGCGTCGATGCCGAGATTGGTTCCATTGGTGGGACCAATCGTCAGGCCGGCCGATCCGCCCGGGGAAACATCGCCAGTATCATAAAGGTGTAGCGTCGAGCTGGGATTGGTCGTCTTGATCCCCACATTGCCCGTCGCGCCATCGACATATGGCGCATAGGTGGGACAGCCGAGGTCCTGACGACTCGCCTCCCCGAGACACAGCCGCCCGTCACTCACCCCCATCGTCGCGGAAATGTTGGCCACCGTGCTGAAATTCCAATCCTGCGCTTCAGGCGCCGAGGGCAGCACGGCCCAGCCGAGCCCGAGCAGGACCGGCACAGCCGCAAGCGCGCGTCGGCGAAACATGAATGATGCTAGGGCGATCGGCGGACCTCTGTCGCCTCAGGTGGTCAGGATGCGTGCATCCTTGGCACACCGCTATGGTCTCCTTGCCACAGCCGGAGTTGGGTCTCTCCCCTCAGAAGGCCCGGCTTGCATCACAGACGCAGTAAGAACATAAAGGGAACATTCTGAGGGAGAGCGACCATGACCGCGCGGCAGTGCACGGCGCGAGAGATCGCGGCCGAAGCCATCACCGAGGACGACGTGACCGAGGTTCTGGCCGAATTCGGCGGGGACCCCCGGCAGGCCATCCGGGCCCTCCTGGAGGACATTGCGGTGCTGGCGCTGGATCGGGCGCGGACCACGTCGTTCGGCTATGTGAAGGGCCAGCGGTTCTATGGAGCGATCGATACCCTGAAGCTGCCCTGATGCCGCCGCGGCTCACAGTCTCGCTCCTGATGAGCGAAGGTGTGCAGGGCGCGTGGGTCCACTGCCTTGACGGGCGCTGCCGCAACTATGCCTACCTGACCTGGCGGCGCATGCGGGTCAGTCCGGCAGATCGGATGGAGGATCTCGTCTACCGTCACAAGCTGCGGTGTAGCGTCTGCGGCGGCCGGGAGGTGGCGATCCGGGCTTTCTGGACCCGGCCCCCTCGCTTTTGACCGCTTGCCGGGACGTTGATCGAGTCGGCCTGGACGTTGACACTGGCTGCCACCGGTAGGGTCAGGCTAGGGGCTCTGCGGCGGAGACCCCCCATGTGCAATCTCTACGCCCTGACCAAGGGCCAGCAGGCGATCCGCGAGCTGACCGGCGCCATGCGGGATCAGACCGGCAACCTCCCTCCCCTGCCCGGGATATTCCCGGACTACGCGGCGCCGATCGTGCGGATGCAGGAGGGCGCGCGCGAGTTGGCCATGGCGCGCTGGGGCATGCCCTCACCGGCATTTGCTCTGAAGGGGAGGACCGCCGATCCCGGTGTTACCAACGTGCGCAACGTGGCGTCGCCCCACTGGCGTCGCTGGCTGGGGACCGAGCACCGGTGCCTCGTGCCCTGGACGAGCTTTTCCGAGTACGAGACCACGGCTGAGGGCAAGAAGGTGCCCGCGTGGTTTGCGTTCGATGAGAGCCGGCCTCTCGCCTGCTTTGCCGGGATCTGGACCAGTTGGACCAGCGTGCGCAAAGCCAAGGAGGGCGAGGTCACCGCGGATCTGTTCGCGTTCCTGACCTGCGACCCCAATGACGTGGTGGGCGCCATTCACCCGAAGGCCATGCCAGTCATCCTGACCACGGCCGAGGAACGGGACGTCTGGCTAAAGTCGCCCTGGACCGAAGCCAAGGAGCTGCAACGCCCGCTCCCCGACGGCGTCCTTGAAATCGTAGCCCGCGGGCCGCGTCAGGATGCGGTTTAGCGGGAGAAGAAGTCCCAGACCTGCCAGACCAGAAGCCCCCAGATCAGCGCGGCGACCGGAATGGCGATGAGCAAGGTGGGGTCGAACCGCAGCCATCGGGGCCGGCGCGCGCGCTGTTCGCGCAGGCGGAGGTTGTCCGCACCCGTTTGCTCCCAGTAGCCCATCAGCTCACCTGTCCATTCATGCTGATACATTGCCCGGGCGAAATGGCATGGCCATTCCCCAAACCGCCTCCGGTTGTTCCAAGGTCCGCGCTGCACCGTTGCAACGCGGCTTCCCTGGCGGGACGCGATATCAGAGCGCCCTAGTCAATCCGCACGAAAAAATTGACGGCAACGTTCTTCGGGCGCGTCTCGTCCCCTCCAGCGAACTTTGTTCGCGCATCCTCATAGCCGTCCCAGCCGACGGTGCCCAATGTCCGACGTCCCGCATCCTTGTCAGGAGCATTCGGCAGATTCGGATAGGTCTTGGAGACCCAATGGTCATGGCGCCCCAGGTCGTCGCTCTGGAAGCTGCCAATCTTGCGCTTTTCTCCATCAGGATCGCCCTGATCGGCGCGCCCCTGATTATGCCCCCTAAGGAAGACCCCACGCAGATCCGGGACGATGATGCTTCCGTCGTGGTGGAACTCCGCGAAGTAGTCCGCTTCTCGCTTGACCAGTTCGCGCAGCCTACCGTCGGGCATCTTGCTCCCGTCAGCTACTACCCAGCGCGAGTTTCCTTCCTGGAGCTTCAGGAAAATTTCGAGCGGCAAGAAGCTCTGCACGATCGTACCGATTGGCAGCATCGACATGGTTGTCCCCCCATATTTTGCCGTTCTGGCAATTATCAGTCATCCCCCTTTTAGGTCGGGGCGCAATATTCGCATCATCCCGGACCCCCCTGTTCTTGTTGTCCCGCAGCTTTGCCTGATGACGGCCCTATCGTCGCCAATACCCGAGCGCACCAAGGACTGGCATTTCTTTTAGGCACAACAGGCATCCGCGCCTCCTTGCGAGGTTGCCGTAGTCGATACCTATCTGGTCGACTGCTAGCTCGAACCGAACCACCGCCGAGCGATATCGAGCACTTGGCCTAACGATTGGTCAGGCTCTCCCATTGATCCGGCCGGCGCAGTCGCAGCCAGGTCCGGTCGGGTGTGGACCAGGCGGCCCGTTCCGCAAGGCATCCAGCCGTATCCCGCGAGCGGGGCCCTCGGCCGGACCCTCCGTTGCAGCCCGTTCCATCAGCCTGGCCCCCTGAGTCACCCGACCGGCTGCGACAGGCGCGGACGGCAAAAACCAACGGGAGATCCCCAACATGACCAACAGCCAACCCAACCGCCCGAGCCACGCGCTCTTCATGGTGGAAGGCGAGAAAGATAACGCCGTCTGGACCGAGATCGGCGCCCTCTGGAAACACAGCAAAGGCGACGGGTTCAACCTCAGCCTGAAGGCCATTCCGTTCAGCAGCGACGCCCGCCTGGTGATCCTGCCGCGCAAGGCCAAGACCCCCAGCGATACGCCAACCGCGGAGGTGGGGGCATGAGCCCCCTCCCCCGCTTCAAGGTGAACGTCCTGATCGGCCGTACCTTGACGCTCGAGCTGACCGCACGGGACATGCAGACTGCCGAGGACATCGCCCAGTACCTCTGGCAGTGCTTCGGTGACCGGCACTTCTGCGCCGGCCCCGACGAGATCTACGACTTCATCACGGACCCAGTCGGTGACCCTGTGTCGCCGGAGGTGAGCGCATGAGCCGGTTTCATCGGCGCTTCCGCCCCCAGGCTCGCATCGCCGGCGCGGAAGCCTCTGCCCTGCCCCGCAACACGGTCATCCACGGCGACTGCCTCGCAGTTATGCCCACCCTGCCAAGTGGGAGCGTGGATTTCATCCTCACCGACCCGCCCTATCTCGTGCGCTACCGCGATCGGTCCGGCCGTACCGTGGCGAACGACCGCGACGGGGACTGGCTGGTACCCGCCTTTGCCGAGGCCTACCGCCTGCTGAAAGACGACAGTCTGTGTGTGAGTTTCTACGGCTGGCAGGCTGTCGACACCTTCATGGCCGCCTGGCGCGCGGCCGGATTCCGGCCGGTGGGGCACCTGGTGTTCGCCAAGCGTTACGCCTCCTCCTCGCGGTTCACCGCTGCTCGTCATGAAGCCGCCTACCTGCTCGCCAAGGGCCGCCCTGCCCTACCCGCGAGCCCGCCGGACGACGTGGTCCCGTTCCCCTACACCGGCAACCGTCTGCATCCGACCCAGAAGCCGGTCCCGGCTCTCTCATTGCTGATCGCAGCCTACACCAGGCCCGGTGACCTGGTGTTCGACCCCTTCGCCGGGTCAGCCTCAACCTTGGTTGCCGCGCAGGCACTGGGGCGCCACGCGCTGGGTATCGAGCTGAACGCGGGCCACGCCGAGACTGGGCTTAAACGCTTGAAACGCTGAGGACGATCACCGATCCTGTCATCATTGGATCACAGGATGTGATGCCCCCGTTGAGCGCGCAAGGATGCTACCGGTCGCGGATATTACCGCCACTGTCCACCAACACACCAAGGCGTTCAAAAATGGTGCGGTGGTTGGCAGGGTCGAGTGAAAATGCCGTGTTGCGCTCCAGCTCAGGCTTCTTCTGCTGCGAGATGCTGCGGAGTTCGGCATTGCAGCTCGCGCCAGCCAGCCGGGTTGCCGCAGACGCGATTTGCTGCTCGAGCATTCGGGCGACATTCACCGGCTCCCCCGCGCAGACCGCCAACATCTCCAGCGGTCTCAGACCGCCACGCACGCCCTCAAGCAGGCGATCGGCGAACGCCGCATCACCACACAGGCGGTAGATGTGCGCCTGAATCGCCGTATCGCTGAGGCGGGCCGACATCGACCGCTGGATGCAACCTGGCCCGGTCATGCGGTACTCTGGCTCAGGCGCTGTTCCGCCGCACAGGAAAAAGCGAAGTCGCTCCGCCTTCTGCGGATCGAACCGGCATTGCGCCTGAGAAAATGCAGGATTTGCGAACGTGCCGAGGACAGCGATTGCGACGAGGAATGCACGGATCAGCATGAGCTGGAGAACACCGACTTGATGAGCCCGTAGGCCGGAATAACGACCGAAAGGACCCAGTCGAGCCCAGACAACCGGCTATGATTACAGGAAAGGGCCATAAGGATCGTTCCGCCTGGGAAATAGACGACAACGAACAAAACCCCCAGAATGATCTGTAAAAATCCTGAAAACATGTCTCTCATTTGCGATGAGACCCCTGCCCAACTGCCGTTAAGGCAGATCTGGCGTGAGCCGCGCCCGAAGGTCAAGGCCTGACGAGATTCCATTTCGGATGCAAGCTATGCGCATCGCCCTAACCTCAGGTGACATCCCTGCGGTCACAGGATCAAAGGACTACAGGATCACGGGACGGGTGCACGGCGCGCACCTTTGATCACCGGGTCACAGGATCATGGTATCCTTTGACGCTGTGACCCTGTTGTCACAGGATCAGACACTCAAAGGACTTTACCGACTGTTAATCATTGCCGTCCATCCTGTGGTCCTGGCATCCTCCGATCACAGGATCAGAGGAACGTAACCGGATAGCAGGATCACAGGATGCCAGGAACCAAGGACAACAGGACCAAAGGAGCGCCCATGCGCACCATTGCCTTCGTGACGCAGAAGGGCGGCAGCGGGAAGAGCACGCTGTGCATCTCGCTCGCCGTCGCCGCCCAGGAAGCCGGCCACACCGTCTGCATCCTCGAAATGGACCGGCAGGCCACGGCGAGCGACTGGGTCTCCAACCGCACCGCCGAGGGACCGGAGGTGGCGCAGATCGACGCCGCCCGTCTGCAGGCCGTGGTCGAGCAGCTCCGCAAGTCCGGCTACAACTACGTCTTCATCGATACGCCGGGCGTCGACAACCCGGGCACCGTTTCTGCCATGCGCGCGGCCGACCTGTGTCTGGTGCCATGCCGGCCGACCCCGGCGGATCTCCGGGCGTTCAAGCCGACCCTTGGCGCCTTGCAGCGCCTCGAAAAGCCGTTCGCCTTCGTGCTGAACCAGACCCCGCCCAAGAGCTACCGGGTGCGCGACACGGCCGAGGGGCTTGCCGTCCTCGGACTGATCTCACCGGTGAATGTGGTCATGCGCAATGACCACCAGGACGCCATCGGCATGGGCCAGGGCGTCACCGAGTTCAACCCGACCGGGCCCGCCGCCGGCGAAATCCGCCGCCTCTGGGACTGGGTCGAAACCCGAACGAAAGCCATCCCCCATGTCAAAGCCGCCTAAGCTCAACCTGAAGGCCATCATCGCCGGAGGCAACGAAACGCCCGTGGTTGAGGCGCCGGCCACGCCGGAAGTTCCCGCGGCTCCGCCAACCGCGCCCATGGTCATCCCGATGAACGGGCCCCGGCCGGCGGCGAGGTCCGCTGCACCTGCCGAGCGGGCAGGGCAGGGGACCCTGAAGGAACGCGCCCGCCAGATGTCGCTCTATCTGGAGCCGGCCGTGTACGAGCAGCTCCGCGAGCTGGCGTTCACCGAGCGGACCAAGATCCATCCCCTGCTGATCGAGGCGATAGACCTGCTGTTCAAAAAGCGCGGGCTCAAATCCGTCAAGCAGTTGGAAGGGGCCGGGAGCAAGGATCAAAGGATCACAGGATGAAAGGATTTTCTGGCCATGGCGCAGGCAGTGCGCATGGCCGGCGCCCCGAATCGGCAGTAGGGTAGGGGCATGGCGCGGATCAAGCTTGCCCTCAAATCCCGACCCGAGTTCGCGGAGCTGTCGCTCCACGAAAAGAACGACTATCTCCAGGAGGTCGCGCAGAAGATTGCGGCCGCCCGTGGCGAGCTGTTCCTCCCGCTCGACAAGGACGCGCTGTCGCGGCTGCGCCGCTACTACAGCCGCCGGAGCCTGTCGGATCTGAAGCTCGAGGAGCTGCCCGAAACCGGGCTGCGGGACGCGCTGGCGCGGCTGGCCGACGCCATCCGCACCGATGAGGTCGCGAAGCTGATCGCCCACGAGGTGAAGTCGGAACCCCGGGCACCGCGGGGCCTGACCCGCGAGGCGCCGGCGGACGACGCCCAGCTGATGTTCTTCGTCCCGACCATCCACGACGCCCCCATCAAGGACGACTACAACCTGATGGACATCGCCCCCTTTGCGCTGTCGAAGACGGCGGGCGAGGGCGTGATCCGCTACGAGCTTAAGGACGCTGTCATCACGGTTGAGGGCGGCGCGGACGTAGGCCTTGCCACGGCCTACGACTACGACATTGTGATCAACATGATCTCGCACCTGTGCGACGCCATGCGCGAGTACCAGATTGAGGAAAAGAAGGGGCTCCGGCCGCACCTGCCGCCCCGACTGTATCAGCCGCATGCGGCCGAGATCCTGAAGTTCTGCCGGCGCGAGCTGGGGGGCAAGCAGTACGAAGACTTGGAGCGCGCGCTGGACCGCCTACAAGCCACCCGGATCAAGATCACCAACCTCAAGGGCGACCAGAAATCCAAGGTCGGCCGCCGCGAGACCGAAAGCTTCCCGCTGATCGGACGCTACAAGGTGGTGAGCCGCACCACGCAGGACCGGATTGACCGGATCGAGATCGAGATCCCCGAGTGGGTCTATCAGGGCATTGTACGGCCCAACGGCAAGCCGTCGCTGCTGACGCTCAACCCGGACTACTTCCTGATCACCCGGCCGATTGCCAAGTTCCTGTACCGGCTGGCCCGCAAGGCCGCCGGGGAGACGCAGGCCTGCTACGGGCTTTCCGAACTGCACAAGCGCAGCGGCTCCAAGTTGCCCAAGCACAAGTTCCGCCAGGCGCTGGAGGAGATCGTCGCCAACTCCCAGGACCAGCGGTTCCCTGACTACGATCTGCGCCTGGAGGACGGGAAGGGCGAACCCAAGCTCTGGATGACGCGGCGCCCCGGTGGACCCCTCGCCATCACCAGCTCCGCTGCCTGAGAATCGGGCAGGGCAGGGGCGATCGACCCCGTCCCGTCTTTGACAAAATCACCGTACTTCGGTCCGCCCTGTTTTGACAAAAATGGCTGACGCCTGCGGTTCCTGCGATTCGGGGGGCGGAAGGGGTGAAAATGCCGGTTCGGGGGCTCCAGACCGCCAAGACGGGCCAATTTCGGAGCAAAGATGCTGATTTCAGGCGGGTTTTCAGTCCGTGCGGAGAGCGCCCGGGTGCTCAGGCGAGATCCGGTCCTGCCGCTGCTCGCGGGCCGGACTCGTGCAAATCATTGTTTCGTAGGCGTTTTGGAGGATGATTCCACAGCTTTATCCCCAGCCCCTGTGGATAAGTCATCAAACCGTACTTCGCTCCCGTCCAAACCGTACATCAATCCGTCAACGCCGTACTTCACTCCGCCAAAGTCGTACTTCGGTCCGCCAAAGTCGTACTTCACTCCGAAAATGGGGGCTTAACCCTTTGAGACACAGACGGAATCCCAACCTAAAACTTATTAAAACCTATTAAAACTAGTAAAACTGATTCTAAAACGCGGTGCTGGGATTCTTAAAATCTGTTTTCTGAAAAACCTGACCCCGAAAGGCCTGCGCAAACGCGAAAAAAGCTATCAGAACTGCGACGTCGCGGTTTTGGCAGAGCGGGATCGGCATGGAGATGACTCTGACAAAGGCGTTCCGACGTCGGGGCGGCAGCGGAACGGACAGGACCGCTACTGCCGCCCGATGGAACTGATCAGGTATCGCGCGTTGCGCGAACCCGCCGGTCCACGCTGAACGAACAAGGCCTGCCGCTGATCTCTCAGGGGCAGGCCTCGCATTCCTCACGGTCATCGCCATCCCTGGCTGTACCGTGAGAGGAGTCTGGCACGACAGGGCCGGTCCGGGAATCCCCGCGGCGGCGATCGTGCCGACGGCGCAGGCAGGAACTACCGGCCGTCGCTCTTCGCCTCCCGCTTGCGCAGGACGATCTTGCCGTTGACGGGGTAGGCATCGAGCAGCACCGTGATGCCGTCGCCCTTGCCGTGCTGCCAGCCGGCGCCGATGCGGGTCCAGAAACCGTTCTGGCCCTTCTCGTCTTCGCCGGTGACCATGAAGGCTTCATGGGTGGGACTCTTGGCCATGAGCATGTTCTCCTCAGTGCGGCCCCCGTCACGCCGCGGGGGCGGTGACAGGACGGCCGTTGAGCCCTGAGGGCGCAAACGGTGACGTGACAGATCGCGCTTTGAGTCAGCCGGTGGAGCTTGGCAAGCGGAAAGTATGCGAATTTGCAAATCGGCGGGTTAGGGCGCCTGTGCGGGCCGCTCCCGATCCGTTGCGGTCAGGGCCCGCCGCTGGCTGACACAGCGGCCCCTTGCGACGGTTTCGCGGAGGCGGGTGAGGTGTTCAGTGCCGTGGGGTACTGAAACGCTCCAGAGACCCGCAGAGAGGGCCAGACCATTCCTCGCGAAAATCCTAGCGGGGGGTTCGGGGGGCCGGCAATGAGGCCCCCCGGGGATGTCGTTGTCGCGACGGGGTCGGCGCAGGTGTGTCAGGGGAGGGGGTCCAGGGGGCTTGCCCCCTGGTCACGCCGAAGGCGTCGCGGCGCAGCTGATGTTCCACCCGTGAAACCCGAGCAGCTCCGGCAGGCTGGAAACAAGGGCACCGAGCAGGAGCCAGACGACGCCCGCCGTCCGCGACTTCTCGCTCGCAAGCAGCAGCACGCCAACCACGACCACCAGCAGACCGAGGCCCATGAAGAGGCCCTCCGGCACCAGGCTTGCGAGATAGTCGGTGAGGGAACAGCGCGCCTGCAGGGACCGTCCGGTCAGCTTCTCCCAGGTCCAGTCGGCCGTGGTGAGGAGGACCCAAATCACGATCCCCGTGACCGCGACGTTCATGAGCCAGTTGACCCACCACGGCGCGCGGGGGTCCTGCGGGTTCGAGGCACGGAGCAGGCGGGTGAACTCGGGGCCGAGGCCTTTGGACATGGCGGGGTGCCGGGGGCGAGGACGGGCGGGCAAGGGTGACGGATAGACAACAGCGGAAGCATGGGGGTAAGGTCAAGTGAGTAATAGCGCACTTATACATCGCTTCGCGACATAGGTGCGCCGCCGCCACGAGGGTTCCGGAGGTGTGTCCGGGGGGCGGCGGTTGTGCGGTCCTGTGACCACAGGTGCAAGCAAGGGTTCGTCGTGGCGATCTTCCACTTCTCAGCGCAGATCCTCGGCCGCGGGCAGGGCCGCAAGAACCTCGATGGAAGCCCGCGGAAGAAGGCTGACAATGCGGTCGCCGCCGCCGCCTACCGGGCGGGTGAAAAACTCCGCGATGAAGGCAAGGGCGAGACCCACGACTACAGCAACCGTGCCGGAGTTGTGCACTGGGAAATCATCGTTCCCGAGGGCGCCCCCGCATGGCTGGGCAACCGTGAAGGGCTCTGGTCGACGGTCGAGCAGATGGAGACCCGCAAGGACGCGCAGCTGGCGCGTGAGATCAACATCGCGCTGCCCCACGAGCTGACACGGGAACAGCAGCGGGAGCTGGTGCAGAGCTTCGTTCGCCAGCAGTTCGTGAGTCTCGGCATGGTGGCCGACTTCGCCATCCACGAGCCTGTGAGGGAGAAGGGTGACGATCCGCGGAACGTCCATGCACACATCATGCTGACCCTGCGCCGTGCCACGCCGCAGGGGCTGGACCTGGTGAAGACCCGCGCGTGGAACAGCCGGCAGGCGCTCGACCACTGGCGCGAGATGTGGGCCCTGACCGCCAATCGGGCCCTCCGCGATGCCGGTCGCAACGAGCGGATCGATCACCGCACGCTGATTGATCAGCGGGATGCGGCGAAGGCGAAAGGCGATCTCGCGGCGGCCATGGAGCTTGACCGGGCGCCTGAAATCCACGTCGGACCGCGCCCCAAGGCCATGCAGGAACGCAAGGTGGTACCGGTCAGTCGACCTGAACAGCGCGGGCAGCGGCGGGCGGGTCGGCCGCCCTCCCAGCGACAGGCGAGCCCGATCCTGTTGCAGCCGGGCCCATCGGCCGGCATGAGCCTGCCCGAATGGCGCGACCCGGACCGGGTGGCCTTTGCCGAGGCGCGGCTGGCCGCGGCGAAGGAACGCTGGGCGCGCAAGAAGGCGTGGGAGGAGCGGCAACGTGAGTGGCGCCTTGAACAGGAGCGCCGGGCGAATGAGCGACGGCTCCGGCGTCAGCTGAAGGAAGAGCGCGAGCAGGAATGGGCGGAGCGGCAGGCCGACCGCGAGAGGGAAAGGCGGATGCAGGCCGCACGGCGGCCCATGGTTCCTCGGGTCCGGGACTATCCCGGGACAGATCAGGGCACCCGGATCGGCTGGCTCTGGCAGATCCTCGCCGGAAACAATGCCAAGCTGAAAGCGGACCTTGCCCGGATCGATGCGCGCTCCGCACGGCTCCAGCAGTGGATGGACTACTACGAGCAGCGGGCCACCTGGTGGGCGGAGGGCAAGATCGGCGGGGCAGGCCATCGCTACAAGCGGTGGCGGGAAGCCCAGGACGCCCGGGAGAGACGGGAGGTCGAGCGGCGGCAGGCTGAACGGGCGAAGGCCCGTGCGGCGCAGCTGAAAAGCCTGGTCAACCAACTGAGCCGGGCCATGGCGCTGCTGTCATTCCGGCAGGAACGGGGCATCCAGCGCATGCGGCAGCTCGAGCGCGGGTGGGGGCAGGGGCGTGAGATGGCGCGTGACCGTGACCGGAGCAGACAACGGTAGGGCCTGCCCGACCGCGACTCTTTGTCCGCGGGAGATCAAGGTTGTGGCAGGGCGCAGTTACGTTGCGGTAGCACTTTGTCTGGCGTGTGGATGATCAGGACGCCCAGGACGACGAGCATGCCGCAGACCGACAACAACGAGGGCGAGGAAGCCCGCAGGCCTTCGCTGCAAACCGCCATCAAGACCGCGATGGCTGAGGCGGCCGACCGCCCGGCCAGATCCTCTGGACGATCGTGGCTCCTCATAGCGAGCGCCGTGGCTGCGATAGCGGGCGCCGGTGTTCTTGGCGGCGTGTACCAAAACCACCAGCTGAGGGACGTCGAAGCCGCGTCAATAGAGCGCCAGAGAGTGGCTCAGGAACTTGACCGGACGGTTCAGGCGCGTGCCTCGGACTTGACCCGACGAGAGGCTGAAGCGAAGGCGAGGGAAGGCACGCAGGCCGAAGAACGGCGGAAGGCAGCGGAGGAGTTCGCTCAAGCTGTGCGGACACGTCAGGCCGAGCTGGCACAGCGCCAGGCGGAGGTCGAAGCACGCGACCAGGCGATGACCACGCTCGTTCGGGGGCAGCAGCTCGAGCTGGCCCGGCGCGAGGCGGCCGTTGAAATCCGCGAGCAGGCCGTGACCGCTACAGAGCGGCGGCTGACCGAGCAGGCGGCACAGCTCGAAACGCAGGCGGCCGAACTGCAAAAGCGCGAAAAGCAAATCGAGGCCAATATCGAAGAGGCCTTTCACGACAAGCGACTTCTCTCGACCATCTCACTCGCGATCTGCAATCAATCGGGCGGGGCCATCCAGATTGCACGGGCGTCTACGGATCCGTTTTCCTTCGTTACCCGGCGCTACATCGAGCAATGGATCCCGATAGAAAATGGAGCTTGCGAGCGGGCGCGGGTTGGACCCGGCAGGGCCTATGTCTATGCGCGCTCGTCCCCGGATGGCGCGAAAACCTGGAACGATCTGGCGGGCAATAACCTGCAATGCCTCTCGCCGAGCGCCGCGATTGTCGACTGGCGCCCGGGGAATGTCACGTGCAGCGCGCATGAGGTCCGCGCCGCCTTCATCGAGATTGATCTGAAGGACGAAGAGACGACGTTTACGCTGCGCTGAGCGCGGGAGGGCCACGCAGCTACGATCGCGCCGAGCTTTCTCCGCGCGGAGGCGCGAAGGGCCGTGGCGGCGGCAACGGCTCGTCGTCTGTATCAGACACCGGGGGCCGTGGAGGTTGCCGTGGAGCGGGAGGCTCCGGTTCGACCATCTGGATGGCGGGGCGGGCATCGGGCGTCCACGGATCCCAGCGCAGCCGCCAGCGGTAGCGCTGGAGGTAGTTGGCCCGGCGGGTCATGAGAGGGTAGGGGACATGGGCGAACTTGATGATGACCTCATCGGTCCGGAGCCGCTGGACTTCGGACGGATCGATCAGCCAGTAGCCGCCTTCGTTGACGTTCTGGCTGTGGTTCTCCCGCAGCCAGGCTTCCGAGGAATGGGACGTGCCCTGTGACTGGGTCCGGATGGCGGCCTGACCGCACATCAGCGAGACCTGCTTGGCTGTATCGTTGTCGTTGATACCGAAGAAGACCCGGCAGGAAGCATTCGCAAGAAACTCGGCCGCCTGCTCGCCGTAGATGGCCCGGACCTGCGGCATGTTCTGCCAGATCAGGACCGGGGTGCAGTAGGTGCGCAGGAAGCCGACCGCATTGATCAGTGGATCGAGTCGGCCGAGTGCGCGGGCCTCGTCGTAGAGCAGGATGACCTTGTGCTTCGGGCGCTGGGTCCGCTTGGAACGCATCACCGCGTTGAGGGTGCAGCCGGTCATCACGCGCAGCCAGCGGCGATAGGTGAGGAGCTTCTCCTCATCGACGCAGAGGTAGAGCGTCATGGTGCGGGGCAGGTTCAGATCCTCAAGGCTGAACGAGCTGCGGCTTGCGAGCTGGCCAGCCGGTGTGCCGTCGCCCCATGGTTCCGTGGCCTTGTCGAGATCCGAGAGCACCGACAGGAACTCGTTGGTCGACTTGTCCTGATCGCCCATGGAGCGGAGGAAGGCGCGGGCAATATCCCGGGCCTGGCGGGAGGGGGAGCCCCGCGCGATGTCCTCGATCTGCTCGCGCATACTCCCCGATTCCGCGAGCGACAGCCGACGGACATAGGCGAGGTTCCGCTGGGCCGGCTCATCGGCATAGACCGCGTGTAGGATCAGCGCCGAGAGGAGCGAAATGCTCTTGTCGCTCCAGTGGGCATCCGGCCCGTCGCGGATGACCATGAGATCAGCCAGCATGCGGGCGTCATCGCTTTCCTGATCGGTTCCGACCCGGACCATGTCGAGCGGGTTAAAGCGCGCCGAATGGCGCAAATCGCCAGGGTTCAGCATGACCACCCGGCCGAGGGAACTGCGGTAGCGGGCCGTGATGGCATAGTTCTCACCCTTGACGTCGGTGACGACGATCGAGCCCGGGTAATCCAGCAGGGTCGGGACCACCACACCGATGCCCTTGCCGGCGCCGGTGTTGGCAAAGACGTGGACAATGCCGTCGCGGTTGAAGCGGAGCAGGCGGCCAAAAGCGCCCTTGCCGACCACAGGTCCGACCCCGCTGTAGACGCGATAGCGCACGCGCTCCCAGCCCGAGGCCCAGCGGGCGGTCCCGAGGCTGCCCTTGGCGCGGAAATCCGCGCTGACCGCGCTCTGCACGGCGCTGCCGCTCACCCGCAGCAACCACCACACCCCAACGGCGCTCACCTTCGTGAAGAACCAGAGCCAGCGGAGCAGCAGCATCGGGAGATATCCTGGACCAGCTGGAATGCTACGCAACGATCATTGCCTTCACATGCGGCAGCAGGTCGCATGCGCGAAACAATCGGATCGCGCAACCATGGGGTAATGCGGTCGTGGGACCCCGCGATCGATGCGCAGGATGTGAGCATGGCAGGGCAGGGGGTAAGGGCCGCACTGGTTGTCGCAGGCCTCTGGCTGGGACTGGCAGGGGCGGTGGCCCAGGAGGTCGTCCTTGAGGCCAATCAGCGCAAGCTGAACGGCCAGCCCTGGGATGGCGCTGAGGTCTTCGGGCCCGTTTCCCTGCCTACTGCCGGGCCGCCGGATCTGGCCCTGTGCGTGGTGCCCCCGAACGGTCGGGAGCGCTGCTACGAGCGCGAAGGCGGGCGCGGCCGGCAGTCGCTTTGCCAGAACAGCTACAGCTGCACCTTTAAGCCCGAGTTGCCCGCCGGGCAGCCCTATGGCCTGTTTGTCTATGACATCGATCTGCGGGCTGATGACCTGGTCGACTTCGTCATCATCGTGCCGCGGGCCAACACACCGGCCAGTGCCTATGCTGCGATCGAGACCCGCCTCCGTCAGTTGCTCGACGCCCGGACCCCCGTGATCTCGCCGATGGAAAAGGACCGGCGGCGCCGGGAAACCCAGGTGCTCACCCCCGAGCAGTGTCAGCAGGCCGGCTGTACCCTGACGCAGTCGCGGCTGTGGCTGCGCTGAGAGGGTCCATGGGGCGGGTGCTGGTGGTCCTCCTGATGCTGATGACCGGGCACGCCGTCGCGCAGCCGGTGCGGCCCCGGGTCGAGCAGCTGCCCGATGTCACGCCCCCGCGCCCCAATGTGGCGCCCCTTGAGACCGGGCGATCGGCCATGCCTGTGCCAGACACCCGGGAGGGATTGTCCGTCGTGACGCCGCCGGGCCCGCCCCCGCCACGGAACCCCTGGCTGCGCCGACCCTTGCCCGAGGTCAACGAGCTGGCACCGTGGCCGGCCGCTGAGCGGGTGGCCGAGATCCCCGTGCCGGCGCCGTCGGGCCGGACGTCAGGCCAGCTGAGGCTGCGCTGATGCGGATTCCGGCGGCGGTGATGCTTGCGGCGACGGTCGCCTACCTGCTGACCGAGGTGGCCTTTGCCAGCTATCTGGTCGAGTTCCTTGGCGCGGCGCCGTCCAAGGACGAGATCCTGGCACTGGAACGGTGGGGTCGGACCCTGACCGGGGTGGCGCTCGCTCTGGTTCTGATCCCGCTCGTGATCCCGGCTCTGCCAGTTGCGGGACCGGCGCCCTGGCTGATGCCAGCGGTGGGCACGGCCGGGGTGCTGGCGTTCAGCATTGCCGTGGCCCAGGTCGGGATTGATCGGCTGGTGCAGTCCCTGACCGACCAGACATCTGCCGCCGAGCGGCGCATGGCGCTCATCGTCAATGCCGGCATCGGGCGGATTCATGCGCGGGAGGACGGCCAGCCCGCGCTGCTGGTCAATCAGGCGTTCCTGCCTGATGCGCTCCGCGACACTGTGGCCGGCCGCTTTCTGCTGGCAGGGCTGCCGTTCCTGCTGGCCCGCGCCGAGGCGATCGATCAGCGGCTGGTTGCGGTGCTGACGGAGGCCGTCGACCGGCGCATCCGGGAGGAGGCCGGGCGGCCGGAAGCGCTGTTCAATCGCACCTATGTGCCGCTGATGGAGAAGACGGTCATCGCTCGCTACGACGGCTACGTGAAGGCGGCCAACGAGGCGCGTCGCGCCATGCGGGATCGCATCCGTCAGTCCGACGAGGACTGGCAGATGTATCTCCGCTACCTGTCGCTCAAAGGCTGGAACCACGTCGATGTGCCGAACGTCCCCCGCCAGCGCAGCGAGGCGTCGAAGCAGATCAGGGGGCAGATTTCCTTCGCGCCGGAGGGCTGGGTCCCGCGCCAGCGCGAGGACTTTGACGATCTCTATGCCGGCGAGATCCGGACGAAGTACCTGGGTGCAGTCCGGTCGCTGGGTCTGACAGGTCCCGCGATTCCGCTTGAGGATTTTGATCAGACAATCTCGCCCGCGCAGTTTGTGGCGCTGCCGGTCGTGAAGGCCACCTGGGAACGGGATCTCGCAGCGCAGGCTGGTGATGCCGAGTTTCGCGAACGGCTGGCAGAGTTCGGGCCGCAGGTTGGAGGCTCATCCAGCGTGTTTCCGCGCTTTCGCGCCGCGGTCTATGAGCCTGTCATCTCCGCCAAGGTCGCCCGCGAGACCGCCCGTCTCCAGAGTGCAGTTGCGGCGTATGGGCACGGCGGGGCCTACGCTGCGGACGCCTACGACGGCACCAAGGTCATGATCATCATTCCGCTGGCCCTGGGGTTCTCGACCCTGGGCGCGCTGACCCATGCGGCGAAGTCGCTATGGCTACTCGGTCGTGTGCTGGGCCTTCCCGTGCGGACGGGACTCGGTCTCGTGGGCGGGTTCCTGGTGATCGTCGCGACGGCGTCCTTCTGGACGCGGCCCGGGCCAGCCACGAGCCGCCCCGAGGTCGCTGCCATGTTCCGGGGCCTCAGCGCCTGGCACGCCTATGGCCTCCGGACCGCGATGGCGGCGCAGCTCGTTCTCTATCCCAGCGGCCTGGCGCTTCGCCATGCCGTGGGTCTCGCTCCCCCAAACCCAACTGAGGGAAGGTCATGATGAAGTCGATTGTGATGGCGGCCGGCCTGGCTCTGGCTGTGTTACTTGCCCCGGCGCACGCCCAGAACCCGAATTCGGTGCGGTACGTGCTCCAGATTCCGGATGGGTGCTATCCGGTAGCGATCAACCCGCAGAACGAGCAGATCAGCACGGTCTGTCGGGGGCAGAACAACTGGTCTCCGGAGGGCCTTCAGCTGTTCAATATCCAGTCGGCCGGCATCTCTTACTTCAACACCCGTATCGGCGCGCAAAGCTACCTGGCTGAGGATATGCGCTCAGGCGTCGGGCCGAGCCCGTGGTTTCAGTACTGGTGGTTGCCTCAGCTCGATCGAGCGCAGATCTGGCGACCAAGATAATTGATGGCCTACAGTTTGCCTGACAAGCGGCCTTCCCGGTCGGGGGGACTCTTCCAAGCGCGCCCTGTGTCCCCATCCTATTCAGTCGGAAGGGTAGATATCCTAATGTCCGAAGCGCTTTAACCGTGCAGTCAATTCCGCAGTCGGCAGCCAGACAAGTGGATCGTCCCGCCACGCTTCAAGGCATGCTCTTGCGGTTGGCCCGTCACAAAAGTCGTGCCGCAACAGCTCGTCCAGGACCCAGAGGATTCCATGGACCTCTACTTTGTAGGACTCAGAAATGGCCCTCAGTCTTCCATCGCTGGTTAGCAGCAGCGCCCCGCGTGTGTTCCTTGCCAATACGAGTGAAAAGCAATCTTCAGCCGATAGAGCAACGTGCAGTTCGCGCATCCGGAACGCTTCTGTGACCGCGTTGGGATCAAGGTCCACGACGAGGAGCCCGGAACCCGTGAAGCTGGCCCATTCAGCGGTGGAAATCGTCAGCAGCTCCTTCTCCCGAACCGGCAGTGCCACTTGGAATTCATAAGGCAGTCGTAGCATGAGGCTTACGAGGCCGACCTTGTGCAGGTCGATCAGGCACGAGGTGTCATTGATGACAATACGTGTAGAGTCAGCGGGGGCCGTTGACCGCGATTTCGACATCTCGCACAGGCTTTCTCAGTAGGTCAGCCGCTCTAACAGAGGTTATAAGTCCCTCGGCAAGCGCCCGATAAACGTGACTGTCGAATCTCTTCGGCCTTTCCATTTTCGCTATATCACCATCTTCAGCAAGCGGCGCCGGCTCATCTTTTAGCCAAGACCGCGCTGGAGTCCTGAAGAGGCTTTTTAGTTTGTCGTCGGTGATAGCGCCGACATCTTTGAGTCTGTACAACAAACACATCATTGAAACGCCATACATATGCTTCAGGCGGATAAGCTCTTCATATCCAAATGCAGTGCGTCCGGTGCCGACCTCGCCCCGCAGGTGATCTGCGGGCACGAGCAATGCGCCCGCGAACCGGTTCATAGCCATTTCCGCCTTTGCATCTCGGCAGTCGCTGATGACCGCGTGGGCAAGCTCATGGGCTAGGGTGAACCTATCGCGTTCGACGTTAAAATGGCGATGCACAACCACGCGGATCGGGGCCTTGTCTCCGCCCCGGCGCACGACGCAGGTCAGGCCCGAGAAGCTGTCAGGCGCTGGGATTTCGATCACGCGGATACCCCGCTCTTCCAGAAGCGCGGTCATGCTGGGAATGGGATCGCCGCCAATGTTCCACTCATCGCGCAGCTGGTCAGCACGAATTTCGGCTGCGTCCAAGCTCGGCACGACAATGGGTTGAATGCCCTCGAGAGCACTAACGGCATCCGGCAGCGCGAGAATTTCCTCCACTGCAAGATAGCGCTCCACATGGTCGACTACCTCTCCCTCAATCAACGCCTTCTCTCTTTCAGAGACTGACGCCTTCTTTCGGAACTCGACGCCTTCCAGGGCTACGACTTGGCTGCTCATCAAGAAGTCGAGCGAAACGCCCAGAGCCCTCGCCATACCGACAAGGACGCTCGAACTCGGCATCATCTCACCGCGCTCATACTTGTTGATGGCCTGCGGGGTCACACGCGGCTCGAAACTATCCGCAAGCGCGGCCAGCGACAGCCCGGCGCGAACTCGCGCCAACTTCAAACGGTCACCGAACACCATGGCAGTCCTCCTGGTTGGTTGACAGATTGTTATTCTTGTGCGATTCATCAACCTGTAAGTGAAATATAGGTTAACAACGTTGACCTATCAACCGGAAAGTTGAGAAAATGAGCAGAAAGAACCAGTACGTGGTGCCGACCAGCAACGGCTGGGCAGTTCGCGGCGAGGGCAACGACCGCGTCACGCAGCATTTCGATACCCAGCGTGATGCCATTGCCCGTGGTCGCGAGATCGCCATGAACCAAGGCAGCGAGCTGCGCATCCAGGGCCAGGATGGACGTTTCCGTGAGGCCTGGAGCTACGGCAACGACCCGTATCCGCCCAAGGGCTGAAGGAGGAAGTCCCATGAACTTCCTGCACAACGACCTCGGTCAACTTCGCGGCGGCGAGATTATCGAGGTGACCTTGTCCCATGCTGCCAACGTGCGGCTCATGGACAGCAACAACTTCAGCAGCTATCGCAGCGGCCGCCAGCACCGTTATTTCGGCGGGCACGTCACGCGGACTCCGTTCCGTGTGCAGGTGCCGTATTTCGGCCACTGGCATGTCGCTGTGGACACTGGCGGTGGCGGCTCGGTCCAGGCACGCATTCGGCTGCTGAGCTGATGCGCTGCCCTTCCATTTGCTTCAGATCTTGAGTGCCCCGCGGCTTAGTCTCGGGGCACTTTTTTGTGTCATAGCCCAGTTCCACCTGCCAGCCGCCCGAACAGCTAGATCACATGTTCCATAAGATACCTTATGCGAATCAATGACTTAGTTCGTATAATGGCCGTTATGTTAAGTGCGACATCCTAACCCGGCGGCGCCTGAGCAAAGGATCAGGGCTCATCCTTTGCTTACGCGGAGGCGAAGCCAAGGATCGTTGGCTTACGGTCCACAGCATTCCTCCCGAACATCCTAGCCGGCGGGCCGGGCGCGGCAATGAGGAGCCCGGGGGTGACCCCGGGCACTCAGCTCCGCGGCCCTTTCGGGTCAGACCCAAGCATCCTGTGATGGCAGACCCTGCGCTCTAGCCGGGCACACAGGATGCCCGTTGGCCTCCGTCGTGGTAGGCTTGCCCAATGACTGAAAATGCAGAGCTCGCCATCCTGAAAGAGGCGTATCGCGGCGGACTTGCGAGCGGGCCAGGCCGCCTCGTATCGGCGGATGATCTGCTTTCAGCGGTACGGCACCAGGACAAGTTTTCCAAGGCGGATTCCCGTCCTTCGCGCGGCGCGGACATCCGGCGGCTCAAGCGCGAGCGCCCTAAACAGGTGGTGCAAGACTAACCCACTGTCGCTGTCTTCGGCAGCGCAGTGAGTTGTCCCCTTCATTTCAAAGATGTTCTTGTTTTGTTCTTTGCCCGCGTGGTGATCGCGGTTATGGTGCAAGTGCCCACGATAAGGAGATGCCCGTGCCACCCTACGCTCAACATCAAGGCCAGCTCGCCTTTCACAGGCTCTCCTTGATTGATGATGCAGTGGCGAAGCTTGCCGAGGCAGGCGCCGAGGAACGCGGCGCGATTTTTACCCGGCGGGAGGTAGTCGATTTCATCCTGGATCTGGCCGGCTACACCGCTGATCAGCCGCTGCATCGGCGCCGGTTGCTGGAGCCCTCGGTTGGGGAGGGTGACTTCCTGTTCCCAGCGCTGGAGCGGCTCTTCGCGGCGTATAGCGCCGCCCGTGAGAAGACCAACCCGGTCCTGGCTTTGAAGGACGCCATCCGGACCGTTGAGCTACACCGGTCGACGTGTGAAGGTGCCCGTGCCGGCGTAGTCGAGTATCTCCAACGACAGGGGCTATCTGTCAAGGAAGCGAGCACGCTTGCCGGCATTTGGGTGGTCCAGGGTGACTTTTTGCTGACGGAGCTTGAGGGCACCTTCACGCATGTCGTCGGCAACCCGCCCTATGTCCGTCAGGAGAGCGTGCCGGACATCCTCATGGCCGAGTACCGGGCCCGCTACCGGACCATCTACGACCGCGCAGACCTGTATGTGCCATTCATTGAGCGCGGTCTTTCGCTGCTATCGCCCAATGGGCGTCTAGCTTTCATCTGCGCCGATCGCTGGATGAAGAACCGATACGGGGCACCTTTGCGCGAGTTTGTCGCGGCAGATTTCCGGCTTCAGACATATGTTGACATGGTCGACACGCCAGCATTTCACAGCGACGTCATCGCCTACCCCGCAATTTTCGTCATCGGGCGGGGCAAGGCAGAGGCTACGCGGGTGGCCCACCGGCCGGCGATCGACGGCAGCCTCCCTGCCCTCGCCCGTGCCTTGCGCGACGGCGAGACCCATGCAGCCGTGAGCGAAGCTCGGGGCGTCGCGGCCGGCGCCGAGCCTTGGCTGCTCGACTCTCCCGACCAGCTCACCCTTGTTCGCCGGCTTGAGCGGGATTTCCCGCTGCTAGAAGACGCCGGTTGCAAGGTCGGAATCGGGGTCGCCACGGGCGCCGACCAGGTGTTCATCGGCAAGTTCGATGAGCTGGACGTCGAGGATGATCGCAAGCTCCCCATGGCGATGAGCCGTGACATTGCGAGCGGCACCGTGAGCTGGAGGGGCTATGGCGTACTCAACCCCTTCGATGATGCAGGCAAGCTTGTGCCGCTGGCCGGCTACCCCCGATTTGCGGCTTACCTGGAGCGCCACGGCCAGGTCATCAAGGCGCGACACGTCTCTCAGAAGAACCCGGACCGTTGGTACCGAACGATTGACCGCATCTACCCCGAGCTGACCTATCAGCCCAAGCTGCTGATCCCGGACATTAAAGGCGAGGCCAACATCGTCTACGAAGACGGCAAACTCTACCCCCACCACAATCTCTACTACATCACAGCGGCCGAGTGGGACCTGCGCGCATTGCAGGCCGTCTTGCAATCGGGGATTGCACGACTCTTCGTCTCGACATATTCAACGAAGATGCGGGGGGGCTACCTGCGGTTCCAGGCGCAGTATCTGCGGCGGATTCGGATCCCTCATTGGGTAAACGTGCCTGATGCCATTCGGCGCGAGCTGAGTGAGGCCGCAGGGAAGGGCGATAAGGCGGCCTGTGATGACGCCGTGTTTCGCCTCTATGGATTAACCCGGAGCGAGCGCAGCGCCCTGGGAGGAAACGGGGGATAGGCTGCATGGCGCTCGATCTGGCCAACTACGAGGAACGCGCCCGCGAGGCGGTAAAGGCTTTCTGGGGCAATCGAGCGGCAGCCATCCATAAGCAGAAGCTGGCCGGAAAGGTCGACCAGGGCGAGCGCGCCGGGGTGACCGGCGGCAAGAACATGGATGGGTTCCTCACCCTCATGGTCGACCTGGTGGAACGGAACGGCCTCAAGGACGCTGAAATCCATTTGCGGCGCCGGGTTCTCACCCTGCCCGGTTATTTCCGGCCAACGAAGCTCTGGGACGTCCTGATTACGCGCAGAGGACGCTTGGTGGCTTGCCTGGAGTTTAAATCTCAGGTTGGCCCATCCTTCGGCAACAATTTCAACAACCGGTCCGAGGAGGCGATCGGTACGGCCGTCGATCTTTGGACCGCCTACCGAGAAGGCGCCTTCGGTAAGGATCAGCCGCAGCCGTTTGTGGGCTGGCTGATGTTTGTCGAGGATTGTCCCAAGTCTCGGTCGCCCGTGAGGGATCCAGCGCCCCATTTTCCAGTCATGCCCGACTTTCGGAATGCGTCCTACACCGAGCGCTACAACATCCTCTGCGGCAAGCTCATCAGCGAGAAGCTGTACACGGTTGCGTCGGTCATAACCGCCGCGCGAACCGCCGTAGACGACGGGGCCTACCGCGAGTTGGGGTCCGCAACGTCGTTAGGTGAATTCGTCACGCGGTTTGCCGGCCATATCGCGGCCGAGGCCGCGCGCTGATCGCATGGCTTCACCTCCGATAGATCCCGTCCTGGAAGGGGTCGCACGGCTCGCCCAGGCAAGCTTTGCCAGTAACCCCGTCCTTGTTATCGGGAGTGGTTCCTCCGCGGCGCATGGCCTACCTACGATGGGGACACTGAAGGACTTTCTTCTAAGTCACGTACAGCCCAGCGGTAGTGATGAGACCCGCGGATGGGCTGAAGTGGTTGCCTGTCTCGAGAAGGGCGATCATCTGGAGAAGGCACTCGCTGGAAAGGCACTGCCTGCCAGCTTAGTGACCACGATTGTGCGTCTCACGTGGCAATGTGTAAGTGACTCCGATCGGCAGATGTTCTTGAAGGCCGTTGAACGGAATGAAGATTTTCCACTGGGCCTTCTAATCGGGCACCTATTCCGCAGTAGCAACAAGATAATCGACGTTGTCACAACCAATTACGATCGGCTGATAGAATATGCGTGCAACGACGCGGGCCTTCTTGTCACGACTGGATTCCGTCCCGGATACATCCAGGCCCGCGAAGGTACGTCACAACTGTCTTACTCTAGCGCAGGTAAGGCTATCCGCTTGGTACGGATATCAAAAGTGCATGGTTCTCTCGATTGGTTTCAGCGCAAGGACGGTACCGTCGTAGCCTCACCACTCTTCGAATTACCAGGAGAGGCCGTTACTCCTCTTATTGTTACGCCAGGCTTCAATAAATACGAGCGAACGCACGACGAGCCTTTCCGTTCCGCCATCCAAGGTGCCGACAGAGCTTTGGAGAATGCCGACGGTTACATGTGTATAGGATTCGGGTTCCGCGATAGCCATATTGAGCCAAAGATGCTTGATCGATGCAGGCAAAAGAGCGTTCCCGTCACAGTTCTGGGACGGACTCTGACTGATGAAGCGAAGTCATTTCTTTCTAGCAAGGCCGGTATAAAATATTTAGGCCTCGAAGCGACCATAGACGGAACGCGCGCTTATACGCATGAACACCCTGCAGGTGTCGAAATAAAGGGGGTTGATGCTTGGTCGACTGCCGGTTTTATTAAGCTTGTAACATAAGAACGGAGGAAGAAATGCCAATATTCGATTACCAAGATAGCGATGCGCTTGGCTGCGTCATTTCAGTTGATACGGCCACAGTAACAATTCGCGTCGATGCCATCGAGCGCCTCCGAAAGATCCAAGTGAACCGCCTTGTCGTCTTGCAAAGCAGTAAGGCCGGGCAGCACCTCCTGGGTATCGTAACGCGAATCACTCGCAAAGCTGATGACCAGGCGGAAGTCACTCCCCGGGATGGTGACCCCATTGATCAGCCCTTACCTGAGAACAACCTTGTCCGGATCACATTGATTGGGACCCTCATCGACAGGTTAGGTACAAAACAGAACGTGTTTAGGCGGACGCTTGAGACGGTGCCGGAGATAGATGCTAATTGCTTCTCGCTCGACGGTGAGCGGCTGACTCAGTTTATGCAGGTAATCTCTAACGTCGAAATGGATGGGCCTCGACTTTCGCTAGGCAATTTCACGCTGGATGAAGATGCTGTAGCCTACTTAAATGGGAATAAGCTATTTCAACGACATGCTGTTATTGTCGGCAGCACTGGATCGGGCAAATCCTGGACGACCGCCCGACTTCTTGATCAAATCGCTCAACTGCCACAAGCGAATGTTGTTGTTTTCGACATTCACGGTGAATACAAGCCTCTTGTTGGCGATGAGTACAGGCATATTCGGATTGCGGGGCCCGTTGATATTGAAAAAGGAACAGAGCTGACCGACGGAGTCCTTCATCTCCCATTCTGGCTTCTTGGTTATGAAGCTCTGTTGTCGTTGTTTGTTGATCGAAGCGACCAGAACGCGCCAAACCAGGCCATGATGATGACTCGCTGCATCACTGACGCAAAGAAGGCTGCTCTGACGGCACCGGAGCATTCCGAAATCCTTGCAAACTTCACGATCGATAGCCCCGTCCCTTTTGACATTGGGGCTGTGGTCGCCGCGCTTACGCAGCAGAATGAGGAGATGGTTCCTGGTGCGAAGGCGGGCACAGAGAAGCAGGGGCCGTATTTCGACAAGCTCAGCCGACTGATTGCTAGATTGGAAGCAAAACGCCAGGACCGGCGGCTCGGCTTCCTTTTTCAGCCTCCTGCCGGCTGCATGCGCATGGATTGGCTGGGAAAAGTAGTGCACCACCTTATCGGTGGCCGCGGCGCGCAGCCCGATACCAAGGGTGGGATAAAGATTATCGACTTCTCTGAAGTCCCATCGGATGTGCTGCCTCTGATGGTCAGCCTTCTGGCACGCCTGATATTCACAACCCAACAATGGACCGAGCAGGAAGGCCGCCATCCGATCGCTCTTCTGTGTGATGAGGCGCACCTTTACATTCCCGAGCGGTCATCGGTTGATAGCGGGGATGCAGTATCTGTTCAGATATTCGAGCGGATCGCTAAAGAGGGACGTAAGTATGGTGTGGGACTTGTTGTAATTAGCCAGAGGCCGGCTGAGGTGAACCGTACAGTTCTCAGTCAGTGTAATAATGTGATTGCAATGCGACTGACGAATGGAGACGACCAGAGCGTTATTCGCAAATTGTTACCAGATAGCTTGGGAAGTTTTGGGGATCTCTTGCCCGTTCTAGATATTGGCGAGGCACTGGTAGTAGGAGATGCGAGCTTACTACCGACCCGAATCCGAGTTGCGGAACCGTCCCGCAAGCCCAACAGCCAGACTGTCGCCTTCTGGGAATGCTGGAACGAAGGTGCGCCGAAATCGGGGACTGACAAGGCAGTGTTGGCTTGGCGGAAGCAAAGCTTCACTCGTGCATAAGTCAGGACTTATGCAACACCCCCTCCCCTTGAGCGATCTCAACCGCTTGCGCGCGTCATAAGTCCGTTGCATAATGCGGCATGATTTTTGGCTACGCACGGGTGAGCACGGACGGGCAAACGCTCGATGCCCAGCGTGAGGCTCTGAAGGTCGCCGGCGCCGAGACACTCTTCGCTGAAACCGTCAGTGGTGCACGCAGCGATCGGCGCGAGCTGGGGCGGCTACTCGCACGGCTGAAGGCCGATGACGTGGTGGTGGTGACCCGACTGGACCGACTGGCGCGGTCGACCCGGGACCTCCTGAACATCCTCGCCACCATAGCCAAGCGCCGGGCCTCGTTCCGGTCGCTGGCCGAGGCCTGGGCCGACACCACGACCCCGCACGGTCGGCTGATGCTAACCTTCCTAGGTGGCATCGCCGAGTTTGAGAGGGAGCTGATCAAGTCCCGGACCGCTGAGGGGCGGAGCCGAGCCAAGGCGCGAGGCCAGAGCCTGGGCCGTCCGTTCAAGCTGACCCCCCACCAGCGCCAGGAGGCGTTGGTTCGGCGTGCCAACGGCGAAGGTGTGAGGGAGATTGCCCGGAGCTACAACGTGAGCCCCAGCAGCATATCGAGGCTGAAGCCTTGAGCGGGCCGGTGACCCTGCTCTGCATCGATCCCGCCAAGCGGAAGCACCGCTTCTACAAAATGTTCATCGCCCCTTCCCTCTTCGGGGAATGGCTGCTCGTCCGGGAATGGGGGCGCATTGGCAGCCCGGGCCAGGTCCGGAGCGATCACTTCGACAATGCAGGAGCGGCGCTACTGGCCTTGCAGAAGCTAGTGCGGGAGAAAGTCAGGCGCGGGTATGACCTGCGGCGACCTCACGAGCGATCTGAGTGATCACCGGCGCCAGCTTCGCAACCGCAGCATACAGGGTGAACTGCAGCCGGGCCCGGTCCTCGAGCGAGGTCTGGTCCAGCATGTCATAGGCGCTGGCAAGGTGCTCGGCCGCCTGTCGGACGTGCTTGCTGACTTCTACCAGAGAGGGTTCTGCCTTCGACGGCTGGAACGCCGCATCCACGAGCCTGAGCATCGGCCTTGCTCCAGAGGACAGTTCGTACGTTTGCTAATGATCGACCGCAATCTAGGCATATGTGGTTAATGCTTTCTTGCGGGCGAGCGCGATAGCAGCGCAGCGCTCCCGACGTCACAGCCGGCAGATCTGGATCTTCCCGCTGACCGGGTCACGACGAATGGTTGTCAAATCGCTTCCAATCGCCACCCCTATTTCGCGTCCAAAGCAGGCCCCCATTGAGGGCGCAGATGCGAGCGGCCGCCCCGGCGTAGCTGGCCAGGGTTTCGCAGCCGGGGCGGCCGCGTTT
>NZ_JBJPHW010000019.1:0-40543 GCF_053471285.1 Phreatobacter aquiterrae | reverse complement strand
GGCAACTTTAGTTGCTTATCGTTGCTGAGCGCATATACCAGATTGTGGACTAGGATCAAAGTATACGATCCCGCATTTTGTCATAGAAATCCCGAATAGCGCGTTCGAAATCCCAGAGTTCCGCCCGCGAATCCCGGAACTGAGCCGGCCGATCCCGAAGTTCGCACCGCCCATCCCGGGAAATGACTTCAGCTCCCGTGAGCGGTTGAGTGATTTCCCGATAACTGGGGGCTAACGCCCGCCAACAGTGGCACGCCAGGCCCAAAATCCCGCTGGTTGCGATACCCACGGCCAAGGCAATTCCCTGCTCAGCTATTCGATTCCCTGTTTCCCGGAACAGGGAATTGACCCTCTAACTCCCGGAGATATCGACACTAATTGCCGTCACCCGAGGCAATTTCCAAGTGCCCGGGCGAGTTTCAGGGAATTCAGGGAATAACAGACCGCAGACCCGCGCGACCGAGACTGCGTCCGCCACCAGCCCGCACTGCCTTAGAATGTCTTTATCCGCCAAGGCCCCGTCCGAATCCGAAATTGGGTTGGTTTTCGCGCGCCATTCCGCTTTGCGCAGCGCGCCCTGACGCCAGCCCCGCCTGATCTTCGCCATGTGATGGCACAGGTTTCCCCATCGCAACCGACTTGCAGTGTGGAAGAAGGTCGCCTCAGAGCGCGCCCATCGCGCCACCGGCCAGCGCGCAGAGGATCACGACCAGCCAGGGCGGCGCCTGCCACAAGTACAGGAGGACGAAGGCCGCCATGGCGAGGAGGTAGTCCGGGGCGCCGAGAATGCCGGCTGTCCAGACCGGGTGATAGAGCGCCGCCAGCAGCAGCCCGACCACGGCGGCATTGACCCCGCGCAGCGCCGACTGGGCCAGCGGAAAGCGCCGGATGTCCTCCCAGAAGGGAACGGCGCCGATGATCAGCAGGAAGGACGGCACGAACACTGCGACGAGGCAGAGGACAGCGCCCGCAAGTCCGTTGGGAGTCGGCCCCATCACCGCGCCGAGATAGGCCGCGAAGGTGAATAGCGGCCCTGGCACAGCCTGCGCCGCGCCATAACCCGCCAGGAAGGCGTCGTTGCTGACCCAGCCGGTGGGCACCACCTCGGCCTGCAGCAGCGGCAGCACGACATGGCCGCCGCCGAAGACCAGCGAGCCCGCGCGATAGAAGGCGTCGATCAGCCTGACGCTCTGGCTGTCTGAAGCAGCCGCGAGCAGGGGCAGCAGGACCAGCAAGGCGACAAAGACGACGAGCGCGGCGATCGCATGTCGCTTCGGCACGGCGAGCGGCAGCGACGCATGGTCGTCCGGTGCGCCATTCCTGAGAAACGCTATGCCGACGATGGCGCCGAGCAGGATCGCGCCGACCTGCCCCCAGCCCGACGGGATCATGATGGTGATGGCGGCCGCCGCGACAGCGAGGCTCGCCCGGTCGCGGTCGGGCGTGAGGCTGCGGGCCATGCCGAGAACGGCGAGCGCGACCACCGCGACGGCCGCGACCTTGAGCCCGTGGAGCCAGCCGCCCCCCAGCAGCCCGCCGGCGGTCGTGACGCCGTAGGCGAACAGGACCAGCGCCAGGGCGGACGGCAGGGTGAAGGCCGTCCAGGCGGCCAGGGCGCCGGCATAACCCGCACGCGACAGCCCGAGCGCCATCCCGACCTGGCTCGATGCAGGCCCGGGGAGGAACTGGCAGAGCGCCACGAGGTCGGCATAGGCGCGCTCGTCGAGCCACCGGCGGCGGACAACGAATTCCTCGCGGAAATAGCCGATATGCGCGACGGGTCCGCCGAACGAGGTCAGCCCGAGCTTGAGGAACGCGCCGAAGACCTCGGCCGCCGATCCCTTTTCGGGTGACGGGTTCATGCGTTGCCCTCTCCGTTACGCATTTGCGCGCGCCCCTGGAACTGCGCCCTCATCTATCTGTGGCCCCCGCCGACGACAAGACCAAGACATGGCGGCCCGAGCCGGCCTTCGGGATCAGCGCCGCGCCCGCAGTTCATGGGCGAGCGTCAGTGCTACCGTGAGCAGCATGAAGCCCGATGCCACCGCGAAGATCGCCCAGCCGAGCCTCTGGTCGAGCAGCGCCGCATAGAGAAGCGGACCGATCAGGCCGCCGATGTTGAAACCCGTCGAGACGATGCCGAAGACGATTCCCTCCGCGCCCTTCGGCGCAGCGGCCCGCACCAGCATGTCCCGCGAGGGCGTGATGATCCCCGACAGGAAGCCGGCAAGGCCGAGCAGCACCGTGATCGCCAGGGGCGACGGCTGGCCGACGGCGAGATAGGCGCAGATGATCGCCGTCGCGAAAAAAGCGCCGCTGGCGACGAAGCCATGCCGGCTGGTGCGGTCGGCAAGCGAACCGCCGGCAAGGACACCCGCCGCGCTCATGAACAGGAACACTGTCAGCGCCGTATTGGCCGCTGAGAGTTCGACGCCATAGTCCATGACCAGCGCCGAGACGGAGAAGGACTGGATGCCGCCGGTCGACAGATTCAACAGCACAAACATCAGCGTCAGAGCCAGCACCGTTGCCGAGAGGAGGCGGCGGCGGTCAGGCACGGCCGGGCAGCCATCGGCGACCGCCTCGCCTGCTGCCGCCGGACGGGCGGCCGGTTGCCGGGGCATCAGCACCAGCACGGCGGCCACCGCCAGCCCCATGGCGCCGGCCACGGCGAAAGCGGCGGCGACATTCGCCAGCGCCGCCACGCCGAGCAGCAGGGGCGGCGAGATGGCCGTGCCGAGATAGCCCGCGAAGGTATGGAGCGAGAAGGCCCGCCCCATGCGCTTGCCATCTACGCCCGTCGAGAGCAGCGCGTAGTCGGCCGGGTGGTAGACGCCATTGGCAAGGCCCGCCGCGGCCATGGCGACCAGCAGGACCGGATAGGTCGGCTGCAGCGCCAGGGCGAGGAAGCTCACACCGCCAACGACAAGGCCGGCGACGAGGACGCGGCGGGCGCCGAGCCGGTCACAGGCAAAGCCCATCGGCGTCTGCACGAGCAGCGAGACCAGATTGAACAGGGTCAGGGCGAAACCGATCTCGAGGAAGCTTCGCCCGAAATGGCCCGGCAGGAGCGGCAGCAGCGCCGGCAAGGTCATGATGTGGACATGGCTGACGAGGTGAGCCGCCGATATCTGCGCCAGCAGGACGCGCTCCGGTCGCGGCATGGCCGCACCGGGGGCTCGAAGGTTGTCACCGGCCGTCATGAAGGTCTCGCCATGGCGCGTCGCCCATAGCACGGATTGCCGATGGTGGAAGCAGCAACGGGATCACCTCCGGCGACTGCAGCCATGCGCCAGATCCGGTCCGACCGACCCCGGGATCGCCCTCCTTCAGCTGTGGCCGCAGGACGAGCTGGCGGTCGCGATCAGCACCGATGCCGTGCCTGACTGGACGGTCTCATCTCGCTGGTTGATCACGTCGAGACGAAGGTCGACGATGCCGCGATCGGTCTTCCGGGTCAGGCGCTTGCCAGTCACCGTCACTTTCACGAACACCGTATCCTGGCTACGGACGGGGCCGGTGAACTTCCAGGTGATGTCGAGCAGGCCCAGCACCGTGCCGTCGAACAGCCCGGCGCGCGAGGCGAGGCCGAAGGCCATCCCGATCAGCATAGGACCATGCGCGATCCGCCCGCCGAAACCCGTTCCGGCGGCGAAGATCTCGTCCGTATGCAGCGGGTTGAAGTCGGCTGTGAGCCCGGCGAACTGCATGATGTCGGCCTCGATGATCGTCCGCCGCGGGGTGACGATGATCGCGCCGGGCTCGAAGGCATCGAAGGTCAGCCCCATGGCTCAGGTGTCCCTGCCGCCGGGGTTGCGCCGCTTGCGGGCGCGAAGATCGATGATGTCTGGAAGCGCCCGCGGATCGGTTCCCTGGGGATAGAGGCTGTGCTTCTGGACTTTCTGGGTGCCGGTCATCGGCAGGCTGTCGACGAAGTGCAGCCAGCCCGGCGCCTTGAAGTAGGCGAGTTCGGTGTTGCAATGCGCGAAGAGTTCTTCGGCCGTCCCGGCGCCGGCTTTGGCGGGATCGTGGAGAACCACGGCGGCCAGCACCTCTTCCTCCCGCAGGTCGTCGGGCACTGCGAGAACGGCGACGCCCTTGACGAGATCGTGGGCCTGAAGGACGGCCTCCACCTCGGCCGCCGCGATGTTCTCGCCAGACCGCCGGATGATGTTCTTCTTGCGGTCGACGAAATGCAGCATGCCATCGGCGTCCTGCCGCACGGTGTCGCCGGTATGGAACCAGCCGCCGCGCCAGGCCTCTTCGGTGGCCTTCTCGTCCTTGAGATAGCCGGAGAAGAAGCCCTTGCGCGGGGTCGCTGCCGAGTGGCGGATGGTCATCTCGCCGACCTCGCCGCGCGGCACCTCGCGATCCCCGGCGTCGACGACGCGCACCTCGATCCCCTCGACAGGACGGCCGAAGGCGCGGGTCCCAACCGAACGCGGCGGCTCATTGTCGAGCAGCACCCGCACCATCTCGGTCATGCCCCAGACCTCGATCAGCGGAAAGCCGAAACGCTCTTCGAAGACGGCGTGAAGCTGAGGCTCGACGCCGGCGCCGATGGCGAAGCGCACGGTCGGGGCACCCTCCCCCTCGCGCACCGGCTGGCCCAGCAGCATGGGGATGATGACGCCGAGATAGTGGACGATCGTCGCCTGGCTCTCCCGCACCTCCGGCCACCAGCGTTCGGGGTGGAAGCGGTCCGGCTGGATCTGGCAGCTCCCCGTCAGCAGGGCCGCGTAGAACGACACGATCGAGGAATTGACGTGATAGACGGGAAGCGGATTGTAGATGCGCTCGCCTTCCGGGCTGAAGGTGGCAAGCCCCCCGCGGTTGGCGTACCAGGCGCCTGAGGCGAGTTCATAGGCATGCGAGAGAACGCAGCCCTTCGGCCGCCCGGTGGTACCCGACGTGTAGAGGATGCTGGCCTCGCTGGCGGCGGTCACCGTGTCGCTTCGGGCCGTACGGGTCGCGGGCGCGAGCGCGCCGAGGTCGTCGAACAATGCGATCGGCGCTGTGTGACGGCTCGCCGCCATCCCGGCCTCGAGCTGGTCGCGGCGCTCCGGGGCGGCAAGGGCGAGATCGACCTCCGAATGCTCGAGCAGATAGGCGATCTCGCCGGCGCGATAGTCCGGATTGACCGGCACGCAGGTGGCGCCGATCGTATTCAGCGCCAGCTTGACGAGGAAATGCTCCGGCCGGTTGTCGAGCAGCATCGCCACCCGGTGGCCGTGACCGAAGCCGGCGCCACGGAAGGCCGCGGCCATAGACTCGACCTGCCGGCCGGCTTCAGAGAAGTCGATGGCATAGCCGGCACGGTGATAGGGGCGGTGCGCGCCGGTGGGGGTGGCGAGGAAGGCGCGCGGCCCGAAGGCGGCGACGGCTGAACCGAACGCCTCGCCGATCGTGGTGTCATCACTGATGCGGATCATGGGACATGCCTGCTGTCGTCGAACGCGGTCAGGCGAGCCAGCGCTTGCGCCGCCGGTAGTGCTTGACCGCATGGTAGTCTACCCGCGAATGGCCGCCGAGATAGGCCTCGGCAACGTCCGGGTTGGCGCTCAGCACCGCAGCGGGGCCGCTCATCAGGATGCGGCCATTCTCGATCAGATAGCCGGTCTCGGCGATGTCCAGCGCCGCAATGGCGTTCTGTTCGACCAGCAGCACGGCGACGCCGGTGTCCGTGTTGATGCGCCGGACGATGTCGAAGATCTCATCGACGAGGAAGGGGGCGAGGCCGAGGCTCGGCTCGTCCAGCATCAGGAGCTTCGGCTCGGTCATGAGCGCACGGGCGATGGCCAGCATCTGCTGCTCGCCGCCCGAGAGGTAGCCGGCCTTCGCCTTGGCCCGCTCGGCGAGACGCGGGAAGGTCTGGAACATGCGGTCGACGAGAGCGGCCACATGACCCCGGTCGCGATGCATGGAGGCCGCCGCCAGCAGGTTCTCCTGCGGCGTCAGATGACCGAAGACACGCCGGCCCTCGAGCACGTGCACGATGCCGCGACGCACCCGGTCAGGTGGGTCGAGCGCCAGGATATCCTCGCCGGCAAAGGTGATCTCGCCGCGTGAGACCTCACCCCTTTCGGGCTTCAGCAGACCGCTGATCGACTTGAGCACCGTGCTCTTGCCGGCGCCGTTGGCGCCGAGAAGCGCGACGAGGCCGCGCTCGGGCACCTCGATGGAGACGCCCTTCACGGCGAGGAACACCCGGTCGTAGGCGACCTCGACATTGTTGAGGGTCAGCAGCGCCATGAAGCAGCTCCGTCCGGGGAGAAGGGGCGGAGCGGACACCCGTCCGCCCCGCCGTGGTCGTTGGAAAGCGTCGCCCGCTCACTTGCCGGTGCGGCGGAACTCTTCCGAGTACTTCCGGATCTCGCTCCACACGACGTCCTGGTTCGCGGTGAACCAGTCGGTCGCCGGGACGAACTTCGCTCCGTCCCAGCGGGCGATGCGGCCCAGTCCGCCGCCCTGGTGGTCGGACTTCGTGACGGTCGTCGGCGGCAGCATGCCGTCGGCGGTGAAATTGGTGATGGAGCGCAGCCCCTCGTTCAGCCAGGCGCCGTTGAGCGGGCCATTCGGCGCCTTCTCGAACGCCTTGCGGACGCCCTCGACCATGAGCGAGGCCATCTGGACACCGTAGTTGTAGTAGCTGGTCCCGACCTTACCCTCAGGGCCGGAGCCCTTCCCCTTGGCCACCACCTCGGCAAGGATGTCCTTGATGGGCTTCGGATCGCGGCCGCTGACGCAGGGCTCGACCTTCATCACGCCCTTGGCGGCCTCCTTGCCCACCACCTCCATGTCGGATTCGGAGATCCAGACGCTGGAGGAAACCCGGTCCATCCTGAGGCCGTTGCGGATCGCCTCCGTGAGGGCCACGGTCTGGCCGACGGCCGCGCCCCAGAAGATCACGAAGTCGGGACGGGCGCGGCGAACCTGCGGCCAGATGGCCGCCTGGTCGTTGCCGGGCGGGGTGTAGGGGAAGGTCTGCAACTCGAAGCCGAGACGCTGCGAGAGCACCTGCAGGATCGGCAGCGGCTCCTTGCCGAAGGGGGTGTCGATGTGGACGAAGACGATCTTCTTACCGCGCAGGTTGCCGTTTTCGAGGTTGCGGAAGTGCTCGATGATGAGCCCGGCCTGCGTCCAGTAGTTGATCGACAGCGGCAACACATAGGGGAAGGCCGTGCCGTCGGCGGCGTCACTGCGCCCGGAATAGGCGGTGATGAGATTGATCTTGTCCTCCAGCGCGCGCGGCACGAGGGCGCGGGCGACCGGGGTGGACAGGGGATCGACCAGCAGGGCGCCCTCGCGCTTGCCGCGCTCATAGGCTTCGATGGCGCGCGGCATGTCGTTGGCGTGGTCGGAGATGTCGGCGACGATCCGGTGGCCGTTGATGCCGCCGCGCTCGTTGACCAGGGTGAAATAGTCACGCTGGCCCTGGCTGTATTCGGACGTCACGAACGTATAGATGCGCGTAAAGTCCTGCGGCATCGAGAAGCGGATGATCTTGTCCTGGCCGAAGACGGTGGACGGGATCAGCGCCGGGGCGGCGACGGCGGCCGCCGTGCCCGACAGGAGAATGCGTCGGTTGATAGCCATGGTGTGTTTCCTCCGCCCTTTGTTGGGAAGCCGTCACCGCTGGGCGTGACGGAACGGCCAGACGAGAAGATAGTTGCGGATGTTCGAGTAGATCTTGGCGAGTCCGAGCGGTTCGTAGAGCAGGAAGCCGATGACCATGGCGCCGTAGGCGATCAGCGGGATATGGGCGCGCAGGTCGATGGGGATCGAAAGCCCGAACGAGCCGGCGATGAAGCCCGTCAGGTTGTTCAGGACGATCGGCGCGAACAGGATCAGCGCCGCCCCGAAGAAGGGACCCAGCACGCTGCCGAGGCCGCCGACGATCACCATGGCGAGGAGCTGGATCGACAGTTCGATGTGGAACTGGTCGGGCGAGATGGCGCGCAGGTAGCAGACCGCCAGGACCGATCCGACGACGCCGCCGATGAAGGATGACACCCAGAAGGCCATCAGCTTGTAGCGGAACGTCGAGACACCGAGGATCTGCGCCGCATAGTCCTTCTCGCGGACGGCGGCGAGTGCGCGGCCGAAGCTGGTGCGCCCCACATTCAGCATGAACAGCGTGACGATGAAGCAGATGCCGAAGGCGAAGTAATAGGTCTCGACATCGCCCCTCAGGTTGATGCCGAGGAACTTGACAGGTGGCACCTGCAAGGTGGCGAGCGAGCCGCCGGAAATGGCCGGCACCTGGGCGATGACGAAGTCGACGATGTACTGCATGGCGAGCGTCGCCATGGCGAGGTAGATGCCCTTCACGCGCAGAGCCGCGGCTCCGAACACGACCCCGATCGACGCCGACAGGAGGCCGCCGACGATCATGGCGATCTCCAGCGGAACCCCCGCCCGGACCATGTGCACGGAGCCATAGGCGCCGATCGCCATCACCGCCCCATAGCCGAGATGGATCTGCCCGGCCCCGCCCATCAGGAGGTTGAGGCCGAGAGCCGCCGTCGTCCAGATCAGCCAGGGCAGCAGGTAGCCGGCAAGATAGAACCGGTCGAGCAGCAGCGGCGCGGCGGCGAGCGCGACCAGAACGGCGAGGATGAGGAAGCGGTCGAAGGGCAGCGGAAAGAGCTGCCGCTCGTCCTGGTAGCGGGTGTGGCGGATGCCGGCGCGGCGGTAGAACATGTCGGCCTCCTCACACGCGCTCGATATGCTCGCGGCCAAACAGGCCGTGAGGCTTCAGCAGCAGCGTCATCAGGATGATGACCGAGGCCACGATGTCGCGCGTGCCCGCGCCCACGAGCGGGTCGATAACCCCCGTCGCAAGGCTTTCCGCCACCCCGACGATGAGGCCGGCGACGAGCACGCCCGGAATGGAATCGAGGCCGCCAAGTATTGCGATAGCCAGCGCCTTGATGAGGAGCAGCGACAGCGACCAGTCGACGCCCTGCGTCGCCCCCCAGAGGATGCCTGCGGTGGTCGCCGTCGCGGCCCCGAGGCCCCAGGCGATGGCGATGGCGCGCTCGACCCGGATGCCGACCGACCAGGACGCCGTCTGGTCGTCGGCGACGGCCCGCATCACGATGCCATAGCGGGAGTTGAAGAAGACAAGCGAGACGACGATCAGGCCGAGCGCGATAATCCCGCCGATCATCGTGGCGCGGTTGATGAGCAGTTCGCCGAGGAAGATCGGCGCCTGCGGAATGCCGATGTCGAGACGCTTCACCGCGGCGCCGAAGACGCCCGGCATGAGGCCGCGCAGCATGATCTCGATGCCCAGCGTCAGCATGATCGTCATGATCACCGGCTGGCCGATCATGCGGCGGAGCGCGAGGCGCTCGATCGCGAATCCGACCCCGAACAGCACCGCGATCGCCAGGGCGGCGGCGAGCCACATCGGCGCGCCGAAGCCGGCCGTCAGGGCCCAGGTCACATAGGCGCCGGTCATGGCCAGCGCCCCCTGTGCGAGATTCACGAGGCCCGAGGTCTTGTAGATCAGCACAATGCCGAGGGAAACGAGGGCGTACATCAGCCCGACGAAGACCCCGGAGACGGCAAGCTCTGCCATTAGAACGTAGTCCATCAGACGGCCACCTCGCTGATCGTCAGGGTTCGGCGGATGACGCCATGCTCGCCGCTCTCGTAGGTGATCGCGGCGTCGTAGACGGTCTCGCGCGCCTCGCCGTAGAGGGCGTCGATCAGGAGCGCATAGGTCGTCTCGATGATATTGCGGCGCAGTTTCCGGGTGCGGGTGATCTCGCCGTCGTCGGCGTCGAAATCCTTGTGCAGGTTGACGAAGCGACGGATGCGCAGGGCTTCCGGCTGGGTCTCGTTGACATGGGCGACGACGCTTGCGATGAGCCCCTGAACCTCGGGCTTCTGCGAGAGGTCGGCATAGGAAGTGTAGGAGATGCGCCGCTCCTCCGCCCAGTGCCCCACCGCCTCGAAGTCGATGCAGACGATGGCGGTCAGCATGTCACGGCCGGCACCCAGCACGGCGACGTTGCGGATGTAGGGGCTGAACTTGAGCCGATTCTCGATGAAGTTCGGGATGTAGCGCTCGCCCGCCGCGGTGCGCACGACCTCGCTGACGCGGCCGAGCACGACGAGATCGCCGTCGTCCTCGAAGCGGCCGGCATCGCCCGTGTGCAGCCAGCCGTCGACGATCGCTTTGGCCGAAGCCTCGGGGTCGTCGAAATAGCCGTCGATGACCGAGGGCGAACGGACGAGGATCTCGCCGCTGTCATCGATCCTGATCTCCACGCCGGCCATAGGCCGCCCGACCGTATGGAGCTTCACGTGGCCCTCGGTCTGTGCGGCGGTCAGCGCCGAGGTCTCGGTCTGGCCATAGAACTGCTTGAGCCTGATGCCGAGGGCGCGGAAGAACAGGAATGTATCCTCGCCGAGCGCCTCGCCGCCGGTGAAGGCGCGCTCGGCGCGGGAGAGGCCGAGATAGTCTCGCAGCGGCGCATAGACGAGCACGTCGCCGATGCGGTTGACGAGCCGATCGGCAAGCGTCGGCGTGCCGCCGGCGAGCCGCTTGCGCTCCAGCTCGACTGCATGGGGCATGAAGGTGTCGAACAGCCAGCGCTTCAGCGGCGTGGAATTCTTGATGCCCACCTGGATACGGGTGAGCATCTGGTCCCAGGCCCGCGGCGCGGCGAGATAGAAGGTCGGCGAGACCTCGCGCAGGTCGTGGAGCACCGTCTCCTGACGCTCGGGGATGTTGATGGTGGCGGTCAACATCAGCCCGGCGCCGAGGGTGAAGACGAAGTCGCCGACCCAGGCCGTGGGCAGATAGGCGAAGAGTTCCTCATGCCTGCGGAAATAGCCGGACTGCGCCGCGTTCAGCACGCCGCGGGTGATGTTGCGGTGGCGCAGCGGGATGCCCTTGGGCTGGCCGGTCGTTCCGGAGGAGTGGAGCAGGACGGTGATGTCGTCGGCGCCGGCGCGGCCGATCAGTTCGGCCATCAGGCCGGGCTCCTTCGCAAGGCGTTCCCGGCCCTCCGCGATCAGCGTGCCGATGGAGATGATGCCCTCGCCCGCATAGGCGCTGAGGCCGCGCACGTCGTCATAGGCGATGGTGGTCGGCCGGCCGATGGCAGCGCGCAATTCGAGAAGCTTGTCGACCTGCTCCTGGTCCTCGGCGAAGGCCACCGTCGGCGCGCCGTGCCGCGTGGCGGCGATCAGTTCCTCCAGCGGAATGTCGGGATAGGCGGGCGAGGGGAAGGCCCGGAGCATGTTCGCCGCCATCATCGCGAAGTAGAGACGGGGCCGATTGTCGCCGATGACGGTCAGGGCCGATCCGGCCTTGAGGCCGCGTGCCTCGAGCCCCGCCGCGATGGCCGCGACCTCGTCCAGCACCTCGCGCCAGCTCTGCTCCTGCCAGACGCCATAGCGGCGCTCGCGGAAGGCGACGCGATTGCCGAACGCGGCGGCATTGCGCGCCAGCGCAGCGACGAGGGTCGCGGGCTCGCCATCCTCCATCTTCGGCCAGGCCATGGCGGCGGGGGGCGCGGCATGAGCGGTCATGACGCCACCTGCTGCTGGTGGCGCTTTGCCGCCCTCTCGCCGAGATAGGCGGAGACGACCTTGGGATGGCCGATTGCCTCCTGCGGCCGTCCCTGCGAGATGATCTCGCCATAGCTCAGCACCACGACCCGGTCGCAGATGGCGGTGACCACGTCCATGTGGTGCTCGATGATCAGCACCGTGACGCCGCGCTCCTCGCGGGCATCGAGGATGAAGCGGGCGATATACTCCTTCTCCTCCTGGTTCATGCCGGCCATGGGCTCGTCGAGGATCAGGAGGCGCGGCTCGGCGACCAGAGCGCGGGCGAGTTCGACGCGCTTCTGCAGACCGAGCGGAATGACATCCACGAGCTCGTCACGGATGTCCTGCAACTGCATGAACTCGATGACCTCCTCGACGATCCGCCGGTTCGCGAGTTCCTCCTTCTCCGCCCACCACCAGTAGAACAGCGCGCCGAGCGCCGAGGGGCGCATGTGCACGTGCCGGCCGATCAGGATGTTGTCGAGGACGCTCATGCCCTTGAAGAGGGCGAGGTTCTGGAAGGTGCGGGCCACCCCGCGAGCGGCGATGCGGTGCGGCGCGACATTGGTGATGTTCTCGCCGAACAGGGTCACCGTACCGGCCTCCGGCGGGTAGAAGCCCGTGACGACATTCACCAGAGTCGTTTTGCCCGAACCGTTCGGACCGACAAGACCGAAGATCTCGCCCTCGTGGACGTCGAGACTGACGCCCTTGAGGGCCTTGAGGCCGCCGAACGAGCGCTCGATGCCAGCGCAGGACAGGACCACGGGACGGTCTGCATGGGGGCTGCTGGCGGCGGCAGGTTCGATCATCGCACCCTCACATCCTGAACACGCCGTAGTGGGGATCGCCGCCCGGCGCATTGAGCGCCGCGGACAGCGCGATGGCCAGGGCATTGCGGGTATCGACCGGGTCCAGGATGCCATCATCCCAGATTTCGGAGGTGGAGTAGTAGGCGCTCGACTGGCGCCGGTACTCGTCGAGGATCGGCTGGCGGATGGCCGCGATGCCGTCCGCGTCCAGCGCCTCGCCGTGTCGGGCAAGCTGGCGCACCTTGATGTCGGCGAGGACATTGGAGGCCTGTTCGGCCCCCATCACCGAGATCTGGCTCTGCGGCCACATGAACAGGAACCGCGGATCGAAGGCGCGGCCGGACATGCCGTAGTTGCCGGCGCCGAAGGAGCCGTTGACGATGACGGTGATCTTCGGAACCTCGAGACCGGCGACAGCCATGATCATCTTGGCGCCGTCCTTGGTGATGCCGCGATGCTCGTATTCCCGGCCCACCATGTAGCCCGTGATGTTCTGCAGGAACAGCACCGGGATCTTTTTCTGGTCGCAGAGCTGCATGAAATGCGCGCCCTTCAGCGTGGAGTCGTTGAACAGCACGCCATTGTTGGAAAGGATTCCGACGGGGCAGCCCCAGACATTGGCGAAGCCGCAGACCAGCGTCGTGCCATAGGCCGGCTGGTACTCGTGGAAGCGCGACCCGTCGACGATGCGCGCGATGATCTCGCGCATGTCGAACTGCACCTTGATGTCGCGCGGAATGATCCCGTAGAGCTCGGCCGGATCGTAGGCGGGCGGCTCCGGATCGGCCCAGGCAAGCGGCGCCTTCGCCCGCTTCGGGAAGGTGCCGACGATCTCGCGGGCGATGGCGCTGGCGTGGCGCTCGTTGTCGGCCGGGTAGTCGGCCGTGCCCGAGATGCGGGTGTGGACGTCGGCGCCGCCGAGGTCCTCCACGGTGACCTCCTCGCCGGTCGCGGCCTTCACCAGCGGCGGCCCGCCGAGGAAGATGGCGCCCGTTCCCTTGACGATGACGTTGTACTCCGAGAGCGCCGGCACATAGGCGCCGCCGGCCGTGCAGTGGCCGAGCACGATGGCCACCTGCGGCACGCCCATCTTCGACAGCGTCGCCTGGTTGCGGAAGATGCGTCCGGCAAGGTGGCGATCGGCGAAGAGTTCGGCCTGCAGCGGCAGGAAGCCGCCGGCGCTATCGCAGAGATGGACGACCGGCAGGCGGTTCTCGATGGCGATGTCGAGAGTCCGGACGATCTTCTTGATGGAGAGCGGATACCAGGCGCCGCCCTTCACGCTGGCGTCGTCCGCGTGGATGATCACCTCGCGGCCCGAGACGATGCCGATGCCGGAGACGATGCCGGCGCCCGGCACGTCGCCGTCATAGGCATGGCCGGCGGCGAGCGTGGAGAGTTCGAGGAAGGGCGTCCCGGGGTCGAGCAGGGCCTCGATGCGGTCGCGCACGAACATCTTCCCCTGACGGGCCAGGCGATCGAAGTCGCGCTGCGGCCGCACGCGCCGCGCCCGCTCCTGCGCGTCCCGCAGGTTCGCCACCAGGCGCCTGTTATGCGCGACGTTGGCGAGGAAGTCGTCCGAGCGGGTGTCGATGGCGGAGACGATCCGACGCATGTCAGTGATCCTCCGAAGCGAGGGTCACCAGCACGGCATCGCGCTCGAAGCTCTGGCCGGCGGCGACATGGATCGCTGCGACATGACCGTCGTGCCAGGCGCGGATCGTCGTCTCCAGCTTCATGCTCTCGATGACGAGCAGCGGCTCTCCGGTGGCGACCGCCTGACCGACCTCGACGGCGACGCGCGCCACTGTGCCGGGCATGGGCGCGCGCGCCACGTCGGCGCCGCCACCCGCATCGGCGTCGGCGAAGCGCCGGGCAGGATCGAGGTGGCGCAGCGTGTGGTTGCCGCCGGCGACGTGGATGTGCAGCAGTTCACCGTCGCGAACCACGACGACCTTCTCGCAATGGCCGTCAACGCTGAGTTCACCCTCGTTGCCGCCCAGGGCAAGGGACACCCGGGCTGTCCCAGCGTCACCAAGCAGCCGGTAGCCATCGCTGATCCGGCTCAGCCAGACCTCTGTCTCGGTTCCGGCGATGTCGAAGGCGTGCCGCATCAGTTCCTCCACCCGCCGATGGCCGCATGCAGCGCGGGGATGGCATCGGCCTCGTCGCGCACGGCGCGGGTCGCGAGCGCCGCGACGGCGCCAAGCCGGAGGCGGACCTTTGGATCGGGCGCCGGCTCCGCCGCGAGGCCCGGATTGGCGTCGAGCCAGCCGGTGTGCACCTCGCCCGCGGCAAAGGCCGGATCGGCGATGAGACTGTCGAGAAAGGCGATGTTGGTTTCGCAGCCGAGCAGCACGAAGTCGGCGAGCGCCTTCCGTGCCCTGCCGATCGCAGTCGTCCGGTCGCCTGCATGAACGATGAGCTTGGCCAGCATCGGATCGAAGGCCGTCGTCACGCGCTGCCCCTCTGCGATCCCGGCATCGACCCGCACGCCCTCGCCCGCGGGAAGGCGCAGCGCGAGGACCGGCCCGGTCGTCGGCGTGAAACCGCGTGGCGCGGATTCGGCATAGATGCGCAGTTCGATGGAGTGGCCGTTCGCGCGGATGTCGGCCTGGGCGAGGCCAAGGGGCTCACCTGCCGCGACGCGGATCTGCATCTCGACGAGATCGATGCCCGTCACCATCTCGGTGACCGGATGCTCGACCTGCAGCCGGGTGTTCATCTCGAGGAAATAGAATGCGCCGCGGCCGTAGATGAACTCGACCGTGCCGGCATTGCGGTAGCCGGCGGCACGGGCGATCTCCGCCGCCGTCTCGCAGATGCGCACTCGCTCGTCCGCCGTCAGTGCAGGCGACGGCGTCTCTTCGACGATCTTCTGGAAGCGACGCTGGATCGAGCACTCGCGCTCGCCAAGATGGACCACGGTGCCATGGGCGTCGCCCATCACCTGAACCTCGATATGGCGCGGCTGCTCGACGAAGCGCTCCACATAGAGCCGCCCGTCGCCGAAATAGCGTTCGCCCTCGCTGCGGGCCTGGGCGATCTCCTGTGCGAGAAGGCCCATGTCGCGGACGATGCGCATGCCCTTGCCCCCGCCCCCGGCCGAGGGTTTCACGAGAAGGGGCGCACCGAGAGCCCGGGCACGCTTGAGGAACGTCGCGGGATCGTCATCCTCGATGGCCGAGGGGGCCACCGGAAAGCCGCGTTCGGCGACGAAGGCGCGGGCGCGGATTTTGTCGCCCATCAGGTCTATGGCCTCGGGCGTCGGTCCGATGAAGACCATACCTGCCGCCGCCACGTCGCGCGCGAAGCCGGCATTCTCCGACAGGAAGCCATAGCCGGGATGGATGGCGCCGGCCCGGGTGCGGCGGGCGGCTTCGATGATCTGTGCGCCATCGAGATAGGCGGCGACGCCGGTGCGCCCCTCGATCCAGACGATCTCGTCGGCCGCAGCAAGGGCCGGCGCGCCGCGGTCGGCCTCGTGGGCCACGACCACCGTGCGAAGACCCATGCGGCGAGCCGTGCGGACGATCCTCAGCGCGATCTCGCCCCGGTTCGCGATCAGCAGCGTGTCGAACGGCAGGGCTGTCATTTGCGCCCCCTCTTCGGGCGCACCATCAACCCGTAGCGCAGGAGTTCCACCAGCGCGGTGGCGGTGGCGTCCACGTCGAGGGGGCGCCCGGTCACCGCCGCCCAGGCGCGGTGCTCGATGGCGCCGAAGATCACGTCACGGACCAGACGGATGTCGATGTCGGGACGTACGTCACCCGAGGCGATGCCGCTCTGGATCACGCGCACGAGAATGGAGGTATAGCGGCGGTTCAGCTGCTGCACCGCCGAGCCCTGATAGTCGGAGGCCGTCCTGACCTCGGAGATGAAGAGCCGGCACAGATCGGTATCGATCACGAAGCCCTCGATGTGCCTTCGGATCAGGTCGTGGAAGCGGGTCTCGAAGGGTGCCTCGCGGGCGGCGATCGACTCGAGGTCGACCATGGTGCGTTCATAGAAGGCAGTGAGCACCGCGTTCAGGAGGTCGCGCTTGCTGGTGAAATAGCGATAGACGAGACCGTCCGACACGCCGGCCCGCCGCGCGATATCGGCGATGGAGGTGCCCTCGAATCCGGCCCGCGCGAAGGCATCGCGCGCGGCGTCCAGGATCGAATCCCGGCGGTCCTGCATCCTCTTGGCGCTGATCACAGGCATGCGCGCGCCCGCGGCGCGGCCAAACCGCGCCCCTCCCTGTCCATGCGTTCCTCCCTGGCTGCGCCTCTGATGATACGGACGCTTGCCAAGTGAGCAATAGTGAATATCATTCAATTAAACCTGTCAACACGCCCGAAGCGGCGGAACGTCCCGGGGGAGGACACCATGACCACACTCGCCGCCGAGGGGCGAAACAGCCCCTATTCCGCCTTCGACCTGACCCCCGAGCAGCAGCAGATCCTCGACACCGCCACGGACTTCTCGCGTGAGCAGCTCTTTCCCCTGCAGCAGCGCATGGACGACGAGGAATGGTGGCCGCCGCAGGCCATGCCGGCGCTGGCCGGCGTGGGCTTTCTCGGCGTGACGGTCCCGGAAGATCTCGGCGGCAGCGGCTCCGACTTCTTCACCTCGGGCCTGATCACCCAGGGGCTCGCGCGCTACAATCCGTCGGTCGCCCTCTCCTATGTGGCGCATGAGAACCTGTGCCTGAACAACATCGTCCGCAACGCCAGCGATACGGTCAAGCGGCGCTTCGTCCCCGGCCTCTGCGACGGCACGAAGATCGGCGCCCTCGCCCTCACCGAGCCCGGTGCCGGCTCCGACGCGCTCGGCTCCATGGCGACCACGGCGCGTCTCGATGGCGATGACTACGTGCTGAACGGGCGCAAGCTCTACATCACCAACGGCCCGGTCGCCGACCTCGTGCTGGTCTATGCCAAGACCGACAAGACGAAGGGCGCCAAGGGCATCTCGGCCTTCGTGGTGGAAAAGGGGACCCCCGGCTTTGCCGTGGCGCAGAAGCTCGACAAGATGGGCTTCCGCGGCTCGACGACGGCCGAGCTGACCTTCGACGACTGCCGCGTTCCCGCCTCCAACATGGTGGGCGAGGAGAACCGCGGCGTCGCCGTCGTCATGAGCGGGCTCGACCTCGAGCGCGCCATCGTCGCGATGATCAATGTCGGCATGGCCGAGCGGGCGCTGGATCTCGCCGTTGACTATGCGAAGACGCGCCAGCAGTTCGGCAAGGCGATCGGCGAATTCCAGCTCGTCCAGGGCAAGCTCGCCGAGATGTACGTGACCCTCGAGGCCATGAAGGCGCTGTGCTACCGCACGCTCGCCCAGTGCAACGACCTCGCCGAAGGCGCCGGCGGACGCGGCGAGATCCACAAGGTCACGGCGGCCGCCATCATGTTCGCGGCCGAGGGCTGCACCCGCGTCATCTCGGACGCCGTGCAGATCTTCGGCGGCGCCGGATATATGCGTGAAACCGAGGTGAACCGCCTCTATCGCGGCTCGAAGCTCTTGGAAATCGGCGCCGGCACCACCGAAATTCGCAAGTTGATCATTGCCGGAGAGCTGCTGCGCAACTGACCCGTCAATTGGGAAAGACCGCAGCCCGCCTCTCGATGAAGGCGCTGATGCCCTCGCGAAAATCGGCGGTCTCCGCCCGCGCCACGAAGGACGCCTTCTCGGCATCCAGTTGGGCGTCGTAGGACTGGCCGGAAGCCTCGCCAACGAGCCGCTTCACCGCGGCCGTTGCGCCCACGGACGCCTGATCGAAGATCGCGGCCAGCCCGAGCGCCGTCGCCTCGACCTCTGCCGCCGGGACCACCCTGTTGACGAGACCCCAGGCCAGCGCGGTCCCGGCGTCGATGCGCTGGTTGGTAAGGATCATGTCGAACGCCCGACGGGCGCCCACCAGCCGCGTCAGCGACCACGTCAGCCCACCATCCGGGCTCGTCCCCAGCCTGGTGTAGGCCGAGAGGAAGGTCGCATCCTCCGCAGCGACGACCATGTCGCAGGCAAGGGCCAACGAGAAGCCGCCGCCCGCCACCGGACCATGCACCGCCACGATGACCGGCTTCGGCATGGAGGTGATTCCACGCAGCGCCGTGTGGAAGAGATCGATCAGGCCCGCGGCTGTCTGGGGAGCCGCAGCGAGGTCCTGGTGGAAAGATCCGAGATCGCCTCCCGCACAGAATGAGCGTCCGTTTCCGGCGAGGACGACAGCCCGGATACCGGGGTCACCTGCCGCTTCGCCGACCGCTGTCACCAGACCGCGCCCCATGGCCGGATCGAGAACGTTCAGCTGGCGCGCGCGATTGAGCCGGATGATGGCGACCCCTCCCCTGCGCTCCATCAGAACGGGGTGCTGCTCGGTGGCCTCGGTGCTCATGGCGTCCTCCCTTCGGGCGATGGAGCCCTCTTGTACCACCCTTGATCGCCAGGCGGTTTGCGCTACAGTCACTGAAAAATGAATGACATTCAATGGGAGCGAGACGATGAGCGAGGTGCGCAAGGAGCAGCGCGGCGCCGCGCTGTGGCTGACCATCGACCGCGAGGAGAAGCGCAACGCGCTGGATGACGCGGTCCTCCATGAACTGATCGTCGGCGTCGAGGAAGCCGGGCGCCGCGACGACATCCGCGCCGTCGTGCTTACCGGCGCGGGCGCGAAGGTCTTCTGCGCCGGTGGCAACCTGAAGAGCGACGCGGAAGGCGATCCTTTCCGGGTCGATCCGAACCGCCTCGACAACCCCGTCGCCACCCTGTTCCGCGCCATGGAGAACGCGCCGGTCGCCACCATCGCCCGGGTCAACGGCCACGCGCTGGGCGGCGGCTTCGGCCTCGTCTGCGCCTGCGACTTCGCCATCGCCGCCGATCATGCGCGCTTCGGCACTCCCGAGATCACGCTCGGCCTGTTCCCGCTGATGATCCTGCCGGCGATGCTGCGCACCCTGTCGCGCCGCGACGTGATGCGCCTGTCCATGATGGGAAAGCCGATCTCCGCCACGGAAGCCGCGGTAATCGGTGCGGTCAACGAGGCGGTGCCGGCCGCAGATCTCGACGGCCGTATCGACGAGGTCGTGAAGGCCCTTTCCGGCGGCGCCCCGACCGCCATGCGCTTCGGCCGGCGGGCGCTCAACACCCTCGCCGCCATGCCCTATCTCGAAGGCATCGAATATGCACAGCGCGTGCTGCCGCTGTTGTCCCGCACCGACGATGCCGTCGAGGGCTTCAAGGCCTTCAACGAGAAGCGTGCGCCGAGCTGGGTGACGCCATGAACTCCGACCGGATCATCCGCATCGGCGGCGCGGCCGGCTTCTGGGGCGACAGCCCCGACGGCGCGCGGCAGCTCGTCGCGCGCGGCAACATCGACTATCTCGTCTTCGACTATCTCGCCGAGATCACCCTGGCCCTGCTGGCGCGCATCCGCGCGCGCAAGCCCGACCTTGGCTACGTCCCGGACTTCGTTGAGGTCACGGCGGCCGTCCTGCCGGAGGTGATGGCGCGCGGCATCCGCGTCATTTCCAATGGCGGCGGCATGAACCCGCGCGCCGCCGCTGCCGAATTGTCCCGCCGCGCCGCCGCTCTCGGCCTGTCACCGAAGATCGCGGTGGTGACCGGCGACGACCTCCTGCCGCGCATCGAGGAGTTCCGGACGGCGGGCATCGTCGAGATGTTCGCCGGCACGCCGATGCCGGAGCGCTTCGCCAGTGCCAACGCCTATCTCGGCGCTGGGCCGATTGCCGCCGCCCTTGCGGCGGGCGCCGACATCGTCATCACCGGGCGCTGCGTCGATTCCGCCGTCACGCTCGGCGCGCTCATGCATGCCTTCGGCTGGCCGCCGGACGACCACGATCGCCTTGCCGCCGGCAGCCTCGCCGGCCACCTGATCGAATGTGGTGCCCAGGTCACCGGAGGCATCGCCACCGACTGGGAGCAGGTGCCCGGCTGGGAGGACATGGGCTTCCCGGTCGTCGAGTGCCGAGAAGATGGATCCTTCGTCGTCACGAAGCCAGCCGGCACGGGCGGCCTGATCACGCCGCTGACGGTGGGTGAGCAGATGCTCTACGAGATCGGCGACCCGGCGTCCTACCTGCTGCCGGACGTCGCCTGCGATTTCCGCTTCGTGACCATGACGTCGGACGGTCCGGACCGGGTGCTGGTCTCGGGCGCCCGCGGCCGCCCGCCGACCGGCCAGCTCAAGGTCAGCGCCACCTGGCAGGACGGCTTCCGCACCATCGGCACGGTGACCATCGGCGGCCGGGACGCCGCCGCCAAGGCGAGGCGCGCAGGCGAGGCCATTCTCGCCCGCGCCGCCCGCCTTGCCGGCGAGGCCGGCCACGGTTCCTTCGCCGAGACCTCCATCGAGGTGCTCGGCAGCGAGACGACCTATGGCGACGAGGCCCGCGCCGAGGCGGCAGCCAGCCGCGAGGTCGTGCTCAAGATCGCGGCGCGTCACGCCGATGAGGCGCCGCTGGCCCTTCTCGCTCGCGAGATCGCCCCGGCCGCCACGGCAATGGCCCAGGGGTTGACCGGCTTCTTCGCGGGACGGCCGGGCGTGCAGCCGGTCTATCGGGGCTATTCCTTTCTCGTCGCCGCGGAAACGGTTGTCGCGTCGCTCGAGATGGACAGCGGGACGCGCGAGATCCCGTCGCCCCGGGGAAGTGCAAGCGAGCCTGTCACCACCCCGTCGTCCGCTCCGGCCCCGGTAAAGACCGGCCACGCGGTGCCACTCGTCGCGCTGGCTGTGGGGCGCAGCGGCGACAAGGGCAATGCGGCCAATATTGGCATCATCGCCCGGCGGCCAGAGGACCTTCCACTGATCCACGCCGCACTGACGCCCGAGGCCGTAACCGCCTACTTCCGGCACACCGGCGTCACCCGCGTCGAGCGCTTCGACATGCCCGGCATTCACGCCCTGAACTTCGTGCTGCACGACTGCCTCGGCGGCGGCGGCGTGGGTTCGCTGCGCATCGATCCGCAGGGCAAGGCCTTCGCCCAGATGCTGATGGATTTCCCCGTTCCCGTGCCCGCCGGCTTCACGCCGGCCCGCCGAGGAGGATGAAGCTTGCCCACGACCCGGCCGCCGGCCCGCGATCCCCTGACCTCGCCCCTGACCTTCCGCGACGACCTTCTGAAGGACCAGGTCGTGCTGGTGTCGGGGGCAGGCAGCGGCATCGGCAAGGCCATTGCCATCCAGTGCGCGCGTCTCGGCGCGAAACTCGCCATCTGCGGCCGCAAGGTGGAGAAGCTGGAAGAGACCGCCGCCATCCTGCGCGACATCGGCGCGGAGGTATTTGTAAGACCAGCCACCATCCGCGACGCGGAGGATGTCGATCGGCTGCATGCCGACGTCTGGGAGCGCTTCGGCCGGCTCGACCATCTGGTCAACAATGCCGGCGGCCAGTTCCCCCAGGCGGCCATCGACTATTCGGTCAAGGGCTGGAACGCCGTCATCGACACCAACCTCAACGGCACCTGGTACATGATGCAGGCGGCGGCGCGGAACTGGCGCGACCGCGGCCTGCCCGGCTCCATCGTCAACATCGTCACGGTCGTGTGGCGAGGCATGCCGGGCGTCGCCCACACCTGCGCCGCACGGGCGGGCGTCATCTACCTGTCGAAGACGGTGGCGATCGAATGGGCGCCGCTCGACATCCGCATCAACTGCGTCGCCCCCGGCGCCATCGCCACCGAGGGCATGGACGTCTATTCCGACGAGGCCCAGCGCGACCTGCCGCGGTCCAACCTGATGAAGCGCTTCGGCGAGGCGACGGATGTCGCCGACGCCGTGACCTATCTGATCGCCCCGAGCGGCTCGTTCATCACCGGCGAAGTCGTCGTGGTGGACGGTGGGAACCAGGTCTGGGGCGACCAGTGGACCATCCCCCGTCCCGACTACTTTGCCGGCTGAAGGCGGGGTGGGGCAGTCTGCGTCAGGCCCGGCCCAACAGGTCGATGCCCGGGGCTGCGATGGCGCTGTCACTTTCATCCTTCAGCGCGACGCCCGTGAGCTGACGTCGCAGGGCCTCGCGCATGAGCCACGTGGCCTTGAAGGCCGCTTCGGCATAGCCGAGTCCCGCGCCGTGGATGTTGGAGATGCAGTTGCGCTCTCCGTCGTTCCGGCCAGGGTGCGGCGCATAGGTGATGTAAAGCCCCAGACTGTCGGGCGACGAGAGGCCAGGCCGCTCCCCGATCAGCATGACCACCAGCCGCGCCCGTAGGAGCTCGCCGATCTCGTCGCCGAGCGCGACGCGGGCCTGTGTCGCGACCACGACCGGGCCAAGGCTCCAGCCTTTCCGCGCGGCATGCGGCTGCAGAGCGGACAGCATGGAGACGGCATGGGCATGGACGGCGCTGGAAGAGAGGCCGTCGCCGATGATGATCGCCACATCGACAGGCCCACGGCAGGCATTCTCCAGCCGCTCCCGACTGTCGGCATCCAGGCTGCGGCCGAGATCGGGGCGTAGCAGATAGGCCTGCCGCGTCGCAGCCCGGCTCGCCACCTCGACCCCATCCAGTCCGAGCGCCTCGATGCCGGCCCTCACCGCCGCCGCATCGAAAGGCGCCAGCACGGCGTCGCGGGCGGTGGCGTGGGCAAGCGCGAAGCGCAGCGTCTCCGCCGTCGTCAGCGCCGACCCCGCCCGCCCGAGGCCGATGCGGGCCGGCGTGGTCGCCGCGAGCTGGCGCCAGATCTCGGCACTCATGCGCCAAGCCCGGTCAGGGCCGACAGGAGTGGCAGGCTGTCGGCCCGCGGCAGCAGACGCCCGTCGGCTCCCGTGATGCCCTGCCGTTGCAGCCAGGCCTCGAACTCGGGCGCGCGCTTCAGACCAAGCAGGTCGCGGATGTAGAGCTGATCGTGGAACGACGTCGACTGGTAGTTCAGCATCACGTCGTCGGCGCCGGGCACGCCCATGATGTAGGTGACGCCCGCCGCCCCGAGCAGCGTCAGAAGCGTGTCCATGTCGTCCTGATCGGCCTCGGCGTGGTTGGTGTAGCAGACGTCACAGCCGAGCGGCACGCCCATCAGCTTGCCGCAGAAATGATCCTCCAGCCCGGCGCGGATGATCTGCTTGCCGTCATAGAGATATTCCGGGCCGATGAAGCCGACGACGGTGTTGACGAGCAGTGGCTCAAAGGCGCGCGCCACCGCATAGGCCCTGGCCTCCAGCGTCTGCTGATCGACGCCGTGATGGGCGTTGCCGGAGAGCGCCGAGCCCTGACCGGTCTCGAAATACATGACATTGTCGCCGAGCGTGCCCCGCTTCAGCGAGCGGCCCGCCTCCATGCCCTCCTGCAGCACAGCGAGATCGATACCGAAGGACGTGTTGGCGGCCTGCGTGCCGGCCACCGACTGGAAGACGAGGTCGACCGGCGCGCCGCGCTCGATCAGCTCGATCGACGAGGTGACATGGGTCAGCACGCAGCCCTGGGTCGGAATGTCGAAACGGGCGATGAGTTCGTCCAGCAGCTTGAGGAGGTCCGAGAGCACCGGAAGGCTGTCGGAGGCGGGGTTGATGCCGATCGTGGCGTCGCCCGTTCCGTGCAGAAGGCCGTCGGCGATGGAGGCGGCGATGCCGCGCGCGTCGTCGGTCGGGTGATTGGGCTGCAGCCGGACCGCCATGGTGCCGTGCAGGCCGATCGTGTTGCGGAAGCGGGTGATGACGGAACACTTGCGCGCGACCGCGATGAGGTCCTGGTTCCGCATGACCTTGGACACAGCCGCCGCCATTTCCGGCGTGATGCCGGGGGCGAGGGCCGCCAAAACCCCGGTGGTCGCAGCGTCGGACAGAAGCCAGTCTCGAAAGCCCCCGACCGTCAGATGGCTGACGGGCGCGAAAGCCGCCGCATCGTGGCGGTCGACGATGAGCCGCGTCACCTCGTCGGCCTCGTAGGGCACCAGAGCCTCGGCCAGGAACAGCGTCAGGGGCTGATCGGCGAGCGTCATGCGCGCGGCGACATTCTCCTCGGCGCTGGTGGCGGCGATGCCGGCCAGCTGGTCGCCGGACCTCAGCGGCGTCGCCTTCGCCATGAGGTCCTTCAGGTCGCGGAACTGATGGGTCCGCTGGCCGATGGTCTGTCGATAGCGCATGGCGGCCGGAACTCCTCCTCGCCCCGCCATGCTGCTCAGAGAGCGGGATACTCGTCCACATAGAGCGTGTGCTGACCAGCCCGTCGGTCGGCATCCAGCGATGGAGCCGCGCTGAATGGCGCTTTCGGCTCTATGGCCAGCGTGACCGTGCCCTCCGTCTGACGGACAACTATCACCAAACGCCCCTCACCGCGCCAGTGCCACCACCGGGTCGAGCCGTGCCGCATTGCGCGCCGGGAGAAAGCCGAAGATGAGGCCGATCAGCATCGAGAAGACGAAGGCCAGGACGATCGAGGCCGGCGAGTAGATCAGCGCGAAACGCGAACTGAGCAGGTTGAACGCAGAGCCGAGCCCCAGCGCGGTGATCACGCCGACAATGCCGCCGATGACCGTGATGAGCACCGCCTCGATGAGGAACTGCTGCAGGATGTCGCGCCGGCGACCGCCGACCGCAAGCCTGACGCCGATTTCCCGGGTCCGCTCGACCACCGAGACCAGCATGATGTTCATCACGCCGATCCCGCCGACCACCAGCGAGATCACGGCGATCGAGGCGATCAGCAGGGTCAGGGTCTCCGTCGTCTGCGTCATGGTCTGGCGAATGTCGTCGGTGTTGAGAATGAAGAAGTCCTGCCGCCCGTGGCGCTGGAGGAGCAACCGCGTGACGGCCCTCAGAGCCACATCGCTCGCGACGTCCTCCCTCACCCGCACGGTGATGCTGCGAAGCGAGGGATCGCCCAGGAATCGCGACTGGACGGTCGTATAGGGCAGGAACACCGAGAGGTTCTGGCTCGATCCGAAGCCGCTCTGCTGGCGCGCGGCGACGCCGACAATGCGGCAGGGCACGCTGCCGATGAGAATGATCTGTCCGACGATGCCTGTCTCGCCCGGAAACAGACGCTGCGCCGTGTTCTCGTCGATGACGACATCCTGCGTCAGCCGCCGGACGCTGTCGGCATCGAAAAAGCGGCCTTCGCGCAGTTTCGTGCCCTTGACCGCAAAGTACCGATCGCCAACGCCATTGACCATCACGCTCGCTTCGATCGCGCGGTAGCGCACCGTGCTGGAGGTGGAGACCGTCGGGGTGACGGCTGACGCATAGGGCTCGCCCTCAAGCGCCCTGGCGTCGTCGACGACAAGCGTCTTGATCTTGCCGGAGCGCACGTCACCGAAGCTTGTTCCGGGAAAGATCTCCAGCGTGTTTGTCCCCAGACCGCTGATGTTGGCGAGGACCCGCTGCCGGGAGCCTTGCCCTAGCGCGACCATGCACACCACCGAGGCGATTCCGATGATGATGCCGAGCATCGTGAGGAAGCTGCGCAGCCGATGGGCGTTCATCGAGACCCACGCCATGGCGAAGGCCTCGCGCAGGCCGTCGATCTGCACGGACAGGGCATTGCGCCGCTGCGTGCCACGCTCCGCTTGAGGGACCGCCTGTGTCCCCGGCGCCTTCTGCTCGTCGGCGACGATCCTGCCATCGCTGATCTCGATGATCCGCCGTGCGCGGGCGGCGACCTTTGGATCATGCGTGACGATCACAACCGTGTGGCCCTCGGCATTGAGTTCCTCGAGGATCCGCAAGACCTCGGCGCTGGCGGCCGTGTCGAGGGCGCCTGTCGGCTCGTCCGCCAAGATCACCTGCGGATCGTTCATCAGTGAGCGGGCGATGGAGACGCGTTGCTGCTGGCCGCCGGAGAGCTGGCTTGGCCTGTGTCCGGATCGGTCGGCGAGCCCGAGGCGCCCGAGCAGCGCCGCCGCGCGCGTCTGCCGGTCGGCGCGCGCCATGCCGGCATAGACGGCGGGGATCTCGACATTGCCGAGGGCGGAGAGTTCATCGAGCAGGTTGTAGCGCTGGAAGATGAACCCGAAGTGGTTGCGGCGAAGGTCGGCAAGATCGTCGGGCGAGAGGCTGGCCGTCTCCTGCCCGTCGATGGCGTAGCTGCCGCGGCTCGGACGGTCGAGGCAGCCGAGAATGTTCATCAGCGTCGACTTGCCCGAACCCGAGGCGCCCATGATTGCGACCATCTCGCCTGCGCGGATGTCGAGGTTGATGTCCCTGAGCACGGTGATCGTCTGGTCGCCGCTCTGAAAGTCGCGGCTGAGCCCGCTCAGGCGGATGAGGGGTTCGCCCATGTCAAAGCCCCATGGGCGGCGGCGGCCCGCCGCCCGACTGCGCCGACGTGGCAGTCGTCGATGTCGGTTGCTGGCCCGTGACGACGCGCTCGCCGGCGGCAAGGCCCGAGACGATTTCGGCCGTGACCTTGTTGTCGAGACCCACGGCCACCTCGCGGCTGGCAACCCGTCCGGCGTCATCGATAACCCGGACCGTTGCCGGTCGCCCGGTTGCGGCCGGCGTGACGGCTGCCGACGGAACGGTGACGACCCCGCGTGCGACGCCGATCACCACGACGACCTGCGCCGTCATGTAGGTGCGCAGCACGCCGTCGGGATTGGGCACGTCGAACTGGCAGAAGTAGTAGATCGCCGAGGACGATGTGCTGCTCGACGAACTCGACGAGGTCGTGCTGGCCGACGTGAAACTGCTGTCGTTCTTCACCGATTCCGGGGCCGGATCGATGGATTCGACCCTCGCCTCGAAACGCCGGTCCGGGTCGCCGAGGATGGTGAAGTGGAGCGGCTGGCCGACCTTCATCCGCACCACGTCGGCCTCGGAGATCTCGGCCTTCACCGTCATCACGTCGACCTGGCCGATGACGGCGACCGTCGGCGTGGTCTGTGCGGCGTTCAGCGTCTGCCCTTCCTGCGCCGTCACCGACAGCACCGTTCCGTCGATCGGCGCGGTGATCCGGGTATAGCCAAGGTTGACCCGGGCGGTCGCCACCGACACCTCGGCCTGGGCGATCTGTGCGTCGAGTTGGGCAATCTGCGTGCGGGTCTGCTTCACCGTCTGTTCGGCGGTCTCGAAATCCGCGCGCGATCCCGCCGTCTGCGCCAGCATGGTGCGCTGGCGGTCCAGCTTCAACTCCGCATAGGCGAGGATGACCGCCTTCTCCTCGCGCTGGGCGCGGGTACTGGCCAGCGCCGCGTCGGCGCTGCGCAGCGTGTTCTGCTGGGTGAGCGAGTCGATCTCGGCGACGAGATCGCCCTTCCTGACCACCTGGCCGATCCGCACCGGGATCGACAGCACGCGGCCCGAGACCTGAGCGCCGACGGCAACGAGCTTCGCGGGCTTCACCGTGCCGCTCGCCAACACCGTGACCTCCACGTCGCCGACCGCAGCGGAGGTCGTCAGGAGCCCCGCAGATGTCGGCTTGACGGAAAGCACATCGCGCAGGGCATAGGCCGAGGCGGCGGCGACAAGGAGCAGAAGGAGGACAACGATTTTGCGTTTCAAAGGCATTCCCGGCAACGGCCGGGCTCCTGGATATGAGGGTGCGCACGGGCCTCTAGCGGGCGAACCGCGGGCCGGTGTCGCGATCAATCACGAGGGGTTTCGAAGGATCGAGAGTGCCGCTCCAGCCGCCTCCAAGCGCCTTGCCGAGCGCAATGAAACGCGTGGCGATCAGCACCTGGCTTTGCAGCAGCGAATCCTCGGACTCGTAGAGCGACCGCTCGGCATCGAGAACTTCGAGGAAGCTGGAGGCTCCCTGCCCGTAGAGGACCCGCGCCAGTCGTGCCGCCTCGCGGTAACTGCGCGCCGCGGTCGAAAGACTCTGGTAGCGGATGCGTTGCTGGGCGAGACCGACCAGGGCGTTCTCGACATCCTCGAGCGCAGAGAGAAGCGACTGGTGGAAGGCGGCATAGGACTGATCCCGCTGCGCCTCCTGAACCTCGACAGCTGCGCGCAGGCGGCCCGCATTGAAGACGGGAATCGTGACCGACGGACCATAGGACCAGGCGAGCGAGGATCCGTTGGCGAGATCGCCGATGCGGATGCCGCTGGTGACCAGTGACCCGGTCAGCGAGACGCTCGGATAGCGCGCCGCCTCGGCCTGCGCGACCTTTGCGGTGGCCTGCGCCAGTTGGCGCTCGGCCTGCCGCACATCGGGACGCTGAAGCAGAACATCGGCCGGTACCCCGGGTGGGAGATTGCGGCGGGGAGAGGGAATGGCGGCATTCCGCCGCAACCGCGCGACAATCGCCGCCGGCGGGCGTCCGGTGAGAACGCCGATCCGGTGGGTCGAGGCGGCAAAGGCCGTCTCCAGGGTCGGGATATTGGCCGCGGTGCTGCTCGCCAGAGCCGTCGCTTTGGCCACGTCGACCGCCGAGGAGGCCCCGGCCTCGAACTTGGCGCGGGTCAGAGCGGCCGTCTGGCGCTGGAGGGCGGAGGTCCGGCGCGCGAGCCCGGCCCGGGCAAGGCTGCCTCTCGCCTCGACATAGTTCTGCGCTACGTCACCGACCAGCGTCAGCACCGTCGACCTCAGGCTCTCCTCCGCCGCCTCGATGCCGCGGTCGGCAGCCTCGATGCCGCGGCGCGTCTGACCGAAGAGGTCGAGTTCCCAACTCGCGTCAAATCCCGCCTGGTAGAGATTGGACGTGACATTGCCACCCGAAGCGGAGGCACTGGACCGGGAATGGGACGACAAGGCACCGCCATCGACCTGCGGAAACAGCCCGGCAGCCGTTTGCCGCCGGGTCGCGCGCGCCTCGCGGATGCGCGCCTTGGCGGAGGCCACATCGAGATTGGCGGCGATGGCCTCCTCGATCAGGCCGTCGAGGACGGGATCGCCCAGACGCTTCCACCAGTCCGCGAGTTCGCCGGGCCGGATCGGCGGCGCATTGCGGGCATTGGCGTGATGGGACGACAGCGCCACCCCCGGCATGCGGTAGTCGGGACCGACCGCACAGCCCGCAAGACCGAGCAACACCGGTGCGATCATGAGCATGGCGCGGCCGTTCGGGCGACGGCATGATGCCATTGCGTGCGTGCGGGATAGGATGATCATGGCCCCAGAAACAATTGGAAACTATTGAGTTTATTTAATAGCAGTGTCCTGCTAGGGTCAATGTGCGAAGGCCATCAGCACGATCACGAAAGGTTCAGAGCTTGCCCGACGACGATGCTTCACAGGTCTCTGCGACAGCAAGGCGTGGTCGCCCGCGCGTCCTCCCACCCGGCGATCAGCGCGACCGCGCACTTGCCGCGGCGCGCGAACTGCTCCTTGCGGCCGGCTATGGCGCCATGACCATGGACGGCGTCGCCCGTCGTGCGCAGCTGTCGAAGAAGACGCTCTACGAGATCTTCGCGAGCAAGGCCCAACTGATCGGTGCCATCGTCGAGGCCCATCGGCGATCGATTCTCGACTTGCCCTGCGAGACCGACGAGCCTCCGGAGCAGGCGATCAGGCGGATATTCCGCGTTGACGGTGATGAGGGCGAGGCGATCGGGCATGACGGCCTGATCCGGTTGATTGTCGCGGAGTCCCGCGCCTTTCCCGAACTGCACGACATCTTCGTTTCCCGCGGTCCGCGCGTGGCGGAGGCCGAACTGGCCGCCTGGATCGCGCGGCAAGTCGCGCGCGGCCGCCTCGTCACTGATGACCCGACAGCCTGCGCCGGCGTGCTGCTCGACATGATGTTCGGCGCCATGATGCCGCGCACTGATCATGGCGAGGCTCCCGACCGACAGCGCCGGATCGACGCCGCCATTGGCGTGTTCCTGAACGGCACGCGCGCACCGGGCCTTTGAACCTCAGCGCAGATAGTCCAGCAGCGACAGGCCCTGAACCTTGGCGACCGCCGCGTAAGAAGCCTGGAGCTGCGTCTCGTATGCGGTCAGTTGCACCGTGACGGCTGCGACGTCGACCCCGGTGAGGCCGGTCAGGGTGGTCGAGACGAAATCCTGATAGTCCTGCTGCGAGGTCGAAGCCCGCTCCAGCGCCGCGGAACTTAACGACAGGCGCGACTGAACCGCCGTGACCGAGTCCAGCGCCGAGACCAGCAGCGTCGAGAGCGCCTCGAACGCGCTGTCAGACGTGGAGCCGTCCACGCCGGCCAGGGCATGCACCGCGTGGAACATCGCCTCGAAAGCCGGATCAGCCGCGGTGACGCCATAGGAGATGGACCGCTCCGAGGAAACCTGCACCGCGGCGACGGTGCCGTTGCCCTGATAATAGCTCGTGTCGGCGGTGGTCAGCTCCGCCGGATCGTAGGCGCTCAGGTCGACGGGCGCGGTGGTCGTGGCGCTCCCCGCGAACAGGTAGCGCCCCTCGTAGCGGACGTTCAGGAGCCCGGCGAGATCCGCCAGGGCGCTGGCGGCGGACGCCGCGAGACTCGCATCGGAGGTCGCCGTGCTGTTGGTTCCGCGAGCCGCGGTCACCTGCGCGCGCAGGTCGGTCAGGATGTCCGTTATCGTGGACATCTGGTCGTACATGACCTGAACGCGGCTGTTCGCCTCGTCCGCAGCCGCGCCATAGGCCTTCGAACGTGCCAGCGACACTTCCAGGTTGAGGACCCGGGAGGCGGAGGCGCCAAACCCGCCATAGTCGGTGGAGACAAGGCCGGTCGCCTCCTGGATCTGCATCCGCGCCATCTTGGCCTGCGTCTGCAGGGACGCCGACAACATGCGCTCGTTCATCGCGAAGGTGGCGACCCGCATGGCCATGGTGGTCCCCTCCCCGTCAGGTCGATTGGGCCGCTGCCAGCAGGGCGTCGAACATGGCGTTCAGGACCTGCAGGAGTTGGGCGGCTGTCGAATACTGCTGCTCGAGTTCGCTGAGCCGGGCCGTCTCCTCGTCGAGATTGACGCCCGTCTGGGAGGAGAACAGATCGGACAGGGTCTGTTGCGCCGTCTGCTTGGCTGTCAGATCGGTGGCTGCCGACGTCGCGCGGCCCGCTGCTGCCGAGACGATGCGCGCCGCATAGTCCGCGAAGCTCTCCTGGCCTGCGGCCAGGCTCCCGGCGGCGGCGAAGGCGGTCTTGCCGCCGAGCGCGTCGCTCAGGCCCTGGGCAATCCCGTTCTCGCCGCTGCTGATCACGGCCGCGCCGGTCGTCAGAACGGCGGCGGTGCTGAGACCCCCCGTGGCCAGCGTTCCGGATTGGGCCAGAATGTCGGGACGAACCGCTATCGTGGCCGCACCCGTGCCGGCCAGCAGGTCGTTCAGCCCGAAATGGGCCGCGAACCCGGCGCCATCGCTCCCGACCGCCGCATCCAGATCGGCGAGGCTCACGCCCTGCCCACTGGCTTGCGCGGCTATCACGAGATGCCCGCTGGCGTCCAGCGAGGCGCTGATGCCGTCGAGGGCGTCGAGCGCCGAGACAACCTCGTCCACCGTCGCGTAGCTCGACAGCTCGAGATCGGCGTAGGAGACGAGGCTGCCCGTCGCATCGGTCAGGGCCACGCGGAGTGTTCCGGTAGCCGAGAACGCATCGGAGCCGGCGACGGCGACCGAACCGGTCAGGCTGTCGGGAGATGGAAGGGCGCTGCCGGCATTGTAGGCGCTGTTCAGCGCGGCGATCAGCCCTCCGGCCAGCGCATCGAGTTCGTCCTGGCTGGCGACCAGCGTCTCGTCGCGCAGGGTGACCAGGGCGCCGATTGTTCCCGAGCTGATCTGGCCTGTGATGTCCTTGCCGTCGACCGTGATGGCGCCAAACACCGTATCGGCCGTCACCGCAGAGGTCGCTCTGTAGGAGAGCGCGTGCACGGAACTGTCGAGCAGCGTCGTCCCGCCGCTCGAATAGATGCGCATCTGGTTGTCGGAATTGACGTAGTAGGAGATGTCCATCTCGGTCGCGATGGCCTGGAGGGCGGTATTGCGGAGGTCCTCCAGATCGGCGGTCGATCCGCCACGCGCCTGGGTCGCGGCAATCTGGGCGTTGAGATCGGCGATGGTGCCGAGCGCATCGTTGACAGTCGCGACCGCGTCCTCGATCCCCGCATCGGCATCGGCCCGAAGGCTCTGGATGCCCGAAGAGGTTTCCCGCAACTGGGCTGCCACATCCTCCAGCGCCTGCACCGCCTGCGCCTTCAGGGTCTCGCTCTCCGGCGTGGTGGCGAGCGAGGACATCGCGGCTTCAAGGCTGACGAGGCTGCTCGCGAGGGAGGTGCCGCTCGAGCCCGACGTCGTCCCGTAGAGCGATTGTAGCCGCGAGGCGAATGTATCGGTCGCCGAGGCGGACCCCAGAGCGCTCGCCGCAGCCACGAGGTCCTTGACCAGGTATTTGTCGACGCTGCTGGTCACCGCCGTGATGGTGACGCCGGTGCCGACTCCATTGGAAACCGCCGCGGCCTGGTTCGCCGTCTTGCGCGTGTAGCCCGTCGTGTCGGCATTCGCGATGTTAGAGGAGGTGACGCTCATCTGGTATTGCGCCGCGGACAGCGACGAATAGGCGATGCTGCGAATCGTCGAAAACGACATGACTGCCTCCTCACCCCCGATGCGGTGCGTCCGGGTACCTCAGACGAGCCGTCCGACCACACCGGCCGGAGCCGGCCGCGCATGGGTCATGACGCGGCCATTGGCCTGGTAGGAGCCGTGATCGGTCACCTGCTCGCGCATGGCGCGCATGACCGCGTCGACCCGCCGGCGGGTAGCCTCGATCGCAGCCTCCAGCCGGTCGACGTTCTCGTTCATCTCGGCCTGCAGGTCCGCGCCGCGCCGCGTCATCCAGCCGCGCAATTCGGGATCGGCCTGTTCGAGGCGCAGCTTGCGTTGCCGAACCGCCAGGGTCCATTGCTCGAGTTCCGCAGCGAGCGAGGCCTTGCGGGTGACGGCGTCTGTCAGCGAAGCGGGGACGCCTTTCGCCAGCAGGGCATTCTCCTCGCGGATGACCTCGGCCATCGCGTCGATCAACGTGATGATGCGGACCACCATGGCGTCGATCTGGTCTGCGGTGAAAAGCGTCATCGGACAGGTCCCTGGTTGGCTGCGCGACCGGTTTGCCCACCGGTTCGCAAGGCTGCGGTGCGGCGATAGGCGTCGCCGGCTCTGGTCTCAGCGAGGATCGCGTCGAGTTCGATCCGCACGCTGGCCCGCCCCGCCTTGAGGTCGCGGATGAGGGCGTCGAGGTCGGTGAGCAGTGCCACCAACTCACGCCTCGCCGCCCCGTCCTGGGGCGGCGGGCGCTCGCCCGGGCCGAAGCGGGATTGCGCGTGCCGTATCGCCCGTTCGAGGCGGTCGCCGAACGGATCAGCCTCCTGGCGGCGGGGGAACGGACGGGGACGGCTCATCGGACGGCCGAGATGAGCGTGTCGTACATCTTGTTGGCAGCCGACATGACCTGGGCCGCGGCCGAATAGGCCTGCTGCGCCGACATCATGCTGGAGAATTCGCGGCTGGTGTCCGTGGTGCTCGCCTCAAGCTTGCTGCCGACGATATTTCCGGCGCCATTGGTCCCGGCAATGTTGAGCGTGCTGCCGCCGGAAGCTGTGCTGGCAGAATAGACGCCGCTGCCCTCGGCGCTCAGGCCATCGGGATTGTTGAAGGTGGCCACTGCCACCTTGTAGATCGCCCGCTGCTGGCCGTTGTCATAGCTCGCATAGACCGTGCCGTTCGAGATGGTGATGCCGCTGAGGCTGCCGAAGCTGACGCCGTCCTGCTCGCTCTGAAGACTGACACTCAGCGTCGAGGCGCCTGTGGAGAGCTGCGACAGGCCGCTGGAGGTTCCGGCCGTGCCCATGTTCACCGCAATCGAACTGTCGGCCGCGCCGGTCGTCCAGCCCGAAATGGTGACTGTCGGCGGGTTCGGCGTGGTGCTGGCGAGGGTGCCGTTGGAATTGAAGCTGATGACCACCGGGTCGCTGGTGACGCTGGCGAGCACGGTGGAGCCATCCGAACTGGTGGGATTGGAATAGCTCGCCGTCCACTCGTTCTCGGCCGTCTTGGTCCAGGTGATGCTGGTCTTCGCCGCTGTGCCGAGTGAATCATAGATCTCCACTTCGCTGGTGAAGGTTGCGCCGACCGCGGCATCGGCCGGCAGGTTCGCCCTCAGGCTGAGTTCGGTGGTCGCCGCGGCAATGCTCGAGACGGCCGTGGTGCTGATCGATTCGAGCGCGCTCGCCGTGGTGCCGCCGACGACATTGCCGCTGGCATCGGTCGGCCAGCCCTGAAGATAGTAGTCGCCGTTCGTCAGATAGCCGCTGGCGTCGACCGTGAACTCGCCGTTGCGGGTGTAGTAGGTGTTGGCGCTGTCGCTGCCGGTGGCGACAACGAAGAAGCCGTTGCCGTCGATGGCCATGTTGGTGGAGGTCGTGCTCGCTGTCAGCAGACCCTGCATCGAGATGTTCGAGACGGTACTGACCGCCACGCCGCCGGCTGAATAGGTCGACGATGATGTGCCGGTGAGCAGGCTTTCGAAGCTCGCCGAGACGGTCTTGTAGCCGTAGGTGCCGGCATTGGCGATGTTGTCGGAAATCATCGCCAGGGCCGAACTCTGCGAGCTCAGCGCCGAGACGGCCGAATTGAGGGCGCCGGAGAGGCTCATGACAGGCGCCTCAGACCGAGATGTCGAGCTTGGAGGCGATTCCCGAAACCGTCGAGGAGAGCTCGGACAGGGTGCTCGACAGCTGGGTCAGAGTGTTATTCGTCTGTGCCTGCTGGTCATAGCTGGCATAGGACATCATCTGGTCCATCAACTCGCTGGTGTCGGTGGTGTCGAGCGGGTTCTGGTTCTGCAACTGCTCGACCAGCAGCTTGAGAAAATCGTCGCTGGAGAAGCTCGACGCACTCGACGTCGAGGAGGTGCTCGACGTGCTCGTCGTGCTGGTGGATGAGAGGGCACTGATGCTCATGGCAGACCTCGACCGTTGCCCGACCTCCGGTGCCGGAGATCGGGGTTTCGTGGGCGACGACGGTTCGTGTGGCGTCGCTAGTGAAACGGTCGGGTGAGGAAATTCAGGCGCGGATTCTGCCGAAGCCGAACAGCGGAAACGTCAGCGATTTCAAGTATGAATGAAGTGCTGACGACAAGCGTGAAACTGGCACAGGCAATCCCGTAACCCGCATGCCGACAGCGGGACGGCGCGACGCAAGGTTCATCTTGGGGAACGACGCCGCCGGTCGTCAGCCGGGACGGCGAAGCCGATGCGGCACGGCGGTGTCAAGACGCCCCCGCGGAGCGCGGTCGACAGCCGCGGTCGGTGGAGAGGCGACATGGGGCAGTGCGGGGGCGGTTTCCCGGGCGAGACTGACGATACGGTCGGCCAGTCCGGCAGGCGCACGGATGGTCGAGGTGGTGGTGATCAGGGATTTCAGCAGGCGGGCGTCCTCGATCAGGCGCCTGGCAGTTGGATCGTCGCGCAGCATCGCTTCACCCAGCACCCGCTCGGCTGCCGGCCAGCGGGACAGATCGTCCCCGAAGCGGTCGAGGGCATCCTGGAAATCCAAGCGTTGCATGGGATCCGCCCGTCAAAAGCCTTCGCATGCCGGCGCGCCCACCGACGCGCGATTGCATGTTGCCGTATCCGTCTGTGACGGTGTGCAACACCTCGTGTCGAATTGTTACGCGAAACACAGATGATTTGGCGAGAGGCAAGTTGGCCGGGTCACGACGGCCGTGCGACGGGCCGGGACACCATCTGCGCCTCTTCGGCGAGGGTCCGCATGCCGGCCGCCGAAGCCCAGGCATCGCGCAATTCCGCCAGCCCCAGGGCAATCTTGCGGTAACGCGCGGCGGCGTCCGGCCTCCCGTAGGCCGTATGCAGGGCGATGGCGTTCTGATTGTAGGCCTTCAGCAGGATCTCGGCGACGTCGCCGCCCTTGTCGAAGCGCAGGTTGTGGCTGAGCCCCTGAAGGATGAGGCCGGCCTTGGCGACGGCGATGAAGCTGTCCTCATGCTTCCTCGTCTCGATCGCCTGAACCGCACGGCGGATCTGCACCAGCGCCTCGTCGAAGAGCCTGACGACCGCAACGAGTGGATGCACGCGGGTGGCCGTGGTGCGATAGGCCGAAATGGCGTGGTTCAATCTCTGGTTCATCACGAACTGTTCCATTGGTCGAGCAAGGCGGTGAGATAGTCCTGGGTGGACTCGGCCGCCGCGATGGCGGCCTGATACTGGGCATAGCGCCTGGTCAGATTGGTGCGATAGGTTTCGGCTGACGTGCGGATGCTGTCGCTTTTCGTCTGGAGGCTGTCGGATGTGCTCTCCAGATTGTCGATGAGCGTCTGGAGCGTGCCGGTGGAGCTGTTCGCGACCGCATGGGTGGTCTGGTAGAGAAGCTCGGCGATGCCGGTGCTGAACGAGACGTCGATCGAGCCGGACGACTTACCGACATAGACGAGGGTATAACCCTCGTAGATCGTGCCCGCGGCCCCGATGATGCGGGCGCCATTCACCGTGAACAGCGATGGATCGCCGTTGACGGACACCGATGTGAGCGCTCCGCTTGCATCGGTCGTCACGTCCAGCCTGAAGGCGGACGGCGTCGACGTCCCGCGCGACAGCAGCATCAGGTCACTGGAGGAACTCTCCATCTGGAAGCTGAGAAACGACTGCACCGCATCGAGGTCGCTGAGCAGGACATCGTCGAGCGCCGTCTCGTCCAGGACCAGGTAGTTGTTCTTGTCGAAGGTCAGGCCGAGCAGGGCCATGGCATTCTCGTCGATCTTCCGGTTCAGCGCGTCATAGATGGCGAGCGTCGCGCTGCGCAGCGTCCCGTCACCGAACAGGACGGAGTCCGACGATGCGGTCCCGGAGCTGGTCAGCGTCTGCTGGCTGATGGCAAATTCGCGGAAGGCATTGTAGGCGTCGACCAGCGCCTGAACCGCCGATTTCACCTCGCTGACATCGGCGCCGACCTCGACCGTGATGGAGGTGTCGGCCGGCGTCGTCTGATAGAGGCGGAACGTCATGCCTTCGATCAGGTCGGCAATGTCGTTGGAATCGCGCGTGATGATGATCCCGTCGAGCTTGATGATCGCATCCTGCGGCTCCTGGAGCACATGGGCCGGAGCGCCGTCATCGTCCAGAACGCCGAGGCCCCCCAGGACATCGTCGCCCGACACCGCGCTGGCCGATATCGTCTTGCCGGTCTCGGCACTGGTCAGGATCAACTGATAGGCGGAACCGGACACCTTGAGAACGGTGGCCTGGACACCGGACGTCCTGGTGGTGTTGTTGATCGCCTCGGCGATCTCGACGAGCGTCATGTCGGCTGCAATGGCGATCTCGACCTGATCGCCGCCCTCGACACCGAGCGCAATCACCCCGTCATGGCCGAGGTCCTCGGTGCTGCTGCCGACAGCGGCTGAAGAGAACTTGTGCGCTTTCGCCAGTTGCAGAACCTGCAGGTCGTAGGAGCCGACATCCGTGCCACTTTTCACCGACACGGAGACGGACGAGGAGGCATCGACGCTTCCATTGGCGGTCAGGTAGGCGGCGCGGTTGAGGAAGGTATCGTCGGCGGAGGCGAGAACGCCGGAAGGCGCCCGCAGCGATTGTGCGGCCGTCGTGATGCCGGTCAGCAGCGACTGGAGGTTCTGGTAGGCCGCGACCTTGGACTGGTTCGAGTTGATCTTCAGATCGATCGTGTCGGCGCGGGCAAGCTTCGCCTGGACGGCCGTTTCGATGAGCGCATTCCAGTCGATGTCGGAACTGCTCGACGTGCTGTTCGTGCCGCTCGAGTTCGACGCGCTGCCGGAACTCGTCGTCGCGGTGGTGGTCGAGGTGCTGTAGGCGGAAGACAGAAGGCTGGACGTGCTCGAACTCGATACGGTGGACATCGCGCGGCCTCCGGAAGGGAGAGGACCGGAGCAAAGCCCCGATCCTCCTTCGCGTCAGTGAAAAGTGTCAGTCGTCACTGCAAAAGCTTCAGGAGGTCCTGAGGCATCTGGCTGGCCTGCGAGGCGGCGGCGACTGCAGCCTGGGTCTTCACCTTCGCCGAGGCGAGCTTGGCGGATTCCGAGGCGACGTCGACGTCCTGGATGGCCGAATTGGCCGCCGTCAGATTCTCGATGCTGGTGGCGATCGATTCCGAGCGGAAGGCGAAGCGCGACTCGGTCGCGCCGATGTCGGCGCGTGCTTTCGAGACGATGTTGATCGCCTCGTCGAGAGCCTTGAGCGCGGCGCTCGCACCGTCCTGGGTCGCCACCGACAGGGTATCGCCCTTGTCCCGCCCAGCGCTGGTCGTGGTGGCGAAGCCGAGGTCCGACGCAGAAAGGCCGGTGAAGTCGTCGAGCGTAATTTCGGCGGCCGAGCCGGTCGCGCTGTTCGACAGGGTCAGGGCGCCGGTGGTCGCATCGACCGAAGCGGTGACCGTATTTCCCGACACCGACGACAGGGCGGTGTTGATCGCATCGGCGATGTCGTCGGCAGAATAGACACCGTCGCTGCCCGCGCCGCCGTCGTCCTCGAGCGTCACCGTCGTGCCGTTGACGTTGAAGGAGACGTCGACGCCGCTCGCGTCGAACCCGGCCGACCCGCCGACGAGGTCAGTCGCCGCTTCATCCGCCGCCGCCGTGATGCCGAGTGCGCTGGCTGTCAGCGCGGCGATGGAGACCGTGATGGTGTCGGAGGCGTCCGAGCCGACCATGACCGAGATGCCCTGCGCGAATGCGCTGGTGCCGTCGAGCAAGCTCTGGCCATTGTAGCGGGTGGACTCGGAGATGCCGTTGATTTCGTCCGTCAGTTGCGAGAACTCGGCGTCGATATAGGCGCGCTCGTTGTCAGTGACGGTGCCGGAGGCGGACTGCGAGGCGAGCGCCTTCATGCGCTGCAGGATGTCGCTGATGTTGGCCGCGCCGCCGTCGGCGGTCTGCAGCACCGAAATGCCGTGCGAGGCGTTGGTCGCCGCCTGGGTCAGCGTCGTGACATCCGAGGTGATGCGGGTGGAAATGGCAAGGCCGGCCGCGTCGTCCGAGGCCTGCGAGATACGCGAGCCGCTGGCGAGCTTCGACAGCGACGAGGTCTGGTCGGACGAGTTGACGTTCAGGTAGCGGACGGCTGAATTGGCGGCGATGTTCGTCGAAATGACGGGCATGAGGTCGTACTCCTCGCAAGGCTGACACGACGCCTCACGTCAACGAGGCGCTGCAACGCGGACGTCCGCGTCTGAACCTTCAACGAACTGACCCCGCAATATCAGGCGGAAAATCAATAATGGGCCGCGCGGTTATGGTTAACCATCAGTAAATGACTGACGAATGTCGCGCTCTGCGCGATTTAACAACTTCTTAAGTGCCTGACGGCCGCGCTTGAGAAGCGATTCAACTGCCGAGACCGTGGTCTCCATCACCTCGGCGATCTCGGCGTTCCCGAGATCGTCGAAGTAGGACAGGATAATCGCCACGCGCTGCTGGTCGGGGAGGCGGTCCATCGCCTTCTGCAGCAGGTCAGTCACCTCGTCGCGATGCAGCGCGGTCAGCGCGTCGGGCTGGGCATCGGCAACCTCGGGAGCGCTGTCGATCTCCTCCATGCGCGGCTGGCGGCGAAGGTCCAGGCAGCGGTTGGTGACGACGCGGTAGATCCAGGTCGAGAACCGGGCACGGCCCTCCTGCCAGCTCCCGCGGGTGTTCCATATCTTGAGCAGGGTTTCCTGCACCACGTCCTCGGCGTCAGCCGCATTGTGCAGGATGCGCAGTGCGAGCGCATAGGCGCGGTCGATGTGACGCTCGACCAGGGCACGGAACGCCGCCTCTTCCCCACGCCCAATCTGGCGCAACAGCAGATCGTCGGCATCCGTCGGGCGCGCAGTCGCCGGCATCGCATCGATGCCGGTCTTGCGCTGCCCACCCCGTCCGTCCGTCATGACCGGTGCCCCGATGGTCTCCAGATCCAAAGCTGCCGCTCCAAGAGACACTACGATTCTCCCACCCTGGCCAATGGCGACGCCCGGGTTCATGGGGGCCACCTGATACTGAAACGATCGAAGGCGAAAAAGCAGGCGCGAAAAATTCGCCAAATTCTCTTTTTTTTCAGATACTTAGATAGGAATTTTCTGCCGGCCTCTAGGCATTTTCTGCCGGGTCGGGGTACCGGATCGGCTTTCCGGCAGAGACGGACCATTGCAACAGGCCCAACCGGGGACCTCGAACGAGCGTTTCAGGTGATGGAGACATGTGAAATCGCGTGCAAGAACCACCCCCTGCTGGGCTGGTTTCGCGTCCAATAACCACCCCTGCTGAGGCCATAGCGCACGATCCTTTCCGTTTTCGGGAAGGGTCCAGGGATGACGGGTGTGGA
>NZ_JBJPHW010000018.1:0-59628 GCF_053471285.1 Phreatobacter aquiterrae | reverse complement strand
AATGGCCGAAGAACATCACGCCAATCCTCCTGCCGTCGCGCTCGCCGGAGCTGAATCCGGTCGAGCAGGTCTGGCAGTTCCTGCGCGCCAACTTCCTCTCCAACCGCGTGTTCGAGACCTACGACGACATCATCCAGGCGTCGTGCGAGGCCTGGAACAGGCTCGTCGCACTGCCAGGGACCATCACGTCAATCGGCATGCGCGACTGGGCACACATCGGTCAGTCGTGAGGGCCGTTGGTATTACTCCGCCGCGATGCGTGCCACGCCGCCGAGCCAGGCGTCGAAATCCGCCAGCGCCCGGGCGCTCAAGACCTTCTTGCGCGCCTGCGTCTTGGCGTTGCCACGCAGCCGCTCGCCGTCGGGTCCCTTGTTCGGCGCCGGCTCGGTGAGCGGCGGGAACAGGCCGAAATTGATGTTCATCGGCTGGAAGGACCGAGGCCCCTCGTCGATGGTCACGACATGCCCGCCGGTGATGTGGTTGATCAGGGCGCCATGCGCCGTCGTCACCGGCGGCAGCGCCGGCGTCCGTCCCAGCCGTTCGGCCGCGGCGAACCGCCCGACCATGCCGCCGATGGCGGCGCTCTCGACATAGCCCTCGCAGCCGGTGATCTGTCCGGCGAAGCGCAGCCGGGGCTGCGCCTTCAGCCGCAGGGTTTCGTCGAGCACCTTCGGCGAGTTGAGATAGGTGTTGCGGTGGATGCCGCCGAGCCGGGCGAACTCGGCGTTCTGCAGGCCGGGGATCATGCGGAAGATGCTGGCCTGTTCGCCATATTTCAGCTTGGTCTGGAAGCCGGTCATGTTGAACAGCGTGCCGAGCTTGTTGTCCTGCCGGAGCTGGGCGACCGCATAGGCCTTCACGGTGGGATTGTGCCTGTTGGTCAGCCCGACCGGCTTCATCGGCCCCCAGCGCAGTGTCTCGCGGCCGCGCTCGGCCATCACCTCGATGGGCAGGCAGCCGTCGAAATAGGGTGTGCCCTCCCATTCCTTGAACTCGGTCTTCTCGGCCGCCAGCAGCGCGTCGATGAAAGCCTCGTACTGCGCCTTGTCCATCGGGCAGTTGATGTAGTCGGCGCCGGTGCCGCCCGGCCCTGCCTTGTCGTAGCGCGACTGGAACCAGGCCGTCTCCATGTCGATGGACTCGAAATGGACGATGGGCGCGATGGCGTCGAAGAAGGCCAGTTCCTTCTCGCCCGTCAGTTGGCCGATGGCCGCAGCAAGCGCCGGCGAGGTCAACGGACCGGTCGCCACGATGACGCTGTCCCAGTCCTCGGGCGGAAGCCCCGCCACCTCGCCACGTTCGATGGAAATGAGGGGATGGGCCGCGAGCGCCGCCGTCACCGCGGCGGAAAACCCGTCGCGGTCGACAGCCAGCGCCCCGCCAGCCGGCACCTGGTTGGCATCGCCCATCCGCATGATGATGGAGCCCATGCGGCGCATTTCGGCATGGAGCAGCCCGACCGCGTTGGTCTCGGCATCGTCCGAGCGGAAGGAGTTCGAGCAGACGAGTTCGGCGAGGCCCTCGGTCTTGTGGGCCTCGGTGCCGCGGACCGGGCGCATCTCGTGAACGACGACGGGAACGCCGGCCTCGGCGATCTGCCAGGCGGCCTCGGAGCCTGCAAGGCCGCCGCCGATGACGTGAATGGAGGAAATCTGGGTCATGCCAAGGGTCTTACGGCCAGCCCGCATAGGCGGCAAGCCCACCGCCCAAAGAGAACCAACCACTTACTACCGCGCCAGCGGACCAGCCCTATGATAGATGTCCAAGAGCCCCTGCAATTTTGCCGCGCCTTCTTCGAACGGCATTAGGTCGAACCCACAAAAGACCGCGGCACCGTAGAAATGCTGCAGAGCGAAACCCACGGTCTTCGCTTGCTTAAGTTTTTCAATAAAATCATTGTCAATTGCATATGTCGCGTTGATCATCGAACCATGACTGGTGATCGATAATCTGCGGCCATCTGCGCGATAAGAGACACCATCCAACAAAATGCTATCCGCACCCATCGTCAGCACATCATCTACATTGGATCCCGCGTCAAAAATCACGTGCAAAAATACTGATCCGACCTCGGGAAAAACGATCAAAAATTTGCCAAGCCCAAACACTGTCTCCCGCTCTCCCTTGAGATATAGGCAAGATGGTCGACTCTCTATAGTCCATATTGGCCTTTTGTATCCGTTATTTACAACATTCAGGCGAACAAGCGTCTCTTCTGGAATAGTAAGAATATCATCGAAGGATGTTTCTGCAGCAAGCGCAAACAACTCCGTATCCACATCCATTGACTTTATATACTCAACAATTTGAGCAGACAAAACTTGTGCTTTCGCTACATTTTTATCATCACCGCGAAGTACGAAACGATGCACTCCGTAAAAATTTCCATCACCGACGAAGCGAAACTCACCACCGAGAAGGGCGATTGCCGCGGCACTCATACAGTGCCCTGGCAAGACCTCCCATTGGCCATGCGCAGTCCATACCCCCTTCTGCCCGACACAGGCTTGAAGCCGATGCGATCGGATCAGGCGCCCAAGCTTCATGCCGCCTTCAAGGCTCCCACCTGGCGAATGCAGATATATGACAGAGCCGTTTGGAATCGAGTTCTCAACAATGAACTCCTCGAGTCGATTGTCACTGTCAGGTTCGATTTCCCCGTCTCCGAATATACGCCATGTAAAATCATTCATAAATATTTTCAGCCACTCCGGTGGCGGGGCGCCAAAAAAATACATATCGACCTCGGAGGGGTGATTCTGGCTTCTTTAAAAACTACATTCACAGATAAGAACGACAATTCGGCAATTATTGTGTGCAAACATCAGCGCGTCTCAAGCTCATTACCTGAAGACACTAGCTTTTTTGACACACGACCGCGTTCGGCATTCACGCGCCGGAAGGCCGGTTCGCCCAGCGTCGCCAGCGCCAGCGCGCTGATATGGACGGTTGCGGATTTCTGGTCCGCCTCGCGCTGCCAGTAGTGGGTGTGGTTGAAGTAGCCGCCGAGCAGCGTGGTCGTGAGCGGCACGTTCAGCGTGCCCGGCGAGAGCTTGTCGTTGATCGGTCCGCCGATAAAGTCACCCTTCACGACGAAACGCTGCGCGAAATAGAGGTTCGTCCAGCAGGTCAGGGCGAACATGGCCGAATGCTGAAGGCGCGGCCGGCTCTCGGGCGCACGCCTGTCGCCGGCCACATTACGGCCGAACAGGACGCGGCCTGTCTCGCCCGGGCTATGGGCGGGAGGTGCGACCGGAAACTCACGCAGTTCCACCTTCCTGGCGAGACTGGTCGGATCGCCGTCCTCCGTCATCAGCAGGGCGGCGTGGGTCAGCGGGCAGCCAAGCGTGACGAAATCGCTGATGCGCCAGGGCGATGCCGTCAGGCCATTGTCGAAGCCGGACTGCTGCTCCCGGCAGAAGGTGCTGAAGGCCCAGCGCACACCCGCCTGATAGTCCAGCGCCGTTCCCGCGGCCGAGCCGTTCTCGGGTGCCCAGGCGAGCCCGCCGTCTTTTTCCGCGAGACGGAAGGTCGTGGCCCGAAGCGCGCCGTCCTTCATCTGGTCGATCGGGCGGAATGTCTCGATCATGGTGTCCGTCAGTTGCAGGCTCGACATCTGCTTCACGAAGAAGGCGCGCAGCACGTCGTAGGCGACAATGGTGCCGAGGCTGTGGGACACCACGACGATGCGGTCGTAGCGCGGCCGGCCGTCCGACTGACGCTTGTGCAGATCCGTCAGCACCTCCAGCCCCAATTGGCGGATGCGGTTGCGCGCCTCGATATTGTCCGGCGCATCGCGCAGATAGCGGGCGCAGTCGCCGACATATGGCACGAGGAAGATCGCCGCGAGGGCGAGGAACAGCGCCAGGAAGCCGATGAGCCAGGGCGCGGCCGCCGTGAACGTCACGGTGAGAAAGACGAGGTCGAAGGCGGTCTGAATATCGGTGAGGGACCCCGCCGCAGAGCGGATGCCGAGGACCAGGGCCAGCACCGGCCCCCAGAGCACGATGACGAGGGCGACTGCCGCCACCACCGCCATGCCGCCGAGCGCCGCGCGGGCCCCGAGGAAGATGAACAGGCCGGCCACCACCGGGATGAGCGTCAGGAGCGCGATGCCGTTCCAGTAGCCGATGAAGGCGAGAACGGCGAAGACCAGGAACACGGCGAGCCCTGCACGCAGCCCCTTGGCGAAGCACAGCCCGACGACGACCGCCGCCACGATTCCGATGGCCACGAATGCGGCGGCCACCGGCTCCGCCGCGTCGATGGCGCGCTGCTGCAGCACATGCGGCGAGGTGCCGGTCAGGTTCAGCCCGATGACCCAGAGGAGATGGACGGAGGCCATCATCGCGCCGGTCATCAGGCCGACGACGGCGTACCACAGCCAGGTGGCGTCGCGCGGCAGGGCGCTGCGGTCGCGCTTGGCCAGGTCGCAGAGCCAGAGCAGCACGGCGACGAGCCGCGTCCCGGACATCAGGTCCGCCCAGTAGAGCTCGAAGAAGTCGTAGCGCCGCCCCTCGCTGCCGACGGCCTTGGTCGAAACCGACTTGAGGTCGAAGGAGCCGTCCTTGCCGACATAGGGCTTGATCCACCGGCCGATGGCGCCCGGCTCGCCCGGCTCCCCGAGGACGGCGTTCACCACACCGAGCATCGTCTCCATGGGCCGCTGGTCACCGATGCCGTGGAAGACAAGCACGGCAGTCCGCGGCGCGGGTGCCGGGACGGTCTTGTCCTGGTCCTTCTCGACAGACGCGCCGGCCATCACGTTCCTCCCCGCAAGCGACAGGCCGCCCGATCGGATACCCGATCGGACGGCCTGGCAAGAGGGTTGCATTCCCGATGCGATGCAGCCGGGAGTTATTCGGCGGCAAGGGCCTGCGGCGCGGCCTCGAAGATCAGCCGGTCGCCCGCTGCCGAGGCGCTGACCCTGTCGCCATCCTTGATGTCGCCGCCGAGGATCTTCTCGGCCAGCGGGTCCTGGACGTATTTCTGGATCACGCGCTTCAGCGGGCGCGCGCCATAGGCGGGGTCGTAGCCCTTGTCGGCGAGCCAGGCCTTGGCGGCCAGGTCGACGTCGATGACGATCTTGCGCTCGTCGAGCAGCTTCTGCAGGCGCTTCAGCTGGATGTCGACGATGGTCGTCATCTGCTCGCGCTTCAGGCGGCCGAACAGGATGATCTCGTCGACACGGTTGAGGAACTCCGGCCGGAAGTGGCCGCGTACGATGGACATGACGCCGTCGCGCACCGCATCCACCTCCTCGTGCTCGCCCTGCATGACCAGCAATTCGGACCCGAGGTTCGAGGTCATGATGATGAGCACGTTGCGGAAATCGACCGTACGGCCCTGCCCGTCCGTCAGCCGCCCATCGTCGAGCACTTGCAGAAGGACGTTGAACACGTCCGGATGGGCCTTCTCGATCTCGTCGAACAGCACCACCTGGTAGGGCCGGCGCCGCACCGCCTCCGTCAGCGCCCCGCCCTCGTCGTAGCCGACATAGCCGGGAGGCGCGCCGATGAGGCGCGAGACCGAGTGCTTCTCCATGTATTCCGACATGTCGAGGCGGACCATTGCCGTCTCGTCGTCGAACAGGAATTCGGCAAGCGCCTTGGTCAGCTCGGTCTTGCCGACGCCGGTCGGGCCGAGGAACATGAACGAGCCGATCGGCCGGTTCGGGTCCTGCAGACCGGCGCGGGCGCGGCGCACGGCGGTGGAGACGGCCTTCACCGCCTCGCCCTGGCCGACGACGCGGCGGGCGATCTCGTCCTCCATGCGCAGGAGCTTGTCCTTCTCGCCCTCCAGCATCCGGTCGACCGGCACGCCGGTCCAGCGCGAGACGACCTGCGCGACGTGGTCGGCGGTCACCGCCTCCTCGACCATGGCCTGCTCGTTCTGCTGCTCGACCGAGGCGAGTTCCTTCTCCAGCGCGGGGATGGTGCCGTAGGAGAGTTCGCCAGCCTTCGCCCAGTCACCCTTGCGCTGGGCGTTGGCGAGGGTGTTGCGCGCCTCGTCGAGCTGTTTCTTGATCTCCGCGGCGCGGCCAAGACTGTCCTTCTCCGCCTTCCAGCGGGAGGTCATCTCCGCCGACTGCTCCTCCAGCGAGGCGAGTTCCTTCTCGAGCCGCTTCAGGCGGTCCTTCGAGGCCGTGTCGTTCTCCTTCTTCAACGCCTCCTGCTCGATCTTGAGCTGGATGACGCGCCGGTCGAGTTCGTCCAGTTCCTCGGGCTTGGAATCGACCTGCATGCGCAGCCGCGCCGAGGCCTCGTCGACCAAGTCGATGGCCTTGTCGGGCAGGAAGCGGTCGGTGATGTAGCGGTTCGACAGGGTCGCCGCCGCGACGATGGCCGAGTCCGTGATGCGCACCTGATGGTGCTGCTCGTACTTCTCCTTCAGCCCGCGCAGGATGGAGACGGTATCCTCCACCGACGGCTCGTCGACGAAGACCGGCTGGAAACGCCGGGCGAGGGCCGCGTCCTTCTCGACGTGCTTGCGATACTCGTCGAGCGTGGTCGCGCCGATGCAGTGCAGTTCGCCGCGCGCCAGCGCAGGCTTGAGGAGGTTCGAGGCGTCCATCGCCCCGTCCGCCTTGCCGGCGCCAACGAGGGTGTGCATCTCGTCGATGAACAGCACGATGCCGCCATCCGACGACGTCACCTCGGACAGGACGGCCTTCAGCCGCTCCTCGAACTCGCCGCGATATTTCGCGCCGGCGATGAGCGAGCCCATGTCGAGGGAGAGGATCGCCTTGTCCTTGAGGCTCTCCGGCACGTCGCCGTCGATCACGCGGAGAGCAAGACCTTCCACAATGGCGGTCTTGCCGACGCCGGGCTCGCCGATCAGGACGGGGTTGTTCTTGGTGCGGCGCGACAGCACCTGGATGGTGCGGCGGATTTCCTCATCGCGGCCGATGACCGGATCGAGCTTGCCCTCGCGCGCCGCCGCCGTCAGGTCGCGGGCATACTTCTTCAGCGCGTCATAGGCGTTCTCGGCCGAGGCCGAATCCGCCGTGCGGCCCTTGCGCAGCGCCTCGATGGCGCCGTTCAGCGACTGCGGCGTGACACCGGAAGCGGCCAGCGCCTTGCCGGCCTCCGTGTCCTTCTCAAGCGCCAGCGCCAGCAGCAGCCGCTCGGCGGCGACGAAGCTGTCACCGGACTTCTCGGCGGTCTTCTCGGCGGCGTCGAAGACGCGGGCAAGCCCCTGGCCGAGATAGACCTGGCCGGCTCCCGAGCCCTGCACCTTCGGAATCTTCTTCAGTGCCTCTTCGGTCTTCTGAAGCGCCAGTTGCGGCTGTCCGCCCGCCTGCCGGATCAGGCCCGAGGCGAGACCTTCCGTATCATCCAGCAGCACCTTGAGCAGGTGCTCGGGCTGGAACTGCTGATGTCCCTCACGAAGCGCCAGCGACTGCGCCGATTGGATGAAACCGCGCGAGCGCTCGGTATATTTCTCGATATTCATGGGCCACTCCTGATGCCCGTTCCCGTCGTCTCGCATGAGCCCGGAAGGAACGTCCGACCAATGGTTTCCCGGTCCCGAAGCGACCGGCTTTCCGCGGATATGGGGGCGTCACGCGGCTGTGAGAAGGGCTGGCACCGACACTTTTTGAGGCGTGTCAAACGGGGCCATGCCCGCCCTGGCAGGATCGGCCTCCTCCGGCCGCCGGAGCACCAGACCGTCACCCCGGCGAGCCCACAGGCGTGATCCGCGCCGCCTTGGCTTGACCGGCCCGGCCGCCTCGGGCCACCTCTTTGCATGACCGACGCTCCCCCCGCCTCCGCCCGCATCACCGCCCTCTACCGCTATCCGGTGAAGGGCCTCTCCGCCGAACCGCTCGCCGAAGCCCTCCTCACCGCAGGGCAGCACTTTCCCGGCGACCGCGTGTTCGCCATAGAGAACGGCCCGTCCGGCTTCGATCCGGCGCATCCGGAGCACCAACCCAAGCAGAAGTTCCTCGTCCTCGCCCGCCAGGCGGCGCTGGCGAAGCTCAAGACCCGCTATGACGACGTGAGCCACACCCTCACCATCGTCGCCGACAACACCGAGGTGGCGCGCGGTGACCTGACAACATCAGAGGGGCGCTCCGCGATCGAGGAGTTCTTCCGCATCTTCCTCGCGAAGGAACTGGCGGGAGCACCGAAGGTCCTGGAAGGCCCGCCCGGCTTCCGGTTCATGGATTCCCGCTCCGGCTTCCTCTCCATCATCAATCTCGCCAGCGTTCGCGCGCTGGAGAAGGAGACCGGCGTCGCCATCGACCCGATCCGCTTCCGCGCTAATATCTATGTCGACGGGGTTCCCGCCTTCTCCGAATTCGACTGGGTCGGCAGGCGCATCACCATCGGCGACGTCGCCCTGACCGGGCTGAAGCGCACCGAGCGCTGCGCCGCCACCACGGTCAATCCGGCCACCGCCGTGCGCGACCTGATGATCCCCGCCGTGCTGATGCGCAGCTACGGCCACGCCGATTGCGGCATCTACTGCGCAGTCGCCGGCGGCGGGCACATCGCGGTGGGCGACCGGCTTGTCGTGAGCGAGGGTGATGAGGCCGGCACGGCGTTCTGAGGGGAAGCACAGATTCGCCGCGGTGGCGCAAGTCGCGGGGCTGCCAGAGCGGAACCATTGCGTTGCACATCTGAATTGCGTCCTTCGAGGCTCGCTGCCACTCGCACCTCAGGATGAGGAGGCGAGTGGACTGCAGGACGCTCCGCTCGAAGCGGGACCGTTCGTGGCTCGTCCGAGCCGAATGCCAGCCACCACCTTCCTCATCCTGAGGAGCGAGCACCCGGCGATGCGCCAGCATCGTCCGGCAGCGAGCCTCGAAGGACGCACTTCAGTCGTGCAGGGCAACTGGGAAACAGCGTGAAGGAACGCCCCTCACCCCTCCCAGCGCACCACCTCCTCCAGCGGCGCGCGGGTCGTCCGATAGCCGTTGACCGGATGGGAGGTGTCCGCGCGTCCGAAGGAAATGCCGCAGACAACGCGGCGGTCCTCGGCGATGCCGAAATGCTGCCGGATCGACGTCGAGTGCACGGCGAGCGCCGCCTGCGCGATGGTGCCGACCCCATGCGCTGTCGCCGCGGTCATGAAGTTCGTGACATAGGCGCCGCAATCCACCGCCCCATAGACCCCGAGCGCCTCGTCGGTCGTGATGATCGCCACGTGCGGCGCGTCGAACAGGGCGAAGTTGCGCATGGACTGGCGGGCGTAGCCGGCCTTGTCGCCGCGCTGGACGCCTACCGCATCGTAGAGCTGGAAGCCGCAGGCGCGGCGACGCTCCAGCGCCACGCCGCGGTACTCGCGGGGAAAGGGGAAATCGCTCTGCGGCTCGACCGTGTAGTGGCCGGGGATCGATCCGCCGCCGGCGAGTTCCAGCATCAGCGTGCGAAAGCGCTCGACCGCGTCTCCGCTCGCGATCAGCACCTGCCAGGGCTGGGTGTTGTTCCAGGAGGCGGTCTTCTGCGCGATGCGCAGGATCGCCTCGATCGTCTGTCGCGGCAGCGGCTCGGGCAGGAAGGCGCGGCAGGAATGGCGCGCGGTCATGAGCCGGTCGAAGGCGGCGGCGTCGGGGGGCGTGGCTGTCTCGCTCATGGCTGGGCTCGCATCGGGCAGGAATAGGCCATCGTCTCCGCTCGGGAGGCCTTTCGCCATCCGCCGTTCGGCATGGCCGGCGGACGGCAGCGCTCGACAGGCGGGGCGTTTCGGGGCTACCGCTCGGCGATGACCCAACCTCCCCCGCCCGGCCGCAAGGCCACGACGACCTGTGACGTTCTCGTGCTCGGCGCCGGCGCGGCCGGAATGATGTGCGCCATCGAGGCCGGCAAGCGTGGCCGCTCCGTTCTTGTGGTCGACCATGCGGACGCCCCCGGCGAGAAGATCCGCATCTCCGGCGGCGGGCGGTGCAACTTCACCAATCTCGGCACCTCGCCGAAGAACTTCCTGTCGAAGAACCCGCGCTTCGCCATCTCGGCTCTGTCGCGCTACACCCAGCACGACTTCATCGCCCTGGTCGACCGCCACGGCATCGCCTGGCACGAGAAGACCCTCGGCCAGCTCTTCTGTGACGGCTCGGCGAAGCAGATCATCGCCATGCTCACCGACGAGATGGCAGGCGCCGGTGCGAGGCTGGCGCTCGGCACGGCGGTCGAGGACGTCGTCAAGACGGAGGGCGGCTTTGTGGTCCGCCTGTCATCCGGCGAGCTGCGCTGTGCCTCCCTCGTCATCGCCACGGGCGGCAAGTCGATCCCGAAGATGGGCGCCACCGGCTTTGCCTACGAGGTGGCGGAGCGTTTCGGCCTTGGCATCGTCCCGCCACGCCCGGCCCTCGTGCCGCTGACCTTTGCACCGGACCTGCTGGCGCGCATGACGCCGCTCGCCGGCATCACCGTCGACGAGGCGGTGGTCGGCCACGGCAAGACCCGCTTCCGCGAGGCCGTACTCTTCACCCATCGCGGGCTGTCGGGACCGGCGATCCTGCAGATCTCGAGCTACTGGCGGGAGGGCGACGACATCGTCGTGTCGCTGGCGGCAGACGTGAACGTCCTCGAGGGCCTGCGCGCCGCTCGCGCCCGGCATGGCCGGCAGGCGGTGCAGACCGTGCTGGCGGACATCCTGCCGAAGCGCCTCGCACAGGCCATCGTCGAGGCGGAGGGCATCTCCGGCAATCTCGCAGACTGCTCCGACAAGGTGCTCGCCCGCATCGACGCCGCGGTGAACGGCTGGCGCATCCGGCCGAACGGCTCGGAGGGCTGGCGCACGGCCGAGGTGACGCTCGGCGGCGTCGACACCGTCGGCCTCGACCAGCAGACCATGGCGGCGAAGGCCGTCGCCGGCCTGCATTTCGTCGGCGAGGCGGTCGACGTCACCGGCTGGCTCGGCGGCTACAATTTCCAGTGGGCCTGGTCGTCGGGCTGGGCCGCCGGTCAGGCGGTCTGACGGTCGAGGCTGCGTCCCCCTCACGGCCCGTTGCCGCGCGGGAAGTCACACCCTATGGTCCCCCTCCCTTCCGAGGAACGCTCAAGAAGAACCGACATGGCGACCGACAACACGAACGGCCGACGCAACCGCCCGACCATCACGGACCAGGAGGCGCTCGCCTTCCATCAGGTCGGCAAGCCCGGCAAGCTCGAGGTCGTACCGACCAAGCCGATGGCGACACAGCGCGACCTGTCGCTGGCCTATTCGCCGGGCGTCGCCGTGCCCGTGCTCGCCATCGCCGAGGACCCGGCGCGGGCCTTCGACTACACGACGCGCGGCAACATGGTGGCGGTGATCACCAACGGCACTGCCATCCTCGGCCTCGGCAATCTCGGCGCACTCGCCTCCAAGCCCGTGATGGAAGGCAAGGCGGTCCTGTTCAAGCGCTTCGCCGACGTCGATTCCATCGACCTGGAGATCGACACCGAGGACGCCGACAAGTTCATCGATGCCGTGCGCTACCTCGGCCCGTCCTTCGGCGGCATCAATCTCGAGGACATCAAGGCGCCCGAGTGCTTCATCATCGAGCAGCGCTTGCAGGAGCTCATGGACATCCCGGTGTTCCATGACGACCAGCACGGCACGGCCATCATCGCCGCCGCCGGACTGATCAATGCCATGGACATTACCGGCCGCGACATCAAGACGACGCGGCTCGTCGTCAACGGCGCCGGCGCGGCTGGCATCGCCTGCGTCGAGCTCCTGAAGGCCATGGGCTTCACGCCCGACAACGTGATGCTCTGCGACACCAAGGGCACCATCTGGCGCGGCCGGACCGAGGGCATGAACCAGTGGAAGTCCGGCCATGCCGTGACCACGGACGCCCGAACGCTGGCGGAGGCGGTCAAGGGTGCCGACGTCTTCTTCGGCCTGTCGGTGAAGGGCGCGCTGACGCCCGAGATGGTCATGACCATGGCGCCGAAGCCGATCATCTTCGCCATGGCCAACCCCGACCCGGAGATCACCCCCGAGGAGGTCCATGCGGTGCGCACCGACGCCATCGTCGCGACGGGCCGCTCGGACTATCCGAACCAGGTCAACAACGTCCTCGGCTTCCCCTTCCTGTTCCGTGGCGCGCTCGATGTGCGCGCCACGCAGATCAACATGGAGATGAAGATCGCCGCCGCCGAGGCGCTCGCCGCGCTCGCGCGCGAGGACGTGCCGGACGACGTCGCCGCCGCCTATGGCGGGGGCCGGCCGAAATACGGGCCGGAATACATCATCCCCGTGCCATTCGACCCGCGCCTGATGATCGCCGTCCCGACCGCTGTCGCCCAGGCGGCGATGGAGACCGGCGTCGCCCGCCGTCCCATCGTCGACATGGCCGGATACAAGGCCCAGCTCACCGCGCGCCTCAATCCGGTCGCCGGCGTCCTCGCCCGCATCTTCGAACGCGCCCGCCGCCAGCCGCGCCGCGTCGTCTTCGCCGAGGGCGAGGAGGAGCAGGTGATCCGCGCCGCCCAGAGCTTCGTCAACCAGGGCCTCGGCACGGCGATCCTCGTCGGCCGCGAGGACCGCGTCCGCGCCACGGCCCAGGCCGCCGGCATCGACCTGAAGGACGGCATCGAGATCGCCAATGCCCGGCTGTCGACGCGCAATGCCGACTACGCGAATCAGCTCTACGAGCGCCTGCAGCGCGAGGGATACCTGTTCCGCGACTGCCAGCGCATGGTCAACCAGGACCGCAACGTCTTCGGCGCCGCCATGGTGGAAGCCGGCGATGCTGACGGCATGGTCACCGGCGTCACCCGCAACTACTCCTCGGCCCTTGAGGAAGTGCGGCGCGTCATCGACGTGAAGCCAGGGCACCGGCTCATTGGCGTCTCGATCGTGCTCTCGCGCGGGCGCACGGTGCTGGTGGCCGACACCGCCATCACCGAGATGCCGTCGGCGGTCGATCTCGCGGAGATCGCGATCGAGGCGGCGCATGCCGCCCGCCGGCTCGGCACAGAGCCGCGCGTCGCGCTTCTCGCCTTCTCCAATTTCGGACAGCCGAGGGGCGAGCGCTCGGAGAAGGTCATCGAGGCCGTGAAGATCCTCGACGGCCGCCGCGTCGACTTCGAGTACGACGGCGAGATGTCGGCCGATGTCGCCCTCAATCCGGATCTGATGCAGGCCTATCCGTTCTGCCGCCTCAGCGGGCCCGCCAACGTGCTGGTGATGCCCGCATTCCACTCCGCATCCATCTCGACCAAGATGATGCAGGAACTGGGCGGCGCAACGGTCATCGGCCCGCTTCTGGTCGGCCTCGACAAGCCGGTCCAGATCGTGCCGCTCGGCGCGCGCGATTCCGACCTCGTCAACATGGCCGCGCTGGCCGCGTACAACATCGGCGGCTGACAGCCGCCGCCCCCGGTCAGACGCCGACGGGGGCCGCCGCGAAGACGGCCCTCTCCTCAAGAAGCGACCTGACGGTCTGGCCCCGCAGGGTCTCCCGCTCGATTGAGGCGGCGACGACCGGAGCCACATCCGGAACCACCGGGCGCGAGAACACATAGCCCTGGACGATATCGCATCCGAGATCGGCGAGGACGTCGACCTCGGCCGGCCGCTCGGCGCCCTCGGCGATCACGGTCATGCCGAGACCGCGCGACAGGGCGATGATGCCGCCGAGCAGCTTGCGCTTGTCGGGCCGCGTCGCGATCCCGTCCACGAAGGAGCGGTCGACCTTCAGCCGGTCGAAGGGCAGCCGCGTTAGATAGCCCAGCGAGGCATAGCCGGACCCGAAATCGTCGAGCGCGAGGCGCACGCCCAGCGCCGAAAGCGCCGTCAGCGTGCGGCTGATGCGATGCTCGCTCTGGTCGACAAAGAGGCTTTCCGTCAGTTCGAGGCATAGCAGGGTGGGCGGAAACCCGGATTCCGCAAGCACGGCGGAGACCGCTGTCTCGAAATCCATGTTCCAGAACTGCGCCGGCGACACGTTCACGGAGATCGTCCGGGCCGGGAAACCGGCGTCGAGCCAGGCGCGCCCCTGCCGGCAGGATTCGCGCAGGATCCACAGCCCGAGTTCGACGATCAGCCCGCAGCTCTCGGCAACGGGGATGAACTCGCTCGGCGGCACCGGGCCACGCTCCGGGTGGTTCCATCGCAGCAGCGATTCGAAGCCGACGACCTTGCCGCTGCGCAGATCGACCTGCGGCTGGTAGTGCGCATGGAGCGCGTTCTCCTGAACCGCGTGGCGCAGATGCCGGGCGAGATCGTGGCGCTGCTCGACCGCCTGGGCAAAGATGGGCTCGAAGACGATGCTGCGGCTGCGGCCGGCGGCTTTCGCCATGTAGAGCGCGAGGTCCGCATTGCGCATGGCCTGTTCCGTCGAGGTTCCGTCCTCCGGCAGGTTGGCGATCCCCACGGTGGCGCTGACGAAGGCCTCCCCGTTGGCCAGGTCGATCGACCCCGTGATGGCTTCGATCAGGCCCTCCGCAACCCCGGTCAGGTTCTCGCCGGCCGACGACCGCTCGACCAGCACGGCGAATTCGTCGCCGCCGAGCCTCGCGATGAAGGCCGAGGGGCCGAGTTCGCGGCGCAGCACCGCCGCGACCCGGCACAGGAGTTCATCGCCCGCGGCGTGGCCGAGCGAGTCGTTGACCTCCTTGAAGTGATCGAGATCGATCAGCAGAAGCGCCCCGAACCTGTCTTCGAGCAGGGCGCGACCGATCATGTCCGTCAGCGAGCGCTTGAACAGGGCGCGGTTGGCGAGGCCGGTCAGCGGATCGGTGAACGCGAGGTGCTCGAGCTGGCGCTGCACCTGCTTGCGCTCGGTGATGTCCTGAACCGTGCCGACCAGTCCGATGACCTTGCCGTCGCGAAGTTCCGCCTTGCAGTTGACGATGAAATCGCTGACCCGGCCGTCGGCACAGCGGAACCTGAGGTCCGCCGTCGCCGTACCGCCCGATTTCAGCACCTGGCGCTGCATCTCGACCAGGCGGACGGAATCATCCGGTTCGAAATGGGCCAGGACGTTCGCGTGCGACATATCGAAGGTCGCCGGGTCGTAGCCCGCCAGCGCGAACAGCTCCTCGCTCCAGACCACCTGATCGTCGCCCAGCCGGTAGAACCAGGACCCCATACGACCCAGCCGGTGGGCCTCGGCGAGGGCGGCCGTCCGCTGCAGCAACAACTGCTCCGCCTGCCTGAGCGCGGTGATGTCGGAGGCCGTGCCGCGATAACCGATGAAGGCGCCGGATGAGTCGAAGACCGGCTTGCCGCTGCTGCGAAGCGTCTTGATCGTGCCATCGCCTGTCACGATGGAATAGTCGAAGGCGCGAAAGGGCCGGTGAGCGTCGAGATCCGCCTTGTGCTCGCGCATCCGGCTGACGTCTTCGGGAATCAGCGGCAGATCCCATCTGGTCAGACCGAAGCCCGGCACGCCCAGCATCGACCTGGCCCATTCGGAGCCGCGCTCGAGCTGGGAAAAGCGGTGGTCGGTATCGGTCTCCCAGCACCAGTCGGACGCCGTCTCCAGGAAGTCGGCCAGTTGTCTTTCGGCCGCCGCCGAGGAGCGGATGGCCGCGACCTCGTCGGTGACGTCGCGCACGATGCCGGAGACCCTGACGATCCGGCCGGCGGCATCCCGTTCCGCCTCGCCATGGACCGAATAGTCGATGATGCGGCCGTCGGGGTGGCGGTACTGTCCGCGCACCGCATAGGGCTGGCCATCCTCCCAGCACCGGCAGTAGTGCCGGAAGAGGTCCTCCGGCGCCGAACCGAGGTAGCGCGAACGGATCTCCGCAATGGCGATGAGCCCGTCCTCTGCGACAAGGCCGTACATCTCGGTGAGTTCGGGAGAGATCCAGAACGTCCGACTGTCGACGGAATCCGATTGCCAATAGCCCATATGGGCGATGGCCATCGCCCGCCTGAGCAGGTTCGCCTCCCTTGCAGGTGTCACAGGCGGCGATGTGCCGCCGCGCCGTGACTTTGCCTTGTTGCCGGCCATTGGATGCAGACCTGGATTTTCCAGGACGGATTGTCGCTCCGGCGCCTTATCAGATCGTTACGGCTGAGATAGATGCTCCCGGCTCCACCGTACAGAGGTTGCAGATGTCCCGCTTCGCGCCCGTTCCCGTCTTCGATATCGGCCAGGTGCTCCTGCAATGGCAGCCAAGGGCATCGCTGCAACGCCATTTCGAGGATGACGTGGCCATCGACGCCTTCATGGCAGAGGTCGGCTTCATGGACTGGCACACCCGGCAGGATGCTGGCCGGCCCGTCACCGAAGCGGTGGAGGAGCATGCCGCCCGCTTCCCGCATCACGCTGCCGTCTTCGCCGCCTTCTACGACGACTGGCTCCGGTCAGTGCCGGGCGAAGTACCGGGCACGCGGGCCATTTTCGAGGGGCTCGCGGCGCGCGGTCCGGTCTATGGCATCTCCAACTTCTCGCGCGAGCTCTTCGACCGCACCGTGCCGGCCTATCCGTTCCTCGGCGCCTTCGCGGGACTGGTGCTGTCGGGCGATGTCGGCATCAACAAGCCGGACCCGCGCATCTACGCCATCCTCTGCGAAAGGCACGGGCTCGACCCTGCGGCCTGCGTCTTCATCGACGACAGCGAGCGCAACGTGCAGGCCGCCCGCGACTACGGCATGGCCGCGGTTCACTTCACCGACGCGGCTTCGCTTTCCGCTTCGCTGCGCGATCGGGGGCTTGCCTGGTGATCGTCACATACTGATCGATCGCCTCGGCCAGACGATCCCTGTCGAGCGGCTTGGTCAGAAACGAGTCCATCCCGGCGGCGATGGCGGCCGCGCGATCCTCAGCAAAGGCGTTGGCGGTCAGCGCGATGATCGGCAGGCGCCGGCCCTCGCCCTCGCCGGCGCGGATCATCTTGGCGGCGGACAGTCCGTCGCAATCGGGCATCTGCATGTCCATCAGGACGAGGTCGATCCCCGATGCCGGATCGAGGGCGGCGGCGACCGCGGCGCGGCCATCCTTCACCCAGACCGCCCGGTGACCAAGCTTCTCGACCAGCCTGCGGCACAACAGGGCGTTGATGTCGTTGTCTTCCGCGATGAGCACCGTGATCGCAGTTCCTGCTGGCGCCGGCTGGGCCGCCCGGAGGCTTTCGACGACCGGATCCCCGGCGTCCGGCGCGGCCTTCGGGCGCATCTGCAGGAGCAACGAGGCCTCGCGGACCGGCGAGACGAGCCATCCGCCGATGCCCTTTTCACGCCAGGTCGAGACCGCCGAGCGCTCCGAGGGCCTGACGAGCAGAACCGTGCGGCGGACACGACCGCCCAGCACTCCCAGAGCCTCGGCGAGCGTTTCCTCGCCCAGACGAAGATCGAGGATCGCCGTGTCGTAGCGGGCCCCGGCCGGCACCTCCGACAGAACGCAACAGGGTGTCGGCACGGCGCCGCGGGCGGCAAGGCGTCGGGCGAGCCCCTCCCGTTCGATGACCGAGGGCGAAACGATCAGAACGGCAAGGCCGTCAAGCCTCTCGGGATCGGCGGCCGGCTCGGTGGCGACCGTCATCGGCAGGCGCGCAGTGAATGTCGAGCCCTGCTTCGGATCGGTGACGACAGAGAGCGTGCCTCCCATGCGGGCGACGATGCGGCGCGAGATGGCAAGTCCGAGACCGGTCCCCGCGTGACGTCGCGCAAAGGTGGTCTCGCCCTGCTCGAACTCGCCGAAGATGCGGTCGACATCGGCCGGCGCAATGCCCGGACCGGTATCCCGGATGGCGAGGATGAGGTGGCCGCCGTCCCGTTCCGCGGTGACAGACACGCCGCCGGCCTCGGTGAACTTCACGGCATTGCCGGCGAGGTTGAGCAGGACCTGCCTCAGGCGGGTGGCATCGCCGACGAGGCGGAGCGGCACGTCGGGGGCGATCGCCGCCATGATGTCGAGGCCCTTCGCGTGCGCGCGCGGACCGAGTAGCTCGGCGACCCCCTCGACGAGCGGCAGGAGATCGAAGGGCGCGGGATCGAGATCGAGCCGGCCCGCCTCGATCTTGGAGAAGTCGAGGATCTCGTCGATCAGTGTCAGCAGGGCATCCCCGGAGGTCTTCACCGCGTCGGCATAGGCCTTCTGTTCCGGCGTCAGCCGCGTGTCGAGAAGAAGATCGGCCATTCCGAGGATGCCGTTGAGGGGCGTGCGGATCTCGTGGCTGACGGTGGCGAGAAAGCGCGACTTGGCCTCGTTGGCGCTCTCGGCGCGCGCGCTCGACAGGGCCAGGGCCGCTTCGGCGGCCTTGCGGTCGGTGATGTCGCGGCCGACGGACTGCATCTCCTCGCAGCGGCCTTCGGCGTCGCGAATGGGATGGTGGCGCCAGGCGATCCAGCGCAGGCCGGCGGGCGCCGCGATGCACTCGTCGACGCTGCGCGAGCCGTCGGGCTCCTGCCGCTCCTCGGACCGGGTGAGAACCTCGTGCGCCGTGGCGAGGCCGGCGAGGTCGGCCGCCGGGCGGCCGACCAGATCGCCATAGGCGCGATTGGCGAAGGTGATGGTTCCGGCGCGGTCGCGGCGCACGATCAGGTCGCCCTGCGCGTCGATCAGGCCGCGATGGCGTTCCTCGCTCTCGGCGAGTTCGAACACCCGGTCGGTCAGCACCTCGATCGTGTCTTCGAGTGCGGCCGTCTTGCGCAGCAGGGCGCGACGGCCGTGGACGAGATGCAGGAGCACGGCGAGACCGGCTACGCCGAGAGCCGCGAGACCACCCGCAACGAGGGCGAAAGCATCCACGGCAACTCTCCACGCGCGACCGAACGACCAAGCGAGCGTAAAGAGACAGGGTTGACGCCGGGTTACCGAGGGCGTGAGCGTCACGCCGCAGCGCGCACCCGGTCGGTCGCGCCGCGGTAGCTGATCGCCTCGGCCAGATGCAGCCGGCCGATCGTCGCCGTGCCATCCAGGTCGGCGATGGTGCGGGCGAGCTTCAGCACCCGGTGGTAGCCGCGGGCGGTGAGCCGCATCGCCTCCGCCGCGTCCCGCAGCAGGGCGGCGCCTGAGGCATCCGGCGTCGCCACCGCATCGAGCACGGCCGGCGGGGCATGCGCATTGAGCAGCACGGGCACGCCGAGCGCGCGATAGCGCTCGCCCTGCAGCGCTCGCGCCGCGGCGACCCGCAGGGCGATCTCGGCGCTGCCCTCCGCGGGCGCCGGCAGGATGAGGTCGGCGGCCGAGACCGCCGGCACCTCGATCACCATGTCCATACGGTCGATGAGCGGCCCGGAGATCTTCGCCTGGTAATCGGCCATGCAGCGCTCGTTCGGCATGCGCCGGCAGGCGTAGCCGGGTTCGGTGGCGCGTCCGCAGCGGCACGGATTCATGGCGGCGACGAGCTGGAACCGTGCCGGAAAGCTCACCCGCTGGTTGGCCCGGGCAATCACCGCCTCGCCCGTCTCGATCGGTTGCCGCAGGCCATCGAGCACCTGAGGCTGGAACTCCGGCAACTCGTCGAGGAACAGGACGCCGTGATGGGCGAGCGACACCTCGCCCGGCTTGACCCTGAGCCCGCCGCCGATCAGCGCCGCCATGGAGGCGGAATGGTGCGGATTGCGGAAGGGCCGGCGCGTCGTCAGTTGGCCGCCCTCCAGTTCGCCCGCCACGGAATGGATCATCGACACTTCCAGGAGTTCCGAGGGCATCAGCGGCGGCAGGATCGACGGCATCCGGCTCGCCAGCATCGACTTGCTCGAGCCCGGCGGACCGTTCATCAGCAGGGCATGGCCTCCCGCTGCGGCAATCTCCAGCGCCCGCTTGGCGCTCTCCTGCCCCTTGATGTCCTTCAGGTCCGACAGCGCGGCGTCCACCGTGCGGATGCCGGGCTTCGGGCGGGTGAGCACCTGCGTGCCCCTGAAATGATTGGCGAGCTGGACGAGATTGTCCGGCGCCAGCACCTCCACGTCCTCGCCGGCCCAGGCCGCCTCCGGACCGCAGGCCGCGGGACAGATGACGCCGAGGCCGAGCGCATTGGCGGCCATCGCTGCCGGCAGCACACCCGCCACCGGCGTGATCCGCCCGTCGAGCGCCAGTTCCCCGAGCACCTCGAAGCCCCCGAGCGCATCCGCCGGGATGGCGCCGATCGCCGCCATCAGGCCGAGGGCGATCGGCAGGTCGAAATGCGAACCCTCCTTCGGCAGGTCGGCCGGGGCGAGGTTGACGGTGATGCGCTTGCCGGGAAGGGCGAGACCCGAGGCCACCAGCGCCGAGCGCACCCGCTCGCGCGCCTCGCTCACCGCCTTGTCGGGCAGCCCGACGATGTTGAAGACGATCTGCCCGGAGAGGACATGAACCTGCACGTCGACGGGCTTGGCCTCGATGCCCTCGAATGCGACGGTTGCAACGCGCTGCACCATGGTCCACCCCCGCGTGCATTGTGCATGCGGCGGAAGAGGGAACAATAAGGGAACATCCGGATAGGGACCGCTCCGGCGCCCTGACGGCTTAGCGGCGCTTCGCCTCGATCGCGTCCCACACGACGGCGGCAATGTCCGGACCGCCCAGGCGGCGGATGGCGCGGATGCCCGTCGGTGCGGTGACGTTGATCTCGGTGAGGTTGCCGCCGATCACGTCGATCCCCGCGAGGATGATGCCGCGGGCCTTCAACTCCGGGCCAATGGTCTCGCAGATCTCCCGCTCGCGCGCGCTGATCTGCGTCGTCTCCGCCGCCCCGCCGCGCACCATGTTGGAGCGCAGGTCGTCCGCCGCCGGCACGCGGTTCACCGCCCCGGCGAAGACGCCGTCGACGAGGATGATGCGCTTGTCGCCGTCGCGCACCGCCGGCAGGTACTGCTGGATCACCCAGGGCTCGCGTGTCAGCGCCGCGAAGGTGTCGAGGAAGGAGCCGAAATTCTCGTCGCCCTCGCGGATGCGGAAGACGCCGGCGCCGCCGTGGCCATAGAGCGGCTTCATGACGATGTCGCCCATCTCCTTGCGGAAGGCGCGGATGGCGTCGAAGTCGCGTGTCACCAGCGTCTTCGGCATGAGCTGCGGGAACAGGGTGACGAAGATCTTCTCCGGCGCATTGCGCACGCTGGTCGGGTCGTTGACCACCAGCGTCTTCGGGTGAACCCGCTCGAGGAAATGCGTCGCCGTGATGTAGTGCAGGTCGAAGGGCGGATCCTGCCGCATCAGGATGACGTCGAAGCCGTCGAGGCGCACGCGAGCACCCTCGCCCAGCGTGAAGTGGTCGCCTTCCACGTCGCGCACGGCGAGCGGATAGGCGAGCGCAGAGGGTTCGCCGTCGTGCATGGCCAGGCTGTCGGGGTGGTAGTAGGAGACCTCGTGGCCGCGGGCCTGGGCTTCCAGCATCAGCGCGAAGCCGGAATCACCCTTGATCTTGATGGATTCCATCGGGTCGGTCTGGACCGCGACCTTGAGGCGCATGGGGCATTCCTTTCAGACATCCGCGTCGAACGCGCCCTGTATATGGCGCGGCCAGCCGCCGTTCGATACCAGGATCATGTCGTAGCGCATATCACCTCCCGCATGACGGGGATGCCGGGCGAGGAAGACCTCGGCGGCGCGGATGATGCGGCAGCGCTGGGCGGCTGTCAGGGCGATCTCGGCAAGGTCCATCGAGCTGCGGGCCTTCACCTCGACGAAGACAACCGTTCCGCCGCGCCGCGCCACGATGTCGATCTCCGCACCGGGTGCGCGCCAGCGGCGGGCGAGAATGCGATAGCCCTTGGCGAGAAGCAGAAGCATGGCGGCCGTCTCCGCGATCCGCCCGCGACCCCAGGCGGCGCTCCGCCCCGGATCGGCCTCGCGCCTCACCCCGCAACCTTCGCAAGGACGAGCGCGCGCTGATAGACGTCGCGGCGGGGCAGGCCGGTGGCCGTGGCGACAGCAGTGGCGGCATCCTTCACCGAGCCCCTCGCCAGCGCCGTCCTGAGCATGGCGTCCACGTCGTCAGCCTCGGGCGGCGGCTTATCGCCCGGAGGAGCGACGACCAGTACGATCTCGCCCTTCGGCTCGCTTGCTGCCGCATAGTGCGCGGCGAGATCACCGAGGCTGCCGCGCCGCACCTCTTCATGTGCCTTGGTGAGTTCCCGGCAGACGGCCGCCTCACGGTCACCGAGCTCCGCAGCGAGGTCGCCGAGGGAGGCCGCAAGACGCGGCCCGGTCTCGAAGAAGACCAGCGAGCCCGGCACGGCGACGAGGTCCCTCGCCCGGCCGCGGCGGCCGACCGTTTTCGGCGGCAGGAAGCCTGCGAAGAAGAAGGCATCCGTCGGCAGGCCTGCGGCGACCAACGCCGCCATGACGGCGGAGGGCCCAGGTACCGGGATGACGGGGTGGCCGGCCTCGCGCGCCGCCTCCACCAGCTTGAAGCCGGGATCGGAGACGAGCGGCGTTCCGGCATCGGAGACGAGGGCGACCGATTCGCCCGCCGCGAGTCGCGCCAGGAGCTTCGGCCGCATCTCCGCTGCGTTGTGCTCGTGGTAGGGTAAGAGCTTCGTCGAGAGGACGAAGTGATCGACAAGCCGGCGTGTCACCCGTGTGTCCTCGCAGGCGACGACCGAGGCGGCTGCCATGGTCTCGACGGCGCGGATGGTCATGTCGCGCAGATTGCCGATGGGGGTCGCGACCACATGCAGGCCGGGATCCAGCGGACGCGCCAGAAAGCGCTTTCCGCCAAGGACATAGTGCCGGTCGGGTTGCGGCGGCGCGGGGCTATCTGTCATGCTCGGCTCTCTCTCAGGCACATTAGGCGCTGCCGGACCGGCGCGTCCATGCCCGCCGGGCGCGGCCCGCCGCGCGACGCGGACGGGTGCTGTTGCCCTGGGGCCACGCAAAAGCCGCCCTTCCGGTTTGACCTTGCCCCCGGCAGGGGGCTATTCCGGTGCACGGGCGGGGCGTTCAGGGCATGTGGAGGCATTCGGACATGGCGGGAACGGCGAAACGGGGCGGCACTGCCGCCGGCGGGACGACGCTGCGCGGGCTCCTCATCGGCGCCGCGGCCCTAGCTCTTGCGGCCTGCTCGGGCGCCAATGTCTCGGGTCCCGGCCCAGCCCTCGGTCCCATTCCCGGCGCGACACCGGCGCCCTCCGGTTCCACCATCGGCACCGGTTCGGTGAAGATTGCGCTGCTGCTGCCCCTGTCGGCGGGTGGCGCCGCCGGCAACACAGCGACCGTTCTGCGCAACGCCGCCGAGATGGCGGTGGCCGAATTCCAGGGCCCCGACATCACCATTCTCGTCAAGGACGATGGCGGCACGGCTCAGGGCGCCGCCGCCGCTTCCCAGGCCGCGATCCAGGAGGGCGCCGAGCTCATCCTCGGGCCGCTCTTGGCCGAGTCCGTGCGCGGTGCGGCCTCCGTCGCCCGCCCGGCCGGAAAGCCGATGATCGCCTTTTCGACCGATACCAGCGTGGCGACGCGCGGCGTCTATCTGATGAGCTTCACACCGCAGAACACAGTGGACCGCATCGTCCAGCACGCCGCCCAGACCGGCAAGCGCTCCTATGCCGCCTTCGTGCCCGACTCCGCCTTCGGACAGGTCGTGCAGGGCGCCTTCCAGGAAGCGGTCAGCCGCTCCGGCGGCCGCGTCGTGGCCATCGAGAAGTTTCCGCTCGAGCCGACCGGCGTGACCGCCGCAGCCGCGCGCCTGTCCGGCATTGCCGGCCAGATCGACGCCATCTTCGTGCCCGACCCCTATGACGGCGCCGCGATCCGCGCCCTGTCGGCCGCCGGCATCGACACCCGCCGCGTTCAGGTCCTCGGCGTCGGCCCCTGGGTCGGCAACCGCGGCGCGGCCCAGGCCGCCCCGACAGCGCTCTATGCAGCGCCCGACGAGGCCGGCTTCCAGAGCTTTGCCGGCCGCTACCGCGCCCGCTTCAACCAGGACCCGGCGCGTATCGCCTCGCTGACCTACGACTCGGTGTCGCTGATCGCGGCGCTGGTTCGCACGCAGGGATCGCAGCGCTTCTCCGAGACCATCCTCACCAACTCCTCGGGCTTCAACGGTGTCGACGGCCTGTTCCGGTTCCGCGCCGACGGCACGCCGCAGCGAGGCCTCGCCATCATCCAGGCGGGTGGCCGCGTCGTCAGCCCGGCGCCGCGCACCTTCTCCGGCGGCTCGTAAGACGAGGACGCGCCTGATCGCGAAACGACCTATGAACGGAAGGCCGGCCTTTGCGCCGGCCTTTTCCGTGGAGCGTCAAGAATCAGCCCAGGGTGAGCTTCACCGCGACGCCAAGAGCCGCCATCGTGCCGATCAGCGGCAGCAATCCAAGCTTGACCCGGAAGGCCAGAACGAAGGCCACGGCCGCAAGCACCGCCGCCTTCCAGTCGAGAGCCCACGGATCGAAGGTCGGCAGGCTCAGCGGACCAAGGGACAGGCTGCCGACCCTGCCGAAGAAGACGTGCAGGGCGAACCAGATGGCGAGGTAGAGGATCACGCCGACGACCGCGGCGGTGATGCCCTTCAGCGCTCCAGCGAGAAGGCGATTGTGCCGCAGGTCCTCGACGAAGGGCGCCCCGGCGAAGATGAAGAGGAACGACGGCGCAAAGGTGACCCACGTGGTCATCGCCGCGCCGAGGACGGCCGCGACCATCGGCGTGAAGGGCTCGGGCATGCGCCAGGCCGCGAGGAAGCCGACAAACTGGGTGACGAGGATCGTCGGCCCCGGTTTGGTCTCCGCAAGACCGAGGCCGTCCGCCATTTCCGCTGCCGTCACCCAGCCTTTCTGTTCAACGGCGGCCTGCGCCAGCCAGACCAGCAGCGCGTAGGCGCCGCCGAAGGTGACGACGGCCAGTTGCGAGAAGAACAGTCCGATCTGGGTGAGGATATGGGACGGCCCGAGCAGCAACGCAGCGAGCAGAACCGGCGCCCACCATAGACCGCCCCAAATCGCCGTATTGGCGAGCAGGGCGGCGAAGCGACCCGGCGCCCGCACGGGCACCGGTTCGGCATCGGGTGCGGCGGGCAGCAGCAGCGCGCCGCAGGCCGCCGCCGCGACGACGATCAGCGGGTAGGGAACCTTGAACAGAAGGATGGCCAGGAACGACCCGGCGATCACTGCCTTCAGCACGGGGGAATCGCCGACACGCTTCGACATTTTGATCACCGCCTGGACGACGATGACCAGGACCGCGGCCTTGATTCCGAAGAAGATGCCGTCGACCACGAGTACCCCTCGCGCCGTGACGTAGAGCATGGACAGGGCGAGGACGATCAGTGCGCCCGGCAGCACGAAGAGGAGGCCTGCTGTCAGCCCACCGCGCACGCCGTGCAGCATCCAGCCGATATAGGTGGCGAGTTGCTGCGCCTCCGGGCCCGGCAGCAGGGTGCAGTAGTTCAGCGCATGCAGGAAGCGCTTCTCGTCCAGCCACTTCTTCTCCTCGACGATGATCGTGTGCAGCATGGCGATCTGGCCGGCTGCGCCGCCGAACGAGAGGAAGCCGACCTTTATCCACACGGCTAGGGCCTCCGAGAAGGAAACGGCCGCGTGATCGGTCCGGGAATGATCGATGACGGTCATGCGCGATGCGTCCAGCTGTGGGCTTCCGAACGGGCCCGGGTGATCCATGCGAAAAGCCCATCGAGGATGACAAATCCATGACGAAGCATCTGCGCGTCATCGTCATAGGCCAGAGCGGACAGGCCGAGAGACACCGCGAGATAGCCGGCCGCCTGAGGGCTCGCCGCCAGATTGTCCGTATCGGCGGCCCTGACGATCGTCGCCAGCGCCGCGAGTGGCGCGAAGCGGCCGAGGTCGAGTGCCTCCAGCAGCGTGTCAAAGGAGCAGCGTGGCCCATCATGCTCAATAGGCGCGCCGGGCGTGTCGAAAGCGATGCCGCCGACATCCGTCGCGACGGCCAGGACCTGATCAGGATCGACGAAGAGGAACGAGGCCGAGGGGTCGACGAAGCGGCGTATCAGCCAGGGACAGGCGACGCGATCGATCTTCGGCCGCCGCCGCGTCACCCAGACGCGGCCTGGTCCGCCCCAGCGGTCGGCGCTGGCGCGCGGCAGCATCGGATGGCCGGCAGCGGCGAAGGCGAGCGTTCCACCTTCGAGCACACGGGCGGCGACCCCCATGGCCCGCAGTTCGGCAGCCGTCCGCTGGCTGCGGTTGTGACCGGCTTTGCAGGCGACCACGACCGGACGCGAGGCATCGATCAGCCGCGCCACGGCCGCGCCAGACGGATCGTCGGTCCAGCGCGTCGCCGGCAGCTCCGGCTGCACGGCCCTGACCGATGCCGCGCGAACATCGATGACCTGCGGCCAGGACGGCGTGCCGAGCCGGGCGGCGAGATGGTCGGGAGAGATGAAGAAGGATCGATCGGACAAGCAAACCTCCACCGCAGAGCGGTCCGGAGGCGGTGCTTGGGCGGAGAATAGACCCGCCTGGCGGGGCGACCGCCGTCTGCCCCGATGTGCGGAGAGTGTCACCCGACGGGGCGCGCGGCAAGTCCCGCACGGCTCCCATGCGGCGGCAACGGGACGCTCGCCCCCAAATCAGCTAGGTCTGCATCCGATACGGATCCGCGAGCGGGTGACCATGGAAGAGGCCGCAGGCCAATCAGGTGTAGCGACCGGGGCCTCCAGGGAGGCCGCTGCCGCGCGGGCGCGCCTGAAGGGCATCGGCCTGATGTGCGGGGCGCTCGCCTGTTTCGCCTGCCTTGATGCTCTCGCCAAATGGCTGGGCACGTCGATGGATCCGATGCAGGTGGTCTGGACGCGCTACTGTTCTGCCCTGGTGATGGTGCTCATCATCTTCAACCCGCTGCGCAACCCCGGCGTCTTCGTCACGCGCAGGCCCTGGATCCAGTCAATCCGCTCGGCGCTTCTGTTCGGCTCGACCGCCTTCAACTTCATCGCGCTCCAGTACCTCCAGCTCGACCAGACCGTGTCGATCATGTTCGCGACGCCGTTCATCGTCGCCATCCTCTCCGGTCCCTTCCTCGGCGAGTGGATCGGCCGGCGGCGCTGGGCCGCTGTCATCCTCGGGTTCCTCGGCGTGCTGGTCGTCACCCAGCCCTGGGCCGGCTCCATGCACTGGGCCATGTTGCTCACCTTTGCCGGAGCCTGCGTCTATGCAGTCTACAACCTGCTGACCCGCATGCTCGCCGGTCATGACTCGGCGGCGACGACCTCGATCTATTCGGTCGCCTTCGGCGCGGTGGTCGCCACGGTCCTCGTGCCCATGGTGTGGACGACGCCGACCAGCCTCGGCGTCGTCGTCGGCATGATCGCCATCGGCGCCTTCGGAGCCTTCGGCCACTGGCTGTTGATCGTCGCCCACGGCTATGCCTCGGCGGGGATCCTGGCGCCGTTCATCTACACCCAGATCGTCTGGATGACCGCCCTCGGCTGGCTGGTCTTCGCCCAGGTCCCGGCCGCCAACACGCTCGCAGGGGCGGCGATCGTCATCGCATCCGGCCTCTATCTCCTCTATCGCGAGCGCGTCGTCGCCCGGCAGGGTTGATGCCCGCAGGTGTGGCAATCTGTCGCATAGGGTATCCTCCGTTCACGACGGACACTTCCCCCTGACGTTGGGTCCAGGTGGCCCGGCGGTGTCGAGGCAGCCGCGGGGGATAGCGGTTATGCGGACGGAAGCGGTGAGGTCCGGCGACCTCTTCATCGTCGACGACGACGCGGCGGTCCGCGACAGCCTGGGCCTCGTCTTCGAGCAGGCGGGCTACCGCGTGACCTCCTTCACCGACGGCACAGCCCTGCTGATTGCCCTCCAGCAACGCCACCCCGATGCGATGCTGCTCGACTTCTGCCTTCCCGGTTCAAACGGCCTCGAACTGCTTCGCCAGATTGCGATGCGACGGTTCGAAGGGCCCGTCGTCATGATGTCCGGTCGGGCCGACATTCCCATGGCCGTCGCCGTCATCCAGGCCGGCGCCGCCGATCTCGTGGAGAAGCCCGTCGACGCCGACAAGGTGGTCCGCCAGGTCGGCCAGGCCCTTGCCACCTATGCCCGCCGCAGCGCCGAGCGCTCCGACCCCGTGTCGGCCCTGGGCCCCGGCGGCGCGAGCCTGCTCACGCCGCGCGAGCGCGACGTTCTGCAGGAACTCGTGCGCGGCGCCTCCAACAAGGAGGCCGGCCGCAGCCTCGGCATCAGCCCGCGCACCATCGAGGTGCATCGGGCGCGCATCATGGAAAAGCTCGGCGCCCGGAATGCCGCCGACCTCGTCCGCGTCATCTACGACGAGCGGCGCCACGACGCCCGCTGACCGGCATCGTACGCGGGCTGCCCGGTGTGCCGATATTGCAGTGCCTGACAGGACGACGGCTCGACATGGCGCGCGGCGGCGGAGCCATGGAGGTGAGTTGCGTCGACATCCCATGCGACTCGCGAGGCCCGTCATGTCCGAAGAGCCCGTCCTCTACGCCCGCCTGCAGGGGGACGTGCTGGAGATCGTCACCGACCGGCTGACGCTGCGCTCGTCCACCGGCTCGCTCGTCCCGATCGAGGATCACGTGCGGCAGGTCTTCGTCCGCGCCGCGGAAATCCGCATCATGACGGTGGAGGAGGCGCCCTGGGTCCTCTCGCGCCATGTCATCGCACCGCCCCTGCAGCGGGCGGCCTGACAGGGCGGCGGCCCCCCGCCGCCAGCGGCCAGCTTGCTAGGGTGAACCAGGCAACCGGGGGAACCCTGGCGCTCATCGGGCGTTCATCCCTGTCGTGCCAAGCCATGGCTTGCGGCATGGGCATGTCCCGGCCGCAACGGTATAAGCGCACCCTCCCGCGCATGTCGACAGAGGCGTTCTCCCGCATGTTTCCGAAGCCGCTCGCCAGCCTGAAACCCAACACCGCCGCCTATGAGTCCCTGCCGATGGTCAAGCCGACGGGCTTCAGGGAATACGATGCGCGCTGGTTCTTCGGCGAGGAACTCAATCTGATGGGCGTGCAGGCCGTCGGCATGGGCCTCGGCACGCTGATCGGCCGCATGGGCGTGAAGCGCGAGATCGTCGTCGGCCACGATTTCCGCGGCTATTCGTCCTCCATCAAGATGGCGCTGGTCACCGGGCTGATGGCCGCCGGCTGCAAGGTGCGCGATATCGGGCTCTGCATGTCGCCGATGGCCTATTTCGCCCAGTTCGAACTCGACGTTCCCTGCGTCGCCATGGTCACGGCCAGCCATAACGACAATGGCTGGACCGGCGTGAAGATGGGCGCCCAACGCCCGGTCACTTTCGGCCCCGACGAGATGGGCGCCTTGAAAGAGATCGTCCTCGACGCCGATTTCGACCTGATCGGTGGCGGCTCCTACCTCTTCGTCGAGGATTTCGCCGCCCGCTACATCCGCGACCTCACCAGCCGCCCGAAGGTGACGCGCAAGCTGCGCGTCATCGCCGCCTGCGGCAACGGCACGGCGGGCGCCTTCGCGCCGCAGATCCTCGAGAAGCTCGGGGTCGAGGTCATCCCGCTCGACGCGGAGCTCGACCATTCCTTCCCGCGCTACAACCCGAACCCCGAAGACATGAAGATGCTCCATGCCATGGCGGTGGCCGTGAAGGAGCACGGCGCCGACGTGGCGCTGGGCTTCGACGGGGACGGCGACCGCTGCGGCGTCGTCGACAACCACGGCGAGGAGATCTTCGCCGACAAGATCGGCGTGATGCTGGCCCGCGACCTCTGCAAGGTCCACGGTCCCTCGCAGTTCGTCGTCGACGTGAAGTCCACCGGCCTGTTCGAATCCGATCCCGAACTGAAGCGGCTCGGGGCGACGACCGACTACTGGAAGACCGGCCACTCCTACATCAAACGTCGGGTGCGCGACCTCAATGCCCTCGCCGGCTTCGAGAAGTCCGGCCACTTCTTTTTCAACGCCCCGATCGGCCGCGGCTATGACGACGGCCTCGTCACCGCCATCGCCGTCATCGACATGCTCGACCGCAACCCCGACAAGTCGATGGCCGATCTTTACGCCGAAGTGCCGAAGACCTGGGGCTCGCCGACGATGTCGCCGAAATGCGCCGACGAGATCAAGTACGAGGTGGTCGACCGCGTCGTGAAGCGCTTCCAGGACATGCAGGAGCAGGGCGCGACGGTCGCAGGTTCGCCGATCACCTCGCTCGTCACCGTCAACGGCGTCCGCGTCGGAACGGCGGACGGCACCTGGGGTCTGGTGCGCGCCTCGTCCAACAAGCCCGAACTCGTCGTGGTGGTGGAAAGCCCGGCCTCGGAGGAGCGCATGCGCGCCATGTTCCACGCGGTGGACGCGGTGCTGCGCGAGAACCCGGAAGTCGGCGTCTACAACCAGACAATCTGAACGGCATCCTTCCGTTTGACGTCAGGTCTTCACCGGTCGTTAACCATGTGATGCGAGCTTTGCGACAGGTCCGAGGGGGTCAGTCGTGAAGCTCGTTTCCGTCAGCCAGAACATGCAGCGCCCGAACGGGCTCTCGGAGCTTGAGATCCTGCGGTCGGTCACCGCCGGCTTCGCCGCCTTCGGCAGCGCCGTGCGCGTCAGCGCCATTTCGGACGCCCAGAAGTCGAAGGTGCTGGCCGAACTGGCGGAAGCCTCGAACCGCATGATGGACGCGACCAACGCCTATCTCTTCGCGCTCGGCGAGGCCCACAAGGCCATGGATGCCGCTGCCGCTCGCGCTCCCCAGTTGAAGATTGCCGACTAACGGCCAGGTGGTGCGCCGGCTGCAGCGCCGCCGCGTCACCGATCCGTCGCGCTCCCGTCATCGCACTGTCGACCGGATGCGGCACCACGCCTCCTGACGCGATGACCGACGATTCGGCTAGAATCGCGCGAGGGGGTCCTCCATGACCGAGCCGGTCGCCAACATCGTCAATCCCTTCTCCCGTCACTTCAATCCGGCGCTGTGGGCCGACCAGGGCCGCCGGATCATCCCGATGATGCGCGCCTATGGCGGCATCCGTCAGCGTGAGGCGCGGTCAGCCCTGCCGCAGACCCTCGGCCGGCTCGGAACCCTCGAGGTGCGCCTCGCCGCCAACGCGGCCGAGGTGCGTCGTGCCCAGAAACTGCGCTGGCGTGTCTTCTACGAGGAGATGCAGGCCATTGCCGACGGCGCCTCGCGCCTCGCCCGCCGCGACATCGACGCATTCGACGCCATCTGCGACCATCTCGTCGTCATCGACCACGCCGTGACCGAGCGCCCGCCCTTCGGTGCCCCGCGGCCGGCCATCGTCGGCACCTACCGCCTGCTGCGGCAGGAGGTGGCGGACCGGCATGGCGGCTTCTACACCTCGGGCGAGTTCGACCTGTCCGGTCTGCTCGCGCGCCACAAGGGCAAGCGCTTCCTCGAGGTCGGGCGCTCCTGCGTGCTGCCGGCCTATCGCAACAAGCGGACGGTGGAACTGCTCTGGCACGGCATCTGGAGCTATGTGCTCACCCATCGCATCGACGTCATGTTCGGCTGCGCCAGCCTGGAGGGAACCGATCCGCGGCGCCTGTCGCTGGAACTGTCGTTCCTGCATCACCACGCGCGGCCGCCGGCGGAATGGGCGGCCTCCGCCCTGCCCTCCCGCCACGTCGCCATGGGCCGCCTGTCGCAGGACGCCATCGACATGAAGAAGGCGCTGCACGCGCTGCCGCCGCTCATCAAGGGCTATCTCCGGCTCGGCGCCTATGTGGGAGACGGCGCGGTGGTGGACCGGCAGTTCAACACGACGGACGTGCTGATCGTTCTCCCGGTCTCGGCCATCAGCCCGCGCTATATCGGCCATTTCGGCGCGACCGCCGAGCGGCACGCGGCGTGACGCATCCCGGCCCTGCCGTCCGGGGGACTTAACCGCTGGTGTCACGGTGCTATCGTTCCACCCAAGAACGATAGGAAACGCCTGCCATGTCCGATGCCCCTGCCCTCGGCCCCCGCCTTGCTGCCGATGGATCGGTGATCCCCGCGCCGATGAGCCGGCGCGTGATGAACCTCGCCGATCTCCTGCACGGCGCGGCCCGCCGCCTGCCCGACCGCCCCGGCCTCGTCTGGCGCGACACCATCTGGACCTGGAAGGACATGGCCGAGCGGGTCGATGCGGCGGCCATCGCGCTCGCCGCACGCGGCATCGCCAAGGGCGACCGCGTCGTCTGCCAGTCGCGCAACGGCAATGCCATGTTCGAGGCGATGTTCGCGGTCTGGACCATCGGCGCCATCTGGGTGCCGACGAACTTCCGCAACACGCCGCATGAAGTCGCCTACATCGCCCAGGCCGCGCGAGCGAAGGCGATGATCTGCGAAAGCATCTTCGCGGGCCACGCCGCGGCCGTGAAAGAGGCCGACGCCGATCTCGCCCTGACCATTTCCATCGGCGATGCCGATTTCGCCGCCGTGGAATGGGAGGGCCTCGTCGCCGAGGGGCGGTCCCGCGGCGCCACCTGTCCCGTCGCCGCCGTCGACTATGACGACCCCTGCTGGTTCTTTTTCACCTCGGGCACGACAGGCCGGCCCAAGGCCGCCGTGCTCACCCACGGCCAGATGGGCTTCGTCGTCACCAACCACCTCGCCGACCTGGTGCCGGGTACAACCGAGCACGACGCCTCGCTCGTGGTGGCGCCGCTCTCGCACGGCGCCGGCATCCATCAACTGACCCAGGTGGCACGCGGCGCGCGGACGATCCTCCTGTCCTCGGAGCGGCTGGACTGCGAGGAGGCCTTCCGCCTCATCGAGCAGCACCACGTGACCAACATGTTCACGGTGCCGACCATCCTCACCATGCTCGCCGGACACGAGGCCGCGGACCGGCATGACCATTCGAGCCTTAAGCACGTCATCTACGCCGGCTCGCCCATGTACCGCGCCGACCAGCAGATGGCCCTCGCCCGCCTCGGCAAGTGCATCGTGCAATATTTCGGCCTCGGCGAGGTGACCGGCAACATCACCGTCTTCCCGACCCGGGAGCACGACATGGACGACGCGGTGCAGGGACGCATCGGTACCTGCGGCTTCCCGCGCACCGCCATGGACGTGCGCATCCTCGACGATCCCGGGCTGGAGCTCGCGCCTTTCGAAACCGGAGAAATCTGCGTCGCGGGCCCCGCCGTCTTCGCCGGCTATTTCGACAATCCGGAGGCCAATGCGAAATCCTTCCGCAACGGCTTCTTCCGCACCGGCGATCTCGGCCACAAGGACAAGGACGGCTACGTCTACATCACCGGCCGTGCCTCCGACATGTACATATCCGGTGGCTCCAACGTCTATCCGCGCGAGATCGAGGAGGTGATCCTCACCCATCCGGCGGTCGCCGAGGTGGCGGTTCTCGGGGTTCCCGACCGGCGCTGGGGTGAGGCCGGCGTCGCCGTGCTGGTGGCCCGGCAGGGCGCGAGCGTCGCCGAGGGCGACATCCTGAGGCATCTCGACGGCAAGCTCTCCCGCTACAAGATGCCCCGCCAGGTCTTCGTCTGGGAGGAATTGCCGAAGTCGGGCTACGGCAAGGTGCCGAAGAAGCTCATCCGCGAGATGCTGATCGAGCGGGGCGAGGTCAGCGCGGAGGGGTGAAGGAACTCACCTCGACCGCACGTGCCACAATTTTCCCGCCAAGCCCGCTGATCGGAATGAGTTCGAGCTCGACGAGAGCTGAAGCAACCCAGCCTGGTGGGCTGCCGCTTGGCACGAGCGGTCCACCCACCTCGCGAAGGGTGAGTGCATCCAGGACGTTCGGGTTGTCAAAACGCGAGAGCTGGAGATCGGCGACGTCGGAGAAGCGAAATTCGATATGCAGGTGCTTAGAGGCCTCTGGGGCCACCATTGACAGGACGACGCGACACGAGGGTGCCGTCAGTTCAACAGAGACGACCGTCGCGTCGCCGAAGTTGGGTTCGCCGCCGAGCTGTCGCAGCAAGTCAGACCCGCCGGGCACTGAAGACCAAGGGATCGACGAGGCCGCCATTTCGCTCACCCAAACCGCGCCTTCAGCACCTCGAAGAGCGCGCGCGACGCCTGCATCTCACCGCCCACGGGCCGGCCGGGCTTCTCGGACGGCACCCAGCCATAGACGTCGGCATGCAGCCAGATCGCCGCCTTCTCGACGAAGCGGTCGAGATAGAGCGCTGCCGTGATCGACCCGGCGAAGCCGCCGGTGGTGACGTTGTTGAGATCGGCGATCTTGCTGTCGAGGCCGCTGGCATAGGGCTTCCACAACGGCAGCCGCCAGACGGGATCACCCACCGCAAGGCCGGCAGCCATCAGCTCTGCCGCCAGCGCATCGTCATGGGTATAGACCGGCGGCAGGTCGGGCCCGAGCGCCACCCGCGCCGCGCCGGTCATCGTGGCGAAGTCGGCGATGAGAGCGGGCGCCTCCTCGTCGGCCAGGGTGAGTGCGTCGCAGAGGACGAGTCGCCCTTCGGCATCGGTATTGCCGATCTCGACGGTGAGGCCCTTGCGCGTGGGAAAGACGTCGCCGGGCCGGAAGGCGGCGCCCGAGACGGCGTTCTCCACCGCCGGCACGAGCAGGCGCAAACGCACCGGTAATTTCGCCGCCATGATCATGTGGGCAAGGCCGATGGCCGCCGCAGCCCCGCCCATGTCCTTCTTCATCAGCAGCATGGCGGAGGAGGGTTTGAGGTCGAGGCCCCCTGTGTCGAAGCAGACCCCCTTGCCGACAAGCGTCACCTTCGGGTGCTTCTCGTTGCCCCAGACGAGATCGATCAGCCGGGGCTCGCGCGGAGAGGCCGCGCCGACCGCATGGATCATCGGGAAGTTCTGTTTGAGCAGGTCGATGCCGACGATGGACGTCACCTTGGCGCGATGACGCTTGCCCATGTCGCGGATGGCGGCTTCCAGTTCTGCCGGACCGAGATCGTTTGCCGGCGTGTTGATCAGGTCGCGGGCGAGTTCGGTCGCATCGGCTGCTTGGCTCACGGCCTCGCCATCGACGCCTTCCGGCACGACCAACAGCGCCGGCTTGATGGAGGACGCCTTGTAGCGGGCGAAGCGGTATTGCCCGGTGATCCAGGCCAGCGCCGCCCGTGTCGCATCACCCGGATCATTGGCGAAGCGGTAGAGACCCGGCGGCACCTGCCCCGGCAGCTTGCCGGCGAGCAGCGGATCGCGGTGGGCGGCATCCTCCGCCTCGATTCCGAACAGCACGGCGGCGATGGCGCCCTTGGCGTCCGGAACCACGACGGCGCGGCCCGCCTTGGGCTCGTAGCCCATCGCGTCCAGATAGGCCTGCTGCGGCGGCTTCAGCTTCATCTTCGCCGGGCCGTAGGTCTTCGCCGTGACGAAGGTGATCGGAATGGCTCCGGTCGTGCCGGCAGGTCTCAACAGGGAATGCATGGGCGGCTTTCGACGGCGGGGGATGGAATGTCAGGCTAGAGCCTGCACACCGGCTCTGTCACCCCGCGCTTGCCGTGCATGGAGGGGGCGCGCGCGTCATGGTTTACGTCCGGCGCATCCTGCTTTCATATGCGCGCCCGCGCTGAATGCCGATGAGGACACGCCATGAGCACTCCGAAGACTCTGCTTGAACTGGCCGGCCGCAAGCCGGCGCCGCCGCCGCTCGCCGAGAGCATCCTCATCCTCATCGACATCCAGAACGAGTATCTCGACGGCCCCATCGCCCTGCCCGGCGCCAAGGCAGCGGTGGACCAGGCAGCCGACCTGCTGGCGCGCGCCCGCAAGGCCGGGGCGAAGGTGATCCACGTCGCCCACAAGGGCGGTAAGGGCTCGCTCTTCGATCGCGAGGCGCATCGCGGCGCCATCGTCGACGCGGTCGCTCCCGTCGCCGGCGAGGCGGTGATCGAGAAGCCGCGGCCGAATTCCTTCTCGGGCACCAATCTCGCCGAGGTGGTGGGAACTCCCGGCGCACCGCTGATCATGATCGGCTTCATGACCCACATGTGCGTCTCGTCCACCGCCCGCGCCGCGCTCGACCTCGGTTACCAGACGGCTATCGCGGCCGATGCCTGCGCCACCCGCGACCTGCCGACGCCGGCCGGCGGCGTGATCAGTGCGGCAAGCCTGCACGAGGCGGAGCTTGCGGCGCTGGCCGACCGGTTCGCGGGCGTGTTCAGGGCGAGCGAGATCGTTTAAAGCGGCGCTCTCCCGCTCTGCACTGACGCCGTGCGTCCTTCGAGGCGCGCCTCCGGACGATGCTGTCGCATCGCCGGGGCTCGCACCTCAGGATGAGGAGGTTGGATATCTGCATCGCGGTGGATCGACGCTCAGCCGGGAGGCGGCCGCTCGGTCGCCCGTCGTGCAACCCTCAACCCACCTCATCCTGAGGTGCGAGCGCGCGCAGCGCGGGAGCCTCGAAGGACGCACTCCGGTCATGCAAGGCATTTCGGGACTGCCCGGCATAGCGCCCCGCCGGCCGCCGACGGGGCATGTGCCGCCTGAGCCGTCAACTCACGCCCTCAGCGTGCCGCCGGTCTTCTTCGTCACCTCGGCGACGATCTTCGCCGCCACCGCTTCGATCTCGGCGTCGGTGAGCGTCTTGTCCTTCGGCTGCAGCGTCACGGCGATGGCGACCGACTTCTTCGCCTCGTCGATGCCCTTGCCCTCATAGACGTCGAAGACCTGAACGCCGCTGATCAACTGCCTGTCGACGCCCTGCGCCGCCTTGGCGAGGTCGCCCGCCTTCACCGCCCGGTCCACGAGGAAAGCGAAGTCGCGTTCCACCGGCTGGAAGGACGAGAGGACGAGCGGCGGCTTGGTGCGCGTCGGACGGACCTTGGGCGGCGGCAGCTTGTCGAGCAGGACCTCGAAGGCCAGCACCGGCCCCTTCACGTCGAGCGCCTCCAGCACGCGCGGGTGCAACTCGCCGAAGGAGCCGAAGACCGTCTGCGGCCCCATCTGGAAGGTGCCGGAGCGGCCGGGATGGAACCAGGCGGGTCCGCCCTGCACCACCTGGATGCCCGCCATCGGCGCGCCCACCGCAGCCAGCACCGCCATGGCGTCGGCCTTGATGTCATACACGTCTGCGACCGCCGATCCCTGCCAGTGCCGGCCGGCGCCGGCCGGCTTCGCCAGTCCGCGGCGGATGCCGGAAGCGGCCATGAACTGGTCCTCGGGCCGGTCGCCCCTGAACACCTGGCCGACCTCGAACAACGCCACGTCGCCATAGCCACGGTCGGCATTGCGCTGGGCCGCGGAGGCGAGCCCGACGAGGAGGGTGGGCCGCATGTCGGAGAGGTCGGAGGCGATGGGGTTTGCCAGCGCCAGCGCCGGCTGGCCGCCGCCGAAAAGCTCGGCCTGCGCCCTGGAGATGAAGCTCCAGGTCACCGCCTCGACCATGCCGCGGCCGGCCAGCGTGCGCTTGGCCATGCGGGTGCGCTTCTGGATCAGGGTGAGCACCGGCTTCGGCACCGTGCCGCCGCGGTCGAGCGGGGTCGAGGGCACGCGATCGACGCCGGCGATGCGCATGACCTCTTCGGTGAGATCGGCCTTTCCGTGAACATCCGGCCGCCAGGACGGCGGCGACACCTTCACCATCGGCCCGTTGCCGGAAATGTCGAAGCCGAGGGCCTCGAGGATGCGCTTCTGCTCGCGGTCCGAAACCTCAAGGCCAGTCAGCCGCTTGGTCTCGGACAGCGGGAAGTTGATGACCGCGCCGGTTTCCGGGATCGCGCCGGCCAACGTCACCTCGGAGGGCTTGCCGCCGCACATGTCCATGACCAGCTTCGTCGCCAGCTCAACGCCGGAGAGCGTGAAGTTCGGGTCGACGCCGCGCTCGAAGCGGTAGCGCGCATCGGTGACGATGCCGAGGTTGCGGCCCGTGCGGGCGATGTCCATCGGGTCCCACAGGGCCGATTCGATCAGCACGTCGGTGGTCGTCTCGTCGCAACCCGAATGCTCGCCGCCCATCACGCCGGCGATGGATTCCACGCCGTTTTCGTCGGCGATGACCGTCTCGTTGCCGGTGAAGCCATAGACGCGGCCGTCGAGGCCGAGGACGGTTTCGCCCGCCTTCGACCGGCGCACGACCAGCGTGCCGGCGACCTTTTTCGCGTCGAAGACGTGCAGCGGACGGCCACGATCGAAGGTGACGTAATTGGTGACGTCGACCAGCGCATTGATGGGCCTGAGGCCGATGGCCTTCAGCCGCCGCTGCATCCACTCCGGCGAAGGGCCGTTCTTCACGCCGCGCACGAGGCGGAGCGCGAAGGCCGGGCAGAACTTCTCCTCGCCCTTGGCGAAGGCGAGGTCCACCTTCTGCGGGTTGGGAAAGGTGCCCTTCACCTGCTGGACGACGTCGGACCTCAGCCTGCCGAGTCCTGCCGCGGCGAGATCGCGGGCGATGCCGTGGATCGACGTGCAGTCCGGCCGGTTTGGCGTCAGGTTGATCTCGATGACAGGATCGGAGAGCTGCGCCCAGTCGACATAGCGCGCGCCCAGCGGCGCATCTTCGGGCAGATCGATGATGCCGTCATGGTCCTCGGAGATCTCGAGTTCCGCCGCCGAGCACAGCATGCCGCGGCTCTCGACGCCGCGGATGGTGCCGACCCCGAGCGTGATGCCCTTCCCGGGAATGAAGGTGCCGGGCGGCGAGAACACCGACTTCATGCCGGTGCGGGCGTTCGGCGCGCCGCAGACGACCTGCACGGGATCGCCCGCGCCTGTATCGACCATGCACACCCTGAGCCGGTCGGCATTCGGGTGCTGCTCCGCCGAGATGACATAGGCGATGGTGAAATCCTTCAGCTTCGCGCCGGGATCGTCCATACCCTCGACCTCGAGGCCGATGCGGGTGAGCGTTTCGGTGATCTCGGCGAGGGAAGCCTCGGTCTCGAGATGGTCCTTGAGCCAGGAGAGGGTGAATTTCATCGGATGTCTCTCCTCAGCTCGACAGGCCGCCGGCCAGCGTCGGAAGGTCGAGCGGGCGGAAGCCGTAGTGCGACAGCCAGCGCACGTCCGCCTCGAAGAACTGCCTGAGGTCGTTGATGCCGTATTTCAGCATGGCGATGCGGTCGATTCCCATGCCCCAGGCGAAGCCCTGATAGATGTCCGGATCGAGGCCGCAATTGCGGATGACGTTCGGGTGGACCATGCCGCAGCCGAGGATCTCCAGCCAGTCCTCGCCCTCGCCGAAGCGGACCTCGCCGCCTTGGCGGTTGCACTGGATGTCGACCTCCATCGAGGGCTCGGTGAAGGGGAAGAACGACGGGCGGAAGCGCATCTTGACGCTGTCCACTTCGAAGAAGGCCTTGCAGAACTCCTCGAGGATCCATTTGAGGTGGCCGATATGGCTGCCCTTGTCGATGACGAGGCCCTCGACCTGATGGAACATCGGCGTGTGCGTCTGGTCGCTGTCGCAGCGGTAGGTGCGGCCCGGGCAGATGACGCGGATCGGCGGCTTCTTCGACAGCATGGTGCGCACCTGCACCGGCGAGGTGTGGGTGCGCAGCAGCAGGCGTTCGCCGTCCGCCTTCGGATTGAAGAAGAAGGTGTCGTGCATCTCGCGGGCCGGATGGCCCTCGGGGAAGTTCAGCCTGGTGAAGTTGTAGTCGTCGGTCTCGATGTCCGGACCTTCGGCGATGGCAAAGCCCATGTCGGCGAAGATGGCGGTGAGCTCATCCATCACCTGGCTGATCGGATGGATGCGGCCGGTTTCGGTCGGGCTCTCCCGGACGGGCAGCGTGACGTCGACGGTCTCGGCCGCAAGGCGGGCATCGAGAGCTGCGGCCTTCAGCACGTCGCGCCGGGAGGCGAGCGCCTCGCTGACGCGGTCCTTCACCTGATTGATGGCGGCGCCGGCCGTCTTGCGCTCCTCGGGAGCCATCTGGCCGAGGGTGGCGAGCAGGGCCGAGAGCGAGCCCTTCTTGCCCAGGGCGGCGACGCGCACGGCCTCCAGCGCCGCCTCGTCGGCGGCGGCGGCGATCTGCGCCGTCAGATCGGATTCGAGCGTTGCAAGATCGGTCATGTCGGGATCACGCGGGCTGAGGGCTGGGTTCGTGTGGCGGCTGGCGTCGGGCGGGTCAAGCGGCGAACAAAAAAGCCCGCGCCACCCTCGGGGAGGGTCGCGCGGGCCGAATTGTCAGACTTCAGAGGTGAGAAGTCAGGCGTTCGCCGGCAGCGATCCCTTGGCCTTTTCGACCAGGGCCGCAAAACCCTCCGGCGCCGTGATGGCGAGGTCGGAGAGGACCTTGCGGTCGACGGCAATGCCGGCGCCGATGAGGCCGGCGATGAAGCGCGAATAGGTCAGGCCGTGCTCGCGGACCGCGGCGTTGATGCGCTGGATCCACAGGGCGCGGAAGTTGCGCTTCTTGTTGCGACGGTCACGCGTCGCGTACTGCATCGACTTGTCGACGGCAGCCTTCGCGGCGCGGATGGTGTTCTTGCGGCGGCCCCGGAAGCCGGAGGCGGCCTTGAGGACTTTCTTGTGCTTGGCGTGGGACGTAACGCCCCTTTTGACGCGGGCCATGGCTGATCTCTCTTACAATTTCGCTGAGGGTGCTTCTCGAACCGGGCCGATCAGCCGTTCGGGAGGAAGTACCGCTTGACGTTGTAGGCATCGGTCTCAAACATCGCAGTGGTGCCGCGATGCTCGCGGATCTGCTTGTTGGACCGCTTGATCATGCCGTGGCGCTTGCCGGACTGGGCGTACATCACCTTGCCGGTTGCCGTGATCTTGAAGCGCTTTTTGGCGCCCGACTTCGTCTTCATCTTGGGCATTTGGCTCTCTTCATTCGTTGCGAGGCGCCCGCTGCCTCTCTTGTGGAGAAGCGGAGTTCCTCTGAAGGCTCGCGATTGAGCTTTCGGGATCGCCACGGCAGCCCTGATCAGCCGGTCGATCCGAAGAGCCGGGCCTATACAGGAGAAGAGCGTGCCCGGCAAGGGGCCGGTGTGAGGCTCAGCGACGAGCGCCGGCCCTCACCGGCGCCAGGGCCGGCGGCGGAGCGACGAAGCGGATGAGCCAGGCGCCGACGCGGGACGAGCCGCCGCCTCCTCCGCCGCTCTTCTCGTCGTGGGGCAGCAGCATGATGGCGGCGCCCATCTGGACGCTGGCGAAGGTCAGCCCGAGGAAGAAGGTCAGCACCGGGAAGGCGACCAGCGTGGACTCGCTCTTCGCCGCAAGCGTGCGCAGCCCGGCAATGTCGAACCACGCCATCGCCCCGACGAAACAGGCGGCGAGCGCGAATCCGATGAGCGCGTGACGGGCGAGGAACAGGACGTGAGCCGGCAAGGAAGCCTCCCCCGAGGCCAGTTGGAACGGGCGCGGAAACGCGCCGGAATGGGGAACGTCCTCAATATCGACCTGTGACTGCCGATCTGCAAGGTCAGCGGCGCGATGCAGGTCTGCATCGGTCTTGCCCGCGACCGAGACGCGCCGCGGCCTGTGCAAGTCCGTCCCTGCGCCGCGCCGGCTTGCGGCGGGGCCGCCGGCCACGGAAGATGCGCGCCTCAACGAAGGAGGAACGCGCATGCCCAAGGGTTACTGGATCGCCCGCGTCGATGTGAACGACACCGAGGCCTACAAGAACTATGTCGCCAAGAACGGCATCGCCTTCGCCAAGTTCGGCGGACGCTTCGTCGTGCGCGGCGGCAAGTTCGAGACGCTGGTCGGCTCGAGCCGCGCCCGCAACGTCGTCATCGAGTTTCCGAGCTACGAGCAGGCCGTCGCCTGCTGGCATTCGCCCGAGTATCAGGCAGCCAAGGCCGAGCAGAAGGGCGGCGCCGAGATGGATGCCATCGTCATCGAGGGCTATGACGGCCCGCAGCCGGGTTGAGCCGGAGGTGCCGGGCGGCCTCAGCCGCCCGTCGCCTCGATGACGTCGTCGAGCGTCCTCAGGCCCGGTCGCGGCGCGTTGACCAGCACCGCCATGTTGCCCGGCGCGTGCTTGTTGGCATGCATCAGCGCGTGGGCGGCCGGGATCTTGTCCCAGGGGAAAAGCTCGCTCATGCAGGGATCGACCCGCCGGTCGAGCACGAACTGGTTGGCGGCGGCGGCCTGCTTCAGGTGGGCGAAGTGCGAGCCCTGCACGCGCTTCTGGCGCATCCAGACGTAGCGCGCATCGAAGGTGATGTTGAAGCCCGAGGTGCCGGCGCAGAAGACGATCATGCCGCCGCGCTTGGCGACGAGGCAGGAGACCGGGAACGTCGCCTCGCCGGGATGCTCGAAGACGATGTCGACGTCCTTCTTGCCGGTGATGTCCCAGATCGCCTTGCCGAACTTGCGGGCTTCCTTGGTCCAGGCGTTGTACTCGTCCGAGTTCACCGTGGGCATCTGGCCCCAGCAGTTGAAATCCTTGCGGTTGATGACGCCCTTGGCACCGAGCTGCATGACGTAGTCGCGCTTGGTCTCGTCGGAGATGACGCCGATGGCATTGGCGCCGGCCGCCGCGACGAGCTGCACGGCAAAGACGCCGAGGCCACCGGAGGCGCCCCAGACCAGCACGTTGTCACCAGGCTTCAGCGTGTGCGGCGGATGGCCGAACAGCATCCGATAGGCGGTGGCCAGCGTCAGCGTGTAGCAGGCGGCCTCCTCCCACGGCAGGTGCTTGGGCTTCTCCATGAGCTGGCGCGACTGCACCCGGCAGAACTGGGCGAAGGCGCCGTCCGGCGTCTCGTAGCCCCAGATGCGCTGCGAGGGCGAGAACATCGGGTCGCCGCCGTTGCACTCCTCGTCGTCGCCATCGTCCTGGTTGCAGTGGACGATCACCTCGTCGCCGACCTTCCAGCGCTTCACCTTGGCGCCGACCGCCCAGACGATGCCCGAGGCATCGGACCCTGCGATGTGGAAGGGATGCTTGTGGCCGTCGAGCGGCGAGATCGGCTGACCGAGGCCGGCCCAGATGCCGTTGTAGTTCACGCCGCCGGCCATCACGTAGATCAGGACCTCGTCCTCGCCGAGCGTCCAGGTGGGCACGACCTCGACCTTGAACGACTGCTCCGGCGGGCCATGGCGATCCTTGCGGATGGCCCAGGCATACATGTTGGCCGGCACGTGGCCGAGCGGGGGCACCTCGCCGAACTCGTAGAGATCCTTGAGGGGGCGGGACTGGGGGGCGGGAGCAGCGGCTGCCATGGTGTCACCTCGGGGTCGTGAGCGCCTTCTTGGCCGGGCGCGTGGGCAGGGGAGTATGTGCAGTGCAACATGGTTGCGCAAGCGTGAATTCGGCCCCTCGCCGCCTCACCACGCCCCGACTTTCGGACGATCTCGCCCCTATCGCCCGGCATCTGGTGTGGCTATCGTCACGGCTGTCGCTGCGGGAAATATTGGCGCCGGTTTGGAACCAAGTCGCGCGGCGTGCGTTAGAGATCATTGGTCAGGCCTTGCGGGCTGCCCGGACGATGCGTTGTGCCACGCGGCAGGTCCCTGCCCGTCCGCACCCGAAGAGGACTACATCATGGCTATCGAAAGTCTGCTCATACTCATCCTTGTCGGCGCCATCGCCGGCTGGCTCGCCGGGATCATCGTCAAGGGCTTCGGCTTCGGGCTGGTCGGCAATATCGTCGTCGGCATTCTCGGCGCGCTGATCGCCACCTGGCTGTTCCCGCGCCTCGGGGTTTCGATTGGCAGCGGTCTGGCAGCCTCCATCGTCAGCGCCACGATCGGTGCGGTCATCCTGCTCGTGATCGTCGGGGTGGTCCGAAGGGCCTGAGACAGCGAAATCCCGGTCATCCGCCGGATGGCCGGGCCGCTACGGCTTTCGCTGCATTGCAATAAATCGCCTCCCGGCACAGAATGTCGGGCAATAACCCGCTCGGGAGGCGACCTTGCGCACCAAAGACACGCGCGACAAACCCTGGTTGATCCGCACCTATGCGGGCCATTCGACCGCCGCGAAATCGAACGCCCTCTATCGCGCCAACCTCGCCAAGGGCCAGACCGGCCTCTCCGTCGCCTTCGACCTGCCCACCCAGACCGGCTATGATGCGGACCATGTCCTTGCCCGCGGCGAGGTCGGCAAGGTCGGCGTACCCGTCGCCCATCTCGGCGACATGCGCACCCTCTTCGACGGCATCCCGCTCGCGGAGATGAACACGTCGATGACGATCAACGCATGCGCCGCCTGGCTGCTGGCGCTCTATGTCGCGGTGGCCGACGAGACCGGCGCGCCCCGGACGACGCTCTCCGGCACCACGCAGAACGACATCCTGAAGGAGTATCTCTCCCGCGGCACCTACGTGTTCCCGCCGGAACCGTCCCTGCGCCTGACGAAGGATACGATCCTGTTCACGACGGCCGAGATGCCGAAGTGGAACCCGATGAACGTCTGCTCCTACCACCTGCAGGAAGCCGGCGCGACGCCGGTACAGGAACTCGCCTTCGCGCTCGCTAATGCCATCGCCATCCTCGACACGGTGAAGGCCTCCGGCGAGGTGCCGGAAGGCGGCTTCGGCGAGGTGGTCGGCCACATCTCCTTCTTTGTGAACGCCGGCATGCGGTTCGTCACCGAGATGTGCAAGATGCGCGCCTTCGTCGATCTCTGGGAGGAGATAGTCGAGACCCGCTACGGGGTCACCGACCCCAAGCACAAGCTGTTCCGCTATGGCGTGCAGGTGAACTCGCTCGGCCTCACCGAGCAGCAGCCCGAGAACAACGTCTACCGCATCCTCATCGAGGCCCTGGCGGTGACGATCTCGAAGAAGGCGCGCTGCCGTGCGCTCCAGCTTCCCGCCTGGAACGAGGCGCTTGGCCTGCCACGCGCCTGGGACCAGCAATGGTCGCTGCGCCTGCAGCAGATTCTTGCCTACGAGACCGATCTCCTTGAGTTCGGCGACCTCTTCGACGGCAATCCCGTGGTGGCGGCCAAGGTTGAGGCGCTGAAAGCCGAGGCAACGGCCGAGATGAAGCTCATCGAGGAGATGGGCGGGGCCATCGCCGCCGTGCCCTACATGAAATCCAAGCTCGTCGAGAGCAATTCCAGGCGCCTCGAGGCGATCGAGAGCGGCGACATGACGGTGGTCGGCGTCAACCGCTTCACCGAAACCGAACCCTCCCCCCTCACCACCGGCGAAGGCTCGATCATGGTGGTCGATCCCGCCGTCGAGGCCGACCAGGTCGCCAATCTCCGCGCCTGGCGCGAGGCCCGCGACGCCAAGGCCGTGGCGAAGGCACTCGCCGATCTGCGCGCCGCCGCCCAGGAAGGCCGCAACGTCATGGAGCCGTCCATCGCCGCCGCCAAGGCCGGCGTCACCACCGGCGAATGGGGTCAGGTCCTGCGCGAGGTCTTCGGCGAATACCGGGCACCGACCGGCGTCGGCCGCGCCGCACGCGCCGAGGCCGGCGATCTCGCCCCCATCCGCGACGAGGTGGAGAAGGTCTCGCGGGCGCTCGGCCGCCGCATCAAGTTCCTCGTCGGCAAGCCGGGCCTCGACGGCCACTCCAACGGCGCCGAGCAGATCGCCGTGCGGGCACGCGACTGCGGCATGGAGGTGGTCTATGAGGGCATCCGCCTCACCCCGGCCGAGATCGTCAACGCAGCGCTCGAGGAGGGCGTCCACGTCGTCGGCCTGTCGATCCTCTCGGGCAGCCACATCCCGCTGGTCACCGAGGTGATGGAGCGCATGAGGGCCGAGGGTCTCGACGACGTGCCGGTCATCGTCGGCGGCATCATCCCCCCCGAGGACGAGGCCGTGCTGCGGCAGGCGGGCGTCGCGGCGGTCTATACGCCGAAGGACTTCCAGCTCAACGCCATCATGGCCGACATCGTGCGCATCGTCGGGGCGGGCGCGAAACGGGCGGCGTGAGGCGCGTGACCCCCTGTAACGCGGCGCCCGGATGACGCGCCGCGCCATCTGTGCGAGGGTCCGCCCTCCCCGCCAAGCCCCCGCCCGAGACCCGAAGCCCGTGCATGCTGCCTGATACCCGCGACTATGCCGCCCTCGTTCGCGATTTCCGCTGGCGGATCCCTGCCCGCTACAACATCGGCGTCGATGTCTGCACACGCTGGGCCGAGGCCGATCCGGACCGCGTCGCCATCATCTGGCAGCGGCCGGACGGGCAGGTCGAGCCCGTCACCTTCGGCCAGTTGGAGGCGGACTCGAACCGACTCGCCAATGTCCTGACGGCCCGAGGTGTCCGCCGCGGCGACCGGGTCGCCATCATCCTCGCGCAAGGTCCGGCGGCGGCGATCGCCCACATCGCCATCTACAAGATGGGCGCTGTCGCCGTGCCTCTGGCGGCGCTCTTCGGGCCCGACGCCCTCGCCTTCCGCCTCGCCAATTCCGGGGCGCGGGCACTCCTCACCCACGCGGAGGGCGTCGCCAAGCTCGGGCAGATCCGCGACGGCCTCGGCGAACTCGCCGTCGTCCTGTCCATCGACGGACGCGCCGACGGGGTCGACAGCCTGCAGGAGGCGATGGCCCAGGCCTCCCCCCGCTTCGCGGCCGCGGACACCTCGCCCGACGACCCCGCGATGATGATCTACACCTCGGGGACCACCGGTCCGCCGAAGGGCGCGCTGCACGGCCACCGCGTGCTGCTCGGCCATCTGCCGGGCATCCGGATGCCGCATGAGTTCTTGCCTCAAGCTGGCGACCGCATGTGGACCCCGGCCGACTGGGCCTGGGCCGGCGGCCTTCTCAACGCCCTGCTGCCTGCCCTGCGCTATGGCGTGCCGGTGGTGGCGCGGAAGTTCGAGAAGTTCGATCCCGACGAGGCCTATGCGCTGATGGCGACCCTGGAGATCCGGAACGCCTTCGTGCCGCCCACCGCCCTGCGCATGCTGCGCGCCGTCGATGATCCCCGTTCCCGCTACGACCTGAAGCTCCGCACCCTCGCCTCGGCCGGCGAAACGCTCGGCGCCGAGACCTTCGCCTGGGGCCACGATGTGCTCGGCCTGACGATCAACGAGGCCTATGGCCAGACCGAATGCAACCTCGTCATCGGCTCCTGCGCCGCCATCGGGGTGTCGCGGGCCGGCGCCATCGGCAAACCGGTGCCGGGCCACACCGTCGGCATCATTCGCGCCGACGGCTCGCTCTGCGACCCCGGCGAACAGGGCCAGATCGCCGTGAAGCGCCCGGACCCCGTCATGTTCCTCGCATACTGGGGGCGGCCGGAGGCGACGCGCGACAAGTTCATCGGCGACTGGATGACCACCGGCGACCAGGGCATCCGCGACGAGGACGGCTACATCCACTTCTTCGGCCGCGACGATGACGTCATCACCTCGGCCGGCTACCGCATCGGTCCCGGCGAGATCGAGGACACGCTGATCAAGCACCCGGCCGTGTCGCTGGCCGCCGCCGTCGGCAAGCCCGACCCGCTGCGCACCGAAATCGTCAAGGCCTTCGTCGTGCTGAAGACCGGCGTGGAACCGTCCACGGACCTGGCGGACCACATCCGCGACTTCGTGAAGACGCGCATGTCAGCGCATTCCTACCCGCGCGAGGTGGAGTTCATCGACGAACTGCCGATGACGACGACGGGCAAGATCATCCGCCGACTGCTGCGCGACAGGCCCTGACGCCTCAGCGTTTCAGGAGGCGCTTGGCGAGGGCCTTGCCTTCGGCGAGACCGCTCTGGACGGCCAGCGCCGCCCGGTAGCGCCAGCCCGGTGCTCCCTCCGCGACGGCGATGAACCGGCTCGTCACGGTCATCCGCTCCGGCCAGATGCGGTCGATCATCGGATGGCCGGCGATGGCGCAGGAATCGACAAGTGTCACGCCCGGAACGGCGATCGCCTCCGCCCCGATCGCGTGCGACAGCAGGACGCCGGGAGAAAAGCGCGACAGGGCCTCGTCATAGGCCGTCTTCCAGTACCAGGCGCGCGATTTGGACATCAGGACCACACCGGCAGCGATCGGACGACCATCGAGCAGGAGGCTGTCGATCCGCGCCTGACCGCTGCGCAGGAGAGAGCCGATCCCCTCTTCGACGAGCCGTCGCGTCTGCGGCCGGGCGGACAGCGCCGTGCCCCTGCGGCCCTTCCAGCCCTCGGCCTCGAGGGCGAGGAAGGCGGCGACGGCGGCGTCGGGATCATGGCCTTCCGCCGTCGAGACGAGGCGGACCTCGCCCTGCTCGCCGAGGCGGCGGGACAGACGGCGGTGTTCCTTCGACAGGGCGGGCGGCGCCTCCGTCAGCACGGCGCGGCCATGCGCATCGAGGACGTCGACCCGGCGGCGAGCGGTGGCGGTGACGAGTGCGGCGGCAAGCTCGCCCGTGTCCAGCATGGGCCAGTCGAGGGCGGCCACACCCTGCCCTTCCAGGAAGCCGAACAGCGCCGCGACGACGGCCGCGTCCTCGCCGGGGCGGACGAGAGGCGCGCCATAGGGCGCATAGGCATGGGTCCAGACGGAGAAGACCGCTCCGCCCATCGCCATCCGGCCCGCGACAAAGCCGATCCAATCGCCATCACGGGTGATGACGAGGGCGCCGAGACCGGCTTTCGCGTCCACGGCCCGGGCGGCAAGCGCAAAAGCCGACGACAGGAAGGCGTTGGGCGAGGACATCTGGGAGAAGCGCGACCAGTGCGCTTCGAGTTCGGGCCAGTCGCCGGCGGGCACCCAGCGGACCTCGACGGCGCCGAGCCCGGACGGCGCGATCGACGGCTGGATCGGCGGCGAGGCCACCAGTCCCCCGCTCCCGGCGCGGTCCTTTGCCAGCGTCCCCATGGTCATGCCGCCACCGTCCGGCCCCAGAAGGCCATGGAGAGACCGAGCCTCGCCGTGGTGATCCACAGAAGCAGAGCCGATTCGAGGGTCAGCGCCACCGCCGTGGCGATCGCGGCACCCATCATGCCGTAGCGCGGGATCAGGAGCAGGCAGAGACCGACTGCGACGGCGAAGGCGATGCCGTAGATGAGCGCGCAGGCCACCTGGTGGCCCGACATCGTCAGGAGCCGCTCGACAGGCCCGACCGCCGCGCGGGCGAGAAGCCCGACCGACACCACGAACATGGCGGGATAGCCGGCGACGAAGTCCGGGCCGAACATCATCAGGAACGGCTTGCCCAGGGCCAGGATGACGATGGTCGCCGCAAGCGAGGGGAAGAAGGTCCAGCGGATGGAAGCGCGCAGGAAATCCGCCAGCTTCTGCCGGTCGCCGGCGGCATGGTACTCGCTGAACCGGTGCGCGGCAGCGGCGGCGACCGCGAAATAGATGAAGGCGACCAGCGCCAGCGTCTTCACAGCCGCCCAGTACACCGCGACCTCCTCCGGCCCGCGCAGATATTTGAGCAGAATGACGTCCGCATAGGTCAGGGCGAGGTAGAAGGTCTCGACGAGAAAGATCGGCAGGCTGGTCCTGAGCCAGGTCAACGGCTCCGACCGCCGGGGACCTGCCGGCACCTCGGCAGCGAGGCGCCGGTTCAGCAACCAGAACTGGATGACCGCGGCGAACCAGGTGGCGACCACCGCGCAGGTCATGGCCGTCACGGCGTTGCTGGCGAAGCCGAGAAGGTGCCCCCCGCCCATGCAGGCCAGCAGGATCAGCGGGCGGATCAGATAGGGGGGGCCGAGCGCGAGGTCGGTCCAGTTGTAGGAGCGGGCGATCCCGTCCTGGATGTCGGTCAGCACGAACATCGGCAGACACAGGGCCGCCAACGCCAGCGGCATCACCATCGGGCCGCTCAGATGGGCGCCGAAGACCCAGAGGGCGAGGAGCCCGAGGGCCGCAACGCCGGTGGCGATGACGACGCCGAGGCGGCGCGCTCCCGCGATGAAGCCCCTGAGGCCGTCATGGTCCCGCCGCTCGGCATAGTTGGGAACGAAACGTTGCGCGGCGGAGGCGAGGCCGGCATTGGCGAAATGGCCGATCAGCAGCACCCAGACCCAGACGGACACATATGTGCCGAACTCCGAACCGCCCATCCAGCGCGCCATGAGCACCTGGCTGACATAGGCGATGCCGGCGCTGAAGACGCGGATGAGGAAGGCGGCCCCGGCCATGCGCTGGGCGACGGACTGATCGGAACCGTCGGAGCGAAAAGCGCGCAGGCGCGCAAGAATCCCCGCGGGGGACAGCAGCGTTTTCGCGCCGCGCCCCATCTGCGCTTCCTCCGAACCCATCACCGACAAGAGACACGTCCCTCGTGACGCATCGGCCCGAACATCCGGCCGTTGATGGACAACGCATACGGTCGCGGCACTTAAGAAACGGTTCGATCCCGAGAAATAACCAGAAACAGTCTGGAGAAATCAAAAGGCCGGCCGTGATCGCGGCCGGCCTGTCGAGGATGTTCGGGAGAGCCCGATCAGGGGCGCGGCGTCGCCGGGGCGGGTGCGCCGGGCATGCCGGGAATCTGCGGCCGGGCCGGCGGCTCGACGAAGCGCTGCACCTGCGCCTCCGAACGCAGGCGCTGGACGAGATCGGCCTGCACGCGACGGGTGAGGAAGTCCTCGATCTGGCCGCGGACCTGCTCGAAACTCGGGATCTGGCGCTGGCGGCGCTCCTCGACCTTGATGATGTGCCAGCCGAACTGCGACTTGACCGGCGCCTCGGACAACTGCCCCGCCTGCATGGCGAAGGCCGCCTCGGCGAATTCCGGCACCATCTGGCCCTTTGTGAAGAAGCCGAGGTCGCCGCCGTTGCGGGCGCCGCCCGGATCCTTCGATTTCTCCTTGGCGAGCGCCTCGAAATCGCTGCCGCCGCGGATCTGGGCGATCAGCGCCTTGGCCTCGTCCTCGGTCTCCACCAGGATGTGGCGGGCGCGCACTTCTTCCTCGGGCGTGATGCGGGCGCGCTGCTCGTCGTAGATCTTGCGCATCTCCTCTTCGGTGACGCGGGCGCGTGTCTCGGCGTTGAGCAGCGTCTCGACCAGCAACTTGTTGCGGTAGTAGGTCAGCTTGCGGGCGAAATCCGGACCGCTCTGGACGTTGCGCTGTTCGGCCGCCTTGGCGGCCAGCGTCAGGTCGATGACGAAGCTGAGGAGATATTCCCGCTTCTGCTCGGGGGACATCTGGGCCGTCGCCTGGCCGCCGATATCCTCTTCGGCGGCATCGAGGTCGGCCTGGCGGATCTCGACGCCCTGCACCCGGGCCAGGATGCCGTCGGCGGGGGTCGGCAGCGCCTGCGGGGTCGCCTGCGGCGCCGGTGCGGGTGTCGCGGGCGGCGTCTGGGCGGCGAGCGGCCCGGCCAGAGCCGCAGTCAGGGCGGCCAGGGGAAGGAGCAGGCGGACGGTCATGGCGGGGTCGAGCCTTTTGTCACGGGAAGGCGTGCTTGACGGGCACGTATGGCGCTTTGAAGGTCGGCGGCGGGAAGCCACCCGCCGGCGAGTACGCGCCGCACGCCTGACAGGTTCCGCCGATGGCCGCAGGAATGCCCGTTTCGCGTCGAATTGACAACCCTCGGTACCGTCCATATCTGTCGCGGGTTGCCGGCCACACGCGGATTTGTGGCGGTCCGGCGATCATCCCACCGGGAATCGAGGATGGGGCGCACGGGGCGCCTCACCCCCCGCCCAGTGGGGCGGGTCTCCGGCGTGAACCATTGGAACGGACGGCGCGACCAACCGTTCTGATGTCCTCCCCGACGTCTCGCCCCAAGTGAAGGAACGCACATGTTCGGCGCGCTCGCCCGCAGGTTTTTCGGCAACGGCAACGACCGTCGCATCAAGGGCTACCGCCCCCGCGTCGAGGCGATCAACGCCCTGGAGCCGGAACTGGAGAAGCTCTCCGACGAGGCGCTGCGCGCCCGCACCGATGAGTTCAGGGCCCAGTACGCCGCCGGCAAGAGCCTCGACGACCTGCTCATTCCCGCCTTCGCAACCGTGCGCGAGGCGGCCAAGCGCGTCCTCGGCCAGCGTCACTACGACGTCCAGCTCATCGGCGGCATCGTGCTGCACGAGGGCGCCATCGCCGAGATGAAGACCGGCGAGGGCAAGACCCTCGTGGCGACTCTCGCCGTCTATCTCAACGCGCTCGCCGGCAAGGGCGTGCACGTCGTCACCGTCAACGACTACCTCGCCAAGCGCGACGCCGAGTGGATGGGCCGCGTCTACGGCTTCCTCGGCATGACCACCGGCACGATCGTCCACGGCATGGACGACCAGCAGCGCCACGACGCCTACGCCTGCGACATCACCTACGGCACCAACAACGAGTACGGCTTCGACTACCTGCGCGACAACATGAAGTACACGGTGGAGGAGATGGTCCAGCGCGGCCACTTCTACGCCATCGTCGACGAGGTCGACTCCATCCTGATCGACGAGGCGCGCACGCCGCTGATCATTTCCGGCCCGCTCGACGACCGCTCCGACTTCTACGCCACCATCGACCGCTTCATCCCGGTTCTCGCCAAGGAGGACTACGAGGTCGACGAGAAGCAGCGCACCGCGTCGCTGACCGAGAGCGGCAACGAGAAGATGGAGCAGGCGCTCGTCGAGGCCGGCTACGTCAAGGGCGACCTCTACGACGTCGAGAACGTCTCCACCGTCCACCACGTCAATCAGGCGCTCAAGGCGCACAAGCTCTTCCAGCGCGACAAGGACTATATCGTCCGCAACGGCGAGGTCGTGATCATCGACGAGTTCACCGGCCGCATGATGCCGGGACGGCGCTATTCGGAAGGCCTTCACCAGGCTCTGGAGGCCAAGGAGCGCGTCCAGGTCCAGCCGGAGAACCAGACGCTCGCCTCGATCACCTTCCAGAACTATTTCCGCATGTACAAGAAACTCGCGGGCATGACCGGCACGGCGCTGACCGAGGCCGACGAGTTCATGGACATCTACAAGCTGCAGGTGGTGGAGATCCCCACCAACCGCGGCATCGCCCGCATCGACGAGGACGACGAGGTCTACAAGACCGTCCAGGACAAATACCAGGCGATCATCACCGAGGTGGAGGCGGCCCGCGCCAAGGGGCAGCCGGTGCTCGTCGGCACCACCTCGATCGAGAAGTCCGAGACCCTCGCCGAGATGCTGAAGAGCCACGGCTTCAAGCAGGTCGACCTCGAGGACCCGCAGGCCTTCGCGCCACTCTACGACGGCGACCAGGGCACCGCGGCGGAGAAGGTCTTCGCCGTGCTGAACGCCCGCTATCACGAGCAGGAGGCCTTCATCGTCTCCCAGGCCGGCGTTCCCGCCGCCATCACCATCGCCACCAACATGGCCGGCCGCGGCACCGACATCCAGCTCGGCGGCAATGCCGACATGCGCATCTCGGCCGAGCTTGCGAGCATGGAGGACGGGCCGGAGAAGCAGGCGAAGGCCGAGGCCATCCGCGTGCAGGTGGCCGAACTCAAGCAGCGCGCGCTCAACGCCGGCGGCCTCTACATCATGGGCACCGAGCGCCACGAGAGCCGACGCATCGACAACCAGCTGCGCGGTCGCGCCGGTCGCCAGGGCGACCCCGGCCGCTCCAAGTTCTACCTGTCGCTGCAGGACGACCTGATGCGCATCTTCGGGTCGGACCGCATGGAGGGCATGCTCACCAAGCTCGGGCTGAAGGAGGGCGAGGCCATCGTCCATCCCTGGATCAACCGGGCGCTGGAGAAGGCCCAGCAGAAGGTGGAGGCGCGCAACTTCGATCTGCGCAAGAACGTCCTCAAGTATGACGACGTCGCCAACGACCAGCGCAAGGTCATCTTCGAGCAGCGCATCGAACTGATGAGCCAGGAGGATCTCTCCGACATGACGCAGGACATGCGCCATGGCGTGATCGAGGCCCTGGTCCAGACCTACATCCCGCCGGACGCCTATGCCGAGCAGTGGAACACCGCCACGCTCAAGGACGAGATCTACCGCGTCCTCAACCTCGACCTGCCGATCCCGGACTGGGCCAAGGAAGAGGGCATCGCCGACGAGGAGGTGATCGAGCGCATCACCCGGGCGGCGGACGAGATGATGGCGTCAAAGGCCGCCCGCTTCGGCCCGGACATCATGCGCCAGATCGAGAAGGCGGTGGTCATGCAGGTGCTCGACCACCTGTGGCGCGAGCACATCGTGCAGCTCGACCACCTGCGTCAGGTCGTCGGCCTGCGCGGCTATGCCCAGCGCGACCCGCTCAACGAGTTCAAGTCGGAGGCCTTCCAGCTCTTCGAGGGGCTGATGGCGAAACTCCGCGAGATGACGACGCAGCAACTCGCCCTCGTCGAGCTGCAGGAGCCGCCGCCCATGCCGGACCTGCCGCCGATGACCGCCCACCACATCGACCCGACGACGGGCATGGACGAGTTCGCCCAGATGGGCGCTGCCTCCGGCGGTTCGTTCCAGGCCCTGGCGGCGGGCGACGCCACGGCGGCGCGCAATCCGAACGATCCCTCCACCTGGGGCAAGGTCGGCCGCAACGACCCCTGCCCCTGCGGCTCGGGTAAGAAGTTCAAGCACTGCCACGGGCAGTATGTGTAGGCGCAAGGCCTCAAGCCGTCGTCCCCCCGGCGGCCGGTCGTCCCTGACGGCGTCAGCACGATGCGAGGCTGGCGACACCGGGCGACGCCACGGGGGTGAGGGATGTATAGCTGGACAGCCTTCCTGATCGACGCGTCGTGGGTCGGCGCCTTCGTCATGGTCGCCGTAATGTCAGGACTGGAGGGGATCTTCCCCCGCTTGCAGAAGCCCGCCATCGCCCGCCCACCGAACATCCTGTTCGGCATCACGACACTGGTCGCATTGCTCTTCGGCTCTTTCGCGATCTCCGAGCCGATCACCAGGATCGCCTATCAGGTCCAGATCGTCAGCGTTTCGGACCTTCCGCTGTCAGCGGTCTGGACCATCGCGCTGGGCGTCGTGCTGATCGACCTGTTGGCCTATGCCAGCCATTACCTCAGCCATAAGGTGCCGCTGCTGTGGCGCCTGCACCAGGTTCATCATGCCGAGACCTTCGTCACGGCCTCCACTGGCCTCCTGCATCATCCGCTGGAGTCCCTGTTCCTCTATGGATTCATCCTGGCGGGAGCCGTGTTTTTCGGCGTGCCGGTCGGCGCGCTGATGATCTATGCGGCGGTCAATGCGCTGCATTCGGTCTTTGCCCACAGCAACGTGCGGCTGCCGGGCGCGATTGGTCGGATTCTCGGCATGCTGATCGTCACGCCGGACATTCACCGCATCCATCATTCGGTGGACCCGGCCGAGGGCAACTCCAACTTCGGGCAGATCCTGTCCGTATGGGACCGCCTGTTCGGCACCTACAGGGCAAGGGCGGCGCGCGAGGGCGATGACTTCCGGATGGGGCTTGACGATATGAAGGAGGAGGACCTGGCTTTCGTCCCCCTCCTCAGGAAGCCCTTCGGCAGACGCTGACGCCGATCTAGCGGCGACAGTTCTGCGGCGGCATCACGTTGTCTGACGGCCGGATCGGCTGGCCGAAGCCCGGCCCGCCCAGCTTGAGGACGTCGCCCGTGCACCCGCTGCGCCGCACCAGATCATAGATGCCGAGGAATGCGGCGACGCCGATGATGCCGGCCGCCGCTCCGACAAGCACACCCGAAGTGGCCGGAGCGGGAACAGGTGGCGCAGCCGCATCGGCACGGCCGGCATGCAGGCCGACCATCGATGCCGACACGACCGCGACGCAGGCCAATCGCTTGAGGTGGGAGCCCATTTTCACGCCAATCTCCTCGCGTGCTCTCTGTTGAACGACGCGACGGCCGATCCCGTCCATGGGGATACCATCGCGGCGGATCGCACTCGGGGGCCATGCTCCACGCAAGAAATTGTTAACAAGCAGCGGGCGCCGATGGGAAGCTTTTTTTGAGGCGCGCGCGGCGTCGGGGACCCTTCGGTAGGGTTGTTCCCGATGGCCCGGAGAATGGCCGCCGTGCTTGACAATCAAGAGCCCGGCAACCTACAAGGCCGGCTCGCGGGCGGGGCTGTAGCTCAGATGGGAGAGCGCTGCAATCGCACTGCAGAGGTCGGGGGTTCGAATCCCCCTAGCTCCACCAGCCCGCACTGCGCAAGCCCGGTCCATTGACCGGGCTTTTATTTTGTCTCGAGACCTCCGCGACTTAGCCATAAATGCAGCACGTCGAGCCTCTGCGGAGAGGCTCTCCGGCGGGCGGCGCCGGCCTGCGGTATGCACCATTCTCCGCGCGCCAATGGCAGTTTCCGAAATTGCAATGCGCCAGTTGCACGAGACGGTTTCGATCAGCCTTGCAGACCGGTTCGACGCATACCCGTGCTGACGGTCAAACGCCGCCGGCGTTAGACCGCGCCGCGTATCCCGATGTAGCTGAATAGGGATCAGGGAGCCGCCAGGCCGATCAGCCCGTGCTGGTCGCTCCAGTTCATCGGCAGGTCACGTGCGAGATCCGAAGCCGTGATCCCAGCCGGCCAACGATCCTGCAGCGCCGCCTCGATGAGTCGGGGCGAGAGGAAGGCAAGGTTCAGCATCAACCGCACGCCGCGAACCGATAAGCCATCGCGCTGCGCGATGGTTTCCAGGTCTGCCACCCGCCCACTCAACAACTCGTCCATCCAGTTGCGCGAGCGAGTGATCGTTGTGAGAAGCCGTTGTTGGTCCTTCTGGCGCGACGAAGATGCGCCGAGATCGTGCGTCGCAGCATCCACGATCGTCCTTGCAGGTCGACTGGATGTCGGGCGCCAAGGAACCGAGATCGTCTCGACCTGCATGTTGCCCGAAGCGGTGTGCGGCTCCTGAAGGCGGTCGGTCTTGAGCGCCAGGACCAAGTGGTCCGAGTGCACTTCAACACGTTCGATGGCGGACCTGACGGACAGGCGTCGCTCGCTTACGTCTATTGGGTTGGCGGATATCCGGGGCACACAGGCATCCATCACCGCTTCGTCGATCGCAGGCATCGACACACGGCTAGTAGAGCCGGCCTCGCTTGGTCGATGGTCGAGCAGGGCGCGGGAGACGTAGTAGGTGTAGCGAACGCCATCCTTGCGCGAGTGGCTCGGCGACATCCTGTTGCCTTTGGAATCGAACAACAGGCCACCCAGCAGAGAGCCGCCGTTCGTCGCTTGCTCGTGCTTTGCCACGCGCCGCGCATCCAATCGGCGCTGCACCTCGTCGAAGATCGGGCCGTCGAGGATCGCCGAATGCTCACCGTCGTGATGGACGCCGCGATGGACGAGGTCACCGACATAGACTCGGTTCCGCAAGATCGCCTGGAGAGGTCCGATGCCGAACGGAATGCCGCCCACCACCACGCCACTGGTGAGAGAACGAACGCGCGTTCGCATTCCCAGATGGTCGAGTTCCTTCTTGAGCGCTCCGATTGATCCAAGCTTCAGGTACAGATTGAAGATCGTCCTGACCTGTTCGGCTTCAGCTTCGTCGATGACCAGTTTGCGGCTCTCGACGCGGTAGCCGAACGGAAGGTTACCTCCCATCCAGAGGCCCTTGCGCTTGGATGCCGCGATCTTGTCGCGGATCCGTTCGGCGGTGACCTCGCGCTCGAACTGCGCGAAGGATAGCAGGACGTTGAGGGTGAGCCGTCCCATCGACGAGGTCGTGTTGAAGGCCTGCGTCACCGACACGAAGGAGATGCCCCTGGCATCGAAGCGCTCGACGATCTTGGCGAAGTCGGCGAGCGAGCGGGTCAGCCGATCGACCTTGTAGACGACGACGATGTCGATGCGTCCGGCGTCGACATCAGCCATCAGTGCCGCCAAGCCAGGCCGCTCCATCGAGCCGCCGGAGTAGCCGCCATCGTCGTAATGGGCGGGAATGAGCGACCAGCCCTCATGGCGCTGCGAAGCGATGTAGGCCTCGCAGGCCTCACGCTGGGCATGCAGCGAGTTGAAGTCCTGTTCCAGGCCCTCCTCGCTGGACTTGCGCGTATAGACGGCACAGCGCTTTGCACCCGCGCCCTGCGCCTTCCCAACGCCTGATCGTTCGGTCGATCGAGCGCTACGCATGGACATCGCTCCCTGAAGACTGGCGTTCGGTCGCACCGACAGCAGCGGACGGCGTCGGTCCTGTGCTCGGCGGCTTTGGCTTCTTCGGAGGGGGCTTTGCTCCGAAGAACACCCAGCCGTTCCACGTCGTGCCCGTGATCGCCTTGGCGACGGTCGAGAGCGACGTGTAGGTCGCACCATGCCAGAGGAACCCCTCGGGGATCACGATCACCTCGTGCATGACGCCCCGCCACTCCCGGATAAACCGCGAGCCCGGCATCAGCCGCCGCGGCGCTGCGGAAGATCGGCTCTCGGTCACCGGAACCGCCTTCGATGCCTTGCCTTCCCGCGCAATGGCCTGCAGGCGCTTCGTCGCGGTCAGCGACAATCCACCGAAAGCCTTCCCCTGGATGGAATAGGCGAGCGCCCGGACGAGCAGTTCGCCCCTGAGACCGGGAGCGGCAGGCTTGCCGGTCACCTCCCGCCAGCGCAGTCGAAGGGCTGAAGCATCGAGATCGCGTAGGCGCGCGATCTCGTCTGCGATCTGATCAACGCTGCGTCGATCGGGCTTGCCGGAACCCATGGGAATCACGCTGCCTTCGCAACGATCCGGATGGCCGCGATCCGGTAGCGGCTCTCCTTGCCGTCCGCTCCCTTCTCCCGCTCAACCATGAAGCCACGCTTGCGCAGCCCAGTCAGCGCCGCTCGCGTCGTATGAGCGAGCCAGCCGGTCGTGGTCATCAGCTCGCTTATGGCAGCACCTTCCGCTCGCTCGAGCAGCGCGATCACCTGAGCGAGCTTGGTGCCCTCCCGCGGCGTCGCGGATCGCACGGTGCTGGATGAGGTTCCGGCAGACGGTGCGTTGTCAGCATCGGCAGCGACCAGGCTATCGCCTTCCCGTGCACCATCGTTGGCAGAAGGCCTATCGCAATCGTCCTGCGATGCGGCGCGCGGCTCGGCAGGTTCAGCGGTCAGCGCATCGGCAACATCCGGCGCCTCAATGCCGAGCGCGGCGAAGCCGGCAGCGGTAATCACCAGCGCCCGGGCCCGCTCAACATCGCGGCGAATGATCGGCATTCCAGCGTCGGCTTCAATCTCCCCGGCAACGCCTTTGGCGATCAGGCTGCCGGTGAACTTCGGGACAGCGCCGCCCTTCAGATGCGCGGGCGGGACGATGCACCGATCTGCGCGCTGGCTCGCTGCCGAGAGTGCGACGTGCTGGGCATCGGTCAGCTTGATGGCGGAGGTGGAGTTCGTGGTCATGGTGGTGGCCCTCTTGAGGCTGGTTCGCCAGCCCTTTGCCGGCACCACCACGACCCCGCGAGGCGACAGGCCTCAGCGGGGCGATCTCAATCAGGCATTCGTTTGCGGCAGCGATCGATTAGTCGCGATCGGCCAGCTCCTTCATCCGTCCGTCCAGCAGTGTCCCGGCGTTCAGGAGATGCTGCACCTCGTAGAGCTTCGGCTCGACATCGAGCACACCCTCGTTGGCAGCCTTCAACCGTCCGCCATCGGCGAAACTCTTGGCGTGTTTGAGGATCAGCGCGCATTCCTCGATCTCGGCGCGCGCGACGCGGATCGCCACCGACAAGGCTGGCACCAGTTCGCCGCGCGAGCGCTGGGAAGCCCTGGTAACACGATCGAGCTTCGGCTCGACGCCAGCCGACCCCGCCGCATCCGCGCGCTCGTTCCGATCCTTCCGCTTCGCTGCCATCGTCGTCCTGCCTGACCCGCGCGCCTTAGCGCCGGTGACACACACGCTCTCTTCGCGCCAGCAGTCCAGTCGAATGCGCGGTGATCGAAGAAGATTTCCGTCGCCAGCGACCAACGGCTGCTTCGCGCCTCTATTCCTGACGTTCAGCGCCATGCCAAAAGCGGACGCTTGCGCATGCGCGTCACCGGGAACCGCAGCATCCTCAAGAGCATCTATTGGACGAGATTTCGCACCGGACTTTCGCAGTGGCTAAACCACTGATTTCATTGCTTCGTCGGAGCGCACAAAGAGTTCTAAGTTATGCAAAACATATGATGCAACTGGTGACCTGAGACCCTTTTCTCCTCCAGCCTGAGGGAGAGTCCTGAGTTTCGTTTCTGGCCTTAGGCGGCCCGTTTTTCCAGCGTGGATTTCATTGCGAACTCGGCCGGCGGCATGTTGCCGAGCGC
>NZ_JBJPHW010000017.1:0-68822 GCF_053471285.1 Phreatobacter aquiterrae | reverse complement strand
GGAAACGCGGCCGCCCCGGCTGCGAAACCCTGGCCAGCTACGCCGGGGCGGCCGCTCGCATCTGCGCCCTCAATGGGGGCCTGCTTTGGACGCGAAATAGGGGTGGCGATTGGAAGCGATTTGACATCCGTCGCCAGGATGGCCATCGCCTCCTCGGCGTTCCGGGCCGAGAGCACCGCATAACCACCTTCTTCAAGGCCTGACTCAAGGTCCATCAGCAGGATCGGCTGGTCCTCGACGATCAGGATCGGGTTACGTAGTGTCATGGGATGGCCGATCTGGATGAGCGATATTGATCAGGTTCTGAGGCCCCATTGATGCAATAATATTGCTTCGGAAACGGTGTGCTCCGCCGTGACGCGGCCAGTTCAGAAGAACAGTTGCGGCGAAGGTCGCGTCCGAGGCTTCGTCTGAAGTCTGGGGACGTGCGACATCATAACCGTCCTGCTGCGCGATCGTTCCCCCTTGTCCTTACAATTGTGTGGTCCTTGAAAAACCCCACCGCGCTGATCATTCGTGTGAATTCATGGTTTCGGCTTGGAGGTGGGTTTTCGGCTTGCCCGGCTGTGGCCCTCGATGCCAGCACGCCCCGACGGGTGCCCGCCGGCAGGCGGTCCCGAATAGTTGGCTCCGTTGAGTGACAAGTCTGCTAGGCTTCCCGCGGATCGGTGCCGGTCCCACGCTGGTCCCGACGTCCCGGTATTCCCGGCGCAACCTTCGCGTCGCGAATCGTCGGCCAACCAGGAGGGCCATCCTATGGCTTCCGTCCTCTCGCCTCCTCCGCAGGTTGCTCCTGACCTCGCGCTGGCCATCGTCGCATCGTCGCAGGCGCCGCTCCTCCTGCTGGACCAGACCTTCAAGGTCATTGCCGCGAGCGCTTCATTCTGCAGCACCTTCCGCGTTGAGCGGGGCGATGTCGAGGGTCGTGACGTTTTCGCGCTCGGTCGTGGCGAGTGGACCCTGCCAAAATTGCGCTCGTTGCTGCACGCCGCTCTCGCCAGCGATGCCGAGGTCGGCCCCTACGAGATGGATATCGCCCGCACATCGGATCAGCCGCGATGCCTGGTGATGAACGCCCACAGGCTCCGATTTGGCGATGAAGAGGATGTCAGGCTCCTCCTGACGATATCCGACGTGACCCGTTTGCGGGCGAGCGAGGCCTCGGCGAAGGAAGTTCTCCGGGAAAAGGACGACCTGCTGCGGCAGAAGATCGTGCTTGTTCAGGAGATCCAGCACCGGGTCGCCAACAGCCTCCAGATCATCGCCAGCCTGCTCATGCAAAGTGCGCGAAGGGTGCAGTCCCAGGAGACGCGCAGTCACCTGGTTGCCGCTCATCAGAGACTTCTGTCTGTCGCCGCCGTCCAGCGACAGCTCGCGATCAGCGGCGTGGAGCAGGTGGCCCTCCGGCCCTACTTCGCGCAGCTCTGTCATAGCCTGGCAGCATCGATGATCTACGACCCCGAACGGGTGAAGCTCGAGGTCACGTCTGATGACAGCTTGGTGGATGCTGACACGTCGGTCAGCCTGGGGCTGCTGGTGACGGAACTGGTCATCAACGCCCTCAAGCATGCGTTTCCCGACGGACGAGCCGGAACAATCGAGGTCGACTATCAGTCTGGCGCGACAGACTGGAAACTCTCGGTCGGCGACGATGGTGTCGGGATGGGTGAAGTCAGTCCCCCGCCCGGGCTGGGGACGAGTATTGTCCAGGCCTTGGCCAAGCACCTCGAAGCGACCGTTCTCGTCGAGGACTCAGACCCCGGAACCCTGGTCTCGATTGTCCACGATAGCGCCGACGCGCCGGCCGCACCGCCAGCGGCCTGAGATGAACCGGGCTTGAGGCCCGGTCACGCACGATCCGATGCCTCCCTGATCCGGATGGAACGAACAGGTCAGGCTGGCGTTGGTCCATGCTGCATGCAGCATAGCGCCTTGGCCGCGACAGCTCGGGGACTGTCCTTGCGGAAGGACCTTGGCCCGTGTCGTCACCTCGCACCCGAATCCAGGACGATCAATGCCCGCAATTCCGATGGAGACGATGCTTGAGGCGACGCGCCTGACCCGAGCCGGCCGCTGCGACTGTCAAATATAAGACGGGAGGCAGACTATCCAATGAGCGCGGCGCGCAGCGCAGGCACATCGTCCAGAACGCTATCGACGAAGGCGGCGATGCGGGGTGTCCTGCGCAGATCCGAGGGTGTCAGGAGATACCAGGCGCGCGTCAGTTCCAGGACGGGTGGCAGTACCTGAACCAGTGTCTCCTCGGCATCGCCAAGCGTCGTGGGCAGCGGGGCGATACCGACACCGGCCTTCACCAGTGACACCGCGCCCAGCATGCTGGAGCAGCGACTGACGATGCGAGCATCGGGCACGACCGTCGGCAGCCATTTGGCGACGCGGTGGTTCTGCATGATACCGTCGAAGCCGATCAGGGCCCGCCCAGCGAGTTCGCCGAGGCTTTCGGGCCTGCCGTTCTGCAGAATGTAGCTCTTGCTCGCGTAGATGGCCCAAACGGAATCGCAGATCTTGCGGCCAACGAGGCGTTCGTCCACCGGCTCGCCGGAACGAAAGGCGACGTCGGCTTCTCCCATGACCAGGTCCAGGTAGCGGTCGCTGGTGACGAATTCCACTGCAAGGCCGGGATAGCGGGCATGGAAACGGTCGAGCAACCCGGATGCGGCGATGCGCGGAACCGTCGGCTCCGGGCAGGTGAGGCGGATGGTTCCCTTGAGGTCGAGCTTCAGCGCGCCGATCTTTCGTTCGAGATGCTCGACGGCAGCTTCGACGGCGATGAATTCGCCAATCAGCGCTTCCCCCAGTTCCGAGAGGCGATATCCCGCCGACCGGCGCTTCACCAGGCTCAGGCCGATGCGCCGCTCAAGCTCCAGCAGCCTGCGATGGACCGTTGATTGATTGACCCCGAGCGCCTTCGCGGCGGCAAGCGTGCTGCCACAACGTGACACGGCAACGAGATGGCGCAGATCGTTCCAGTCGAACATGGGGCCACTATGCACAATTGCGCAGGCCGTTGGCAGTTTCGCTGCTGCTGCCAGAACCTCGAAGGGGCTAGCGTCCCGGGAATTGCAGAGGAGAAGGCCATGCACGAGAAAACAGACGTTTCAACCATGACTGCCGGACTGACGGTCGGCGTCACGCGCACTGCGCAGGACAGCGGCATGGCAAAGCTCACGCCGCTTCACCGGCAGGCGGTGCAAGGAATGCCGACGGCACAGGTTCAGGAAATCAGGGTGCTGTTCGCCAACCTCTTGCCAGGCGACGTCACCCCCTACCATTCGCACCGTCATCCCGTGGTGGTCTATATGCTGGAGGGAACATTCACGCTCGAACTGGATGGCGCGGACCCGGTCCACATCGAAGTTGGTCAGGTCTTCGTCGAGCCGTCGGGCGTCAACATGACGGGACGCAACAGGGGTGACGTCCCGGCGCGAATGGCCCTGTTTTATGTTTGCAATCCCGACGAGCCGTTTGCCGACCCAGCAAATCCGCGCTGACGCTGCTTCCATGCGTGTTGGATCGAATCCGACCTCGTCGCACGACACAGAAAAGGGCAGTTGGAACCAGCAGCCTGAGAATGGCGCGCCCGAAAGGATTCGAACCTCTGACCCCCAGATTCGTAGTCTGGTGCTCTATCCAGCTGAGCTACGGGCGCGCGCCGCGTTCGGCGAGGCAGATCGCCTTGCGAACGGAGGCGGTCGGATACGCTGTTTCGAAACCGATTGCAAGGGGGGCGGCGTCAGGAATCCCCGCGCGGAGCCTCGGCTGGAACAGGTCCAGGAGACGCGACGTCCTGCTCCGGCGGCGCGGGAATTCCCTCATCCCCGTCGAGCGTCCGCCGTCGTCTCACGCGCGCTTGCGATGCGCCTTGCGGACGCTCGCCAGATCGATCGGCCGGTCGGGGATGGTGATGCGGAACGTGGCGCCGAGCGTGCCTTCCGCCAGCGTGATGGTGCCGCCATGGGCGCGCACGAGTTCCGCCGCGATGGCGAGGCCGAGGCCGGTGCCGCCGGGGCGGGTCGAGCCCTGGAAGGCCTCGAACAGGTGCTGTCGCGCGCGCTCCGGGACGCCCGGGCCGGTGTCCGAGATCTCGATGATCGTCACGGTGCCTTCGCGCCGGCCGGCAATGCGGATGTGGTCGCGCGAGGGATCGTTCGGAGCGCGTGACTCCAGCGCCTGATGGGCGTTGCGGGCAAGGTTCAGCAGCACCCGGAAGAGGTGGTCGGGATCGGCGTCGATCACCAGGCCGTCGTCCACCGCATTGACGAAGCCGATGCGGGCATCATCGGCGAGACCCATCGTGTCGCGCACCTCCTCGGCAAGGGTGGTGAGCGCCACCGCGCGCCGCTGCGGCGGCGCCTCCTGGGCGCGGCCGTAGGAGAGGGTCGACTGGCAGAAGGCGATGGCCCGGTCGAGCGCCAGGATCATCTTCGGCGCGAAGCGCTGCACGGTGGGGTCCGGCACATTGGCGAGCCGGTCCGAGAAGAGCTGGGCCGAGGCCAGCAGGTTCCTCAGGTCGTGGTTGATCTTGGAGACGGCGAGCCCGAGGGCGGCCAGGCGCGATCGCTGCGCCAGCATGTCGTGCAGCGAATGCTGCATCGTCTGCAGTTCGTACTCCGCGACGCCGACCTCGTCCTTGCGGCCGGTCGGAACGATCGCCCGGCTGATGTCCTCCGGGTTCTCGCGGAAGGCGATCATGGTGTCGGTCAGCCGCCGCATCGGGCGCACGAACATCAGGTGCAGCGTCACATAGACGAGCGCCGCCGACAGCACCGAAATGAACAGCGAGTAGATCAGCAGCGTCTTGGAGAAGCGCAGCATGGCGTGGCGCAGCGGCGTCTCGTCCATGACGATCTCGACGAAGTCGCCGGCCCGGCGCGCCTCGCCCATGACGCGCATGGTGCGGCCGTCCCTGGCGAAGAGCGTGGCGAAGGCCTCCGGAAAGGTCCGGAAGAGCGGCTGGTCGCGCATGTCGATCGTCACGTTGATATCGGGAAGCTCATCGGAGGCGGCGAGCAACCGGCGGGCCGGTCCGGTCTTCAGCGCCACGGCCTTGGCGCCGGCGCTGTCGAGCAGTTCGCGCACCAATGCTTCGGGCACCATGCCGCTCGGCGCCGCCTCCAGCACGAGTGCGGCCGTGCGGCCGGCCGCCAGGCGGTCGTCGAGCCAGGAATTGCGGAAGTTCGCCACCGCCGGCACATAGATGAGGACTTCGGCGATCAGGATGAACAGCGTCGTCAGGATCAGCAGCTTGCCGGACAGGCCCACGCCGCGCGAGGGCGCAGGCGCCGCGACATCCAGCACCGCCTGGTCGATCGGCAGCGGGCGCAGCGCAGCGGCCTCGCCTCCCGGTTCCTGACGATCGTCCCTCATCCCAGCCATGCACCGACCCTGCCCGCTCAAGGCGCCCCGGGAATCGGCCGGCCAGGGCCGGACCCGCCCGGTGGCCTCAACCGACGGTCGGGCGACGACTCGTCGCCCTGTTCCCGTCCACTATGTCCGATACACCCGGATACGGCAAAAGGATGTCAGCGGATCCTTCCGCGCCGGCGACGCGGTCTCAGATCGCGACCGGCTCGCGCTTCGTCATGCGCGTCAGGTCCTTGCGGATGGCGAAGATGCGGCCCCAGGCGTCGCCCTTGAGGTCGGGGCGGTAACCGCCATAGCCGAGCAGGTCGTCCCAGGCGAATTCCTCGTCGTGCAGCAGGTCGAAGTCGGCCGCCAGCGTGGCGCGGATATGCTCGCGGTTCTTGCGGTTCTGGAACTCCAGCAGGACGAGGGAGGTCTTCGACAAGTCGAGATGTGCGAGAACCTCGCCTTCGCCGCCCTCGATGTCGATCTTCACGATGTCCGCCGAGGGCAGGGTGGTGGGGTCGACCACGGCGACCTCATAGGTCTCGACCAACGTGCCGTCGACGAAGGTGTCGCCGGAATAGGCCGCAAGGCCGGACTCGCCATCGCCGGCGAAGCGGCTGTGGAAGGTCGCCTTGGTCAGGCCGCCGGGGAAGAGGGCGGCATTGACGATGGTGATGTCGCGCCGGCCGGCGGTATTCTGCTTCAGGAACTCGAAGGTACCTGGATGCGGCTCGAAGGAGCGCACATGGCTGCCGGGCCAGCGGGCCGAGGCCCAGAGAGCGAAGGAGCCGACATTGGCGCCGATGTCGAGGATGTCGAGCCCGATGCCGTCATAATGGGCCTCGTACTCGCCTTCCAGCACGTGCTGGATAGCGGGAACCATCGGCTCCGGGCAGATGACTGACATCGGAACGCGGGCAACGAAGCGATTCACGATCGGCTCTCCTCAGGGAATGCCCCATAGGAGCCCCGATCACGCCTGCGTGCAATGGGCGATGCCGCCAATGGGGCGGGCCACGCCGGACGGCGCCGCCGATCAGGTCCGGCCGGCGACGACGGCCAGAAGCCGCGCGGCGGCGGGCTCGACCGGACCGTCGTTGACGATAACGACGTCGGGATCGACCGGATGGGTGATGCGCCGCTCCACCCGCGCCGCCGAATCGCCGTCGGAGGGGCGCGAGCGGGCGGCGACCCGGCTCTTCAGGACGTCGGGCGGCGCCGTGATCTCCACCACGGTGACATTGGCATAGCGCTGGCGGGCGGCCGCAACGACCTCGCGCGACACGTTGCAGACGGCTGTGCGGCCGCCGTAGAGCGCGTGGTCGATGACGGCGGGAATGCCGTAGTGGTGGCTGTGGGCCGTCCACGACAGGGCGAGGCCGCCGGCCGCCGCGATCGTCCGAAACGTCGCCTCGTCGGCCTCGATATTGTCCTCGGCCGACGAGGGCGGACGGGTGACGATCCGCCGGGGAAAGAGAAAGGCCTCGTCGCCTGCCAGGCGCTGGCGGACGGCTGCGATCAGCGTGTCCTTGCCGGCGCCGCTCGGCCCCACCACGAGGACGAGCCGGCCCGGACCGATGGGGCTCGCCTCGCGCAGCGGCTTTCCGCCGTCAGGGCCTGCAGCCGTCATGTCAGGCGATCCTGCGGCCGGTGCGCCAGACCTCGCGCACCACGGGCTGCGAGCCCACCATGGCAACGCGCACGAGGTCGCCGCGCTTTCCCACGGCGATCTCGCCCCGGTCGGTCATGCCGGTGGCGAGCGCAGGCTTCAGCGTCACCGTCTGGATGGCGCCGGCAAGGCCGCCCATGGCCGGTACGTCACGCAGGCCGAAGGCACCGTGGATCAGGCTGATCGGCACATAGTCGGAGGAGAGGATGTCGAGGACACCGGCCTCGGCCAGTTCCACCGCCGACACGTTGCCCGAGTGGGAGCCGCCGCGCACGACGTTGGGTGCGCCCATCAGGACGGAGATGCCGGCCGCGTGCGAGGCGCGCGCCGCCTCCACGGTCGTCGGGAATTCCGCAATGGAGACCCGGTCGGCGACAGATTCCGCGACATGATCCTCGAGCGTGTCGTCATGGCTGGCGAGGGCGATACCGGCCTTGTGCGCGAGGCCGACGAGGCCGCGCTTGTTGGGCTCGCCGATCTCGCCGGCGCGGGCGCGGCGGTTGGAGAAGAGCCGGTCGAGGTCCGTTTCCGACAGGCCGGTCTTGCCGCGATAGTAGGTGCGCAGTTTCTCCTCGTCGCGGAACTGGCGCTGGCCGGGCGTGTGATCCATCAGCGACATGAGGCGGACGTCAAAGCGGGAGAGATAGCTCTCCGCCTCCTCGACCACACCGCGCGAGGGGATCTCGCAGCGCAGGTGGGTGTGATGGTCGGAGCGCAGGAGGCCGGTGCCCTTGGCCTTCTCGATGGCCTCGGACAGGTCGAGCAGCCCGTCGGCGGTCGTCGGGCGGTCGTCGTCCGAGCCGATCCTGAGGCTGTCGAAGACCGTGGTGATGCCGGAGGAGGCGATCTGCGCATCGTAGGCGAAGACAGCCGAAAGCGGGTCCCAGTGCACCTTCGGGCGCGGCTGGTAGTGCGGCTCCAGATGGTCCGTATGAAGTTCCACGAGGCCGGGAATGAGCAGGTCGTCGCCGAGATCGGCGGCGTCCGCCCGCTGGCGATCGATCTCGACGGCGGCGATGACGCCGTCCTCGATCACGACGGTCGCGGCCACCTCGCGGTCGGCGAGGACGACGCGGCGGGAGAAGAGCGTCAGCGAGCCGGTCTGGTCGGCGGGGATGGGATCCTTGGCGGTCATGGTCGTCCTCATGCGGCGCTTGCGGCGAAGCGCGTAACGTCGACGATGCGGGTGGCGACCCGCTCGCGCACGTCGTCGTCGTGGAAGATGCCGACGATGGCGGTTCCGGCCGCCTTCTTCGTCTCGATCAGCTCGACCACGGCTGCGCGATTCGTCGCGTCGAGGGAAGCGGTCGGCTCGTCGAGCAGCAGGATCGGGTGGTCGGCGATGAAGCCGCGGGCGATGTTTACCCGCTGCTGCTCGCCGCCGGAAAAGGTCGCCGGCGGCAGCGACCACAGCCGCTCGGGCACGTTGAGCAGGCCGAGCAGGCGTCGGGCGCGGGCGTCGGCCTCGTCGCGGCCGATGCCGAAGGCGACGGCTGCCTCGGCGACGACGGTCAGCGCCGGCACGCGCGGGATGACGCGCAGGAACTGCGAGACATAGCTGATGGTGCTGCGGCGCAGCGCCATGACGCGGCGCGGGGCCGCTGTCGCGACGTCGACCGTCTCGCCATCGCTGGCGGCGACGCGGATGACGCCGCCGTCGGCGCGGTAGTTGCCGTAGATCATCTTGAGGATCGACGACTTGCCGGCGCCCGAGGGACCGCCGAGCACGACGCATTCGCCGGGCGCCACATCGAGCGAGATGCCGGAGATCACGGGGATCACCAGCCCGCCCTGCAGGTGCATGGTGAAGCTCTTGGCGAGGTTCTCAAGGCTGAGGAGGGGCTGGGTCATGTCCGTCCTCACGGCTGCAGGATCGAGGAGACGAGGAGCTGGGTATAGGGCTCGCGCGGGTCGTCCAGCACCTGATCAGTGAGTCCGGTCTCGATGCCGCGGCCATCCTTCATGACGAGAATGCGGTGCGAAAGCAGCCGGGCGACCGCGAGATCATGCGTCACGACGATGGCGGCGAGGCCGAGATCGGCGACGAGTCCGCGGACGAGGTCGAGCAGGCGCGCCTGCACGGAGACATCGAGGCCTCCCGTCGGTTCGTCCATGAAGACGAGGCGCGGCGAGGTCACGAGATTGCGGGCGATCTGCAGGCGCTGGCGCATGCCGCCGGAATAGGCGGTGGGCCGGTCGTCGATACGGTCGGGGTCGATCTCGACGCGCTCCAGCCAGGTTTCGGCTTCCTCGCGGATCTTCCCGTAGTGACGCCATCCCACCGCCATCAGCCGCTCGCCGACATTGGCGCCGGCCGAGACGCCCATGCGAAGGCCCTGTTCGGCATGCTGGTGGACGAAGCCCCAGTCGGTGCGGAACAGGAAGCGCCGCTCGGCCTCGGACAGGGTGAGGATGTCGCGGGTGACGCCGTCGCGCATGGCGTAGAGTACGCGCCCGGCCGAGGGCTCGAGCTGGCCTGACAGCAGCTTCAGGAGCGTCGACTTGCCCGAGCCGGATTCGCCCACCACGGCGAGAACCTCGCCGGAAAAGAGCTCGAAGCCGACGTCGCGGCAGCCGATGCGGCCGCCGTAGAACTTCGTCACGGCTTCAGCAGTAAGGAGAGGGGTGTCGGATATGGTCATGCCGCGCTCCCCGCGATCGCTGCCGGCGCTTCGCCCAGCAACTCGCCGCGATGGCCCTCCGCACGGCGCTCTTCGCAATGGTCGGTGTCCGAGCAGACGAACATCCGCCCGCCGGCGTCATCGGTGATGACCTCGTCGAGATAGGTGTGCGTCGCTGCACACAGGGCGCAGGCGTGGTCGAACTTGGTCGGTTCGAACGGATGGTCCTCGAAGTCGAGCGAAACCACCTTGGTGTGCGGCGGCACCGCATAGATGCGCTTCTCGCGCCCGGCGCCGAAGAGCTGCAGCGCTTCGCAGTCGTTCATCTTGGGATTGTCGAACTTCGGCGTCGGCGAGGGGTCCATCACGTAGCGGTCCTCGACCTTCACCGGATATGCGTAGGTGGTCGCGATGTGGCCGTGGGTGGCGATGTCCTCGTAGAGCTTCACGTGCATGAGGCCGTAGTCCTCCAGCGCGTGCATGACGCGCGTCTCGGTCTCGCGCGGCTCGAGGAAGCGAAGCGGCTCGGGGATCGGCACCTGATAGACGAGCACCTGCTCGGCGGTCAGCGTCTTCTCGGGAATGCGATGGCGGGTCTGGATGATGGTCGCGTTGGCCGTTTGGGTCGTTGTTTCCACGCCTGAAGTCTTCTCGAAGAACTTGCGGATGGAGACGGCATTGGTGGTGTCGTCGGCCCCCTGGTCGATGACCTTGAGGCGGTCATTCCGGCCAAGGATCGCAGCGGTGACCTGCACGCCCCCCGTTCCCCAGCCATAGGGCATGGGCATCTCGCGCGAAGCAAAGGGCACCTGATAGCCGGGAATGGCGATAGCCTTGAGGATGGCGCGGCGGATCATCCGCTTCGTCTGTTCGTCGAGATAGGCGAAGTTGTAGCCGGTCGCCGCGATGGCTCCGGATGTGGCGAGCGCGTTCATTCCGCGGCCTCCTGCAGGGGAGCTTCAGCTGATCCGTCGGCTGCGGTGCGTTCGGCAGTCTGCCGCTCGGCGATCTCCTGACGCATCTGGCGGATGAGGCCGAGCTCGGCCTGGAAGTCGACGTAGTGCGGCAGCTTGAGATGCTCGACGAAGCCTGTCGCCTGCACATTGTCCGAGTGCATCAGAACGAATTCCTCGTCCTGCGCCGGAGCCTTGACCTCCTCCCCGAGTTCGCCGGCGCGGAGCGCGCGATCGACCAGGGCCATGCCCATGGTCTTCCTCTCGCAATGGCCGAAGGCGAGGCCGTAGCCGCGGGTGAAGCGCGGCGGCTCCTTGGCCGAGCCCTTGAACTGGTTGACCATCTGGCATTCGGTGACGGTGATGTCGCCGAGCGGAACGGCAAAGCCGACATCCTCGGAAATAAACTCCACCTCCACCTCGCCGAGCCGGATTTCGCCGGCGAAGGGGTGGGTGCGGCCGAAGCCGCGCTGCGTCGAGTAGCCGAGGGCGAGCAGGAAGCCCTCGTCGCCGCGCGCGAGGTTCTGCAGGCGCAGGTCGCGACCGGCGGGAAGGTCGAGCGGCTCGCGGGTGAGGTCGGGCACCGGCGCGTCGGGATCGCCCGGGGGGTTGCGCTCGATGAGATCGTCGTGGCCGAGCAGGTCGGTGACGCGGGGCATGGGTGCGTCCTCGGCAACCTGACGGATGGGTTCGGCCACATCCGCGCCGGCCTCGAGCAGGAAGTCGATGAGGCGGTGCGTGTAGTCGAAGGTCGGTCCGAGAACCTGTCCGCCGGGAATGTCCTTGAAGGTCGCCGAGACCCGGCGGGCGACCTGCATGGCTGCGGTGTCGATCGCCTCGGTGGCGCCGAAGCGGGGCAGGGTCGTGCGGAAGGCGCGCACGAGGAAGGCGGCCTCCACCAGATCGCCGCGCGCCTGCTTGATGGCGATGGCGGCGAGGTCGCGGTCGTAGAGCGAGCCCTCGGTCATCACCCGGTCGACGGCGAGCGCGAGCTGCTCGCGGATCTGTGCGGGCGCGACCTCCGGCACGGCGGGATCGCCGCGCCGGGCATGGGCGAGGAGCCGGTGGGCGTTGTCGATGGCGCGCTCGCCACCCTTGACGGCCACATACATGGATCAGGCCTCCGACAGGGTGACGCGGGTGGTGCGGGGCAGGGCGGCGACGCCTTCTGGCCCTGCCAGCACAAGGTCCATGCCGCGGGGGAACAGGGCATGGTTGGCGGCGAGGCGGGTGACGATATCAGCGGAAAGGCCGGTGACGGAGAGGGTCGCATGGCCCTTGATGCCGGGCCCCGCCAGGCGGAACCGGGGGCCGGTGGCGAGGCTCTGCACCTGCAGAATGAGCGTCGTCGAACGATCAGGATAGACATCGGTGCCGAGCGCGAAGTCGACAAAATCCGGCAGCGCGCCCGGATCCGCGATCAGCGCGAAGGCGGTCTGCGCGGGCGCGGCGACGATCCGCGCGCCAGTGTGGAAAGTCATGTAGGACGCGACGTCCGGCGCGGCGGCGAGGGATGCATCGAGCCACAGCGGTGTCTCGTAGTCCGCCAGCGCCACCGCGATGGCGGCTGCGACCGGCGACAGTGGCGCGGGCGCAGCGGCGAGGCCCGGGACCGCGTGGATCGTTCCGGGGCGGGCCATGGCGTTCATCACGGCGCGGAACGTCTGCTGGGCATCGTGGACAGGGTCGGCGAAGGCGAGGGCGATAGCCATCAGTTGTCTCCGCGCACCATGGTGAAGAAGTCGACGCGGGTGGCGGCGGCACGCTCGCGCTTGCAGGCGGCCTCGGTGGCGAGACGTTCGCGGACCGGGGCGAGTAACGCCTCGACCGCATCTTGGGTCGCCGGCGCCTGCCAGAGCGCGTCGGCGAGAGCGGCGAGCCGTGCCTTCTCCCGATCGCGGCCGAGCACATGACCGAAGCCGACCTCGCCGCCTGGGAGCGCAACAGCGGCGCGCGTGACCGTCGCCTCGCCCAGATTGAAGGGGGCGCCGTCGCCGCCGATGCGGCCGCGCACCATGACGAGGCCGATCTCGGGTGCGCGCAGGATGGTCGCGCGCGCCCCCGCGATCCGGTCGAGGCCGGCGAGTTCGTCCGCTGTCGCGCGGGCCACCGTGGCCATGGTAGCCTTGCGGGCGGTCTGGAGTGAATCGGGCGGGTCGGAATGATCTGTCATGATTTGTATATTAGTCTAGACGATTATGGTTTTATGACAGTCGATGTCACCGGGCAAGCGGAAACCTGCGTCGGGGCGGCTGGCGTGACGGGGCGGTTCCGCATATCGGCTGCGAGCCGTGACAGGCGGATGACGGGAGGCGGCATGCTGGCGAGGGGCAGGGGGGTCACGGTGTGGCGGCAGATCGCCGAGGCGATCGAGGCCGAGATTGCCGGCGGCGGCCTGGTGCCGGGCACGCGGCTGCCGACCGAGGCGGCGCTGACCGAACGCTTCGGCGTCAACCGCCATACGGTCAGGCAGGCGGTGAAGTCGCTGGTCGACAAGGGGCTGGTCCGCGTCACGCAGGGCTCCGGCACCTATGTCGAGGCCAAGCCCCTGACCTATCCGATCGGCCGGCGCACGCGCTTCTCCGAGATCGTCGTGGGGCAGGCGCGCGACCCTGCCGGCCGGCTGCTCGGTCATCGCGAGACCGGCGCCAGTTCCGAGATCGCCGAGGCGCTGGACCTGTCGCCGGAGGATCCGGTGGTGATGGTGGAGAGCGCCCATTTCGCCGATGGCGTGCCGATCTCCTGGGCCGTCACGGCCTTTCCCCTGCCGCGCTTCCGCGGGGTTCCGGAGGTCTATGCGGCGACCGGTTCGATCACCGCCGCACTCGCCGCCTGCGACGTGCCGGACTATCGCCGCGCCTCCACGAAGATCGGCGCCGCGCTCGCCGACCGGCTCGATGCCGAGCGTCTCGAGATCGCCGAAGGCCGGCCGGTTCTCGTCATCGACAGCGTTAACGTCGACCCCGACGGCATTCCCATCCAATGGGCGCGCTCGCATTTCTGCGCCGACCGCATCCGCCTGACCGTGGGTTGACCGGCGCGCCTCAGGGCGCGGCGCGCTCGCCGATGAGGGCGAAGCGCAGGCGGGTCGAGATCTGGTCGATCAGCGCCACCGTGACCAGGATCATCAGGATCAGCGCCGAGACGTGCTGATATTCCAGCACGCGGATCTGCTCCGACAGGTGCAGGCCGATGCCGCCGGCGCCGACGATGCCGATGATGGTCGCCGAGCGCGTGTTGCTCTCGAAGAAATAGAGCACCTGGCTGCCGAAGATGGGCAGCACCTGCGGCAGGATGCCGAAGCGAATGCCGTGCAGCCGGCTCCCGCCCGTCGAGGCGATACCTTCAGACGCCTTGCGGTCGGCAGCCTCGATCGCCTCGGAGAAGAGTTTCGAGAACAGTCCGAAATTGGAGCAGAGCAGGGCGAGGACGCCGGCGAAGGGGCCAAGGCCGACGACGCTCACCCAGATCAGCGCCCAGATCAGTTCGTCGACGCCGCGGATGGTGTCGACGATGCGTCGCGACAGGAAGTGGATGACGACGTTCGGGACGATGTTCTTGGCGGCAAGGAAGCCGACCGGCAGGGCGAACAGCGCGGCCGTGAAGGTCCCGAGGAAGGCGATGGCGACCGTCTCGGCGAGCGCGTGCAGATAGACGAAGAACTTCGCCCAGGTGCCGGTGGACGGGGGCAGCATGAACCACATGAACTGGCCGAGTTTGCCGATCCCCGAAAGAAGCCGGGCCGGGTCGAAATCGAGAACGACGAGGCCGTAGGCGAAGAGACCGGCGAGCAGCGCCAGGATGAACCCGGTGCGGATGCGGCGGGCGGGCGAGGGTCGGAAGACCTCCGGATGGCGCTGCATCAGCCCGTCGCGCTCGGCGCGGGCGGCGGTGCGCAGGGGATGCTCGGCTGCGGGCATGGTCATGAGCGGGACTCGATGCCGATGAGATGATGGCGCAGCCGCTCGGTCGCGAGATCGATGACCATCACAGTCGCGATGATCAGCACGAGGATGGCCGAGACGTCGGAATAGTAGAACTTGCGGATGGCCTCGACGAGGTCCTGTCCGATGCCGCCGGCGCCGACGAAACCCATGACGGCGGCGCCGCGCACGTTCACCTCGAAGCGCAGCAGTGCGTAGCTGGCGAAGTTGGAGAGTACCTGCGGCACCACGGCGAAACGCATCGTCTGCGCCCAGGTGGCGCCCGTGGCGGTCAGGCCGTCGACCGGCTTCATGTCGATGTTCTCGGCGACCTCGGCGAACTGCTTGCCGAGCGCCCCGAAGGTGTGGATGGCGATGGCCAGAACACCCGGCACCGGGCCGAGGCCGAAGGCGACGACGAAGATCAGGGCGAAGACGATCTCGGGAACCGTGCGGCAGAATTCCAGCCAGCGCTTGGCGAGAAAGCCGATCGTCGAATTCGGGGCGAGGTTACGCGCCGAGAGGAAACAGAAGACGAAGCCGCCGATGGCGCCGGTCAGCGTGCCGACATAGGCGATGAGCAGCGTCTCCCACAGGAGCTTGATCCACTTGTCGAAGCCCCACATCCACTCGACGACGTCGAACAGGACGAAGCGGCCGGCGGCGGGACCCTGCTCCAGCGTGAAGATGCGGCCGAGATAGTCGGTGAAGCGCCAGAGATTGGTGAAGAAGGTCGCGGGCCTGACCTCGGCGACGAGGCCGGCGACAATGAAGGCGCCGACGAACAGCACAAGGCCGACGATGATCTGCCGGCGCTTGGCGGAGACGGCCTCGGCATAGGCGCCACCGAGGGCGGCAAGCTGGTGATCGGGAAGGCGGGGAACAGCCGTCGACATGACCTCAGTTCAACTCCGACGCCGACGCATCTGGTCGATGAAGCGGGAGAGGTCGATCATCACCTGATAGTCTTCCGTCTTCACCGGCACGTAGCCTGTCGCGTTGCCGTCGCTGATGCGAAGGAAGGCCTCGCGATCGCGGGTCGACGCTTCGACGAAGGCCTGACGAACGGCGTTCCGCAGGGCTTCCGGAGCTGACCGCATCATGGTGATGGGCGAGCCGGGAATGAGGTCGGACTTGAAGATGATGCGGTAGTCCTCGGCGCGCGCCATGTTCTTGGCGACCATGCGCAGCAGGTTCGACTCCCGTTCCGTGTTCCACCAGTTGAAGGCGGCGTCACAGGTGCCCTGTCCGAGCCCGATGACGGCGTTCTCGTGGCTGCCGGAATAGACGATCTTGCCGAAATGGGCTTCCGGCTCGATGCCGAGCTTGCTCATGGCGAAGCGTGGAACATTGTTGCCGGAGGCCGAATTGGGATCGACCAGGCAGAGATTGCGTCCCTTGAGATCGGCGAGGCTCTGCGCGGGATCGCCAGCGCGCACATAGAGGACCGAATAGTAGCCGATGGCGCCTTGCGAGTTCGCCATGGTCACCAGCGGCTCGACGCCGTTCTGCGTGACGATCGCGGCGCGGGCGTAGGCGGCGGGGCCCATATGCGCGAAATGCACCTGGCCCGAGCGCAGGCTCTCGATCACCGCGGCGTAATCGCTGGCGACCCTGAGCGTGACCTTCACGCCGAGCGCCTGCGAGAGATAGGCCATGAAGGGGGAGTAGCGGTCGAGGACGCCCGAGGAATTTTCGGAGGGGATGATGGAGAAGACCAGTTCGGAATGGGTGCGTCGCCAGTCGTCAGTCTGCGCGACGGCAGGGGCTGAGACCGTCAGCGAGGCGAGCAGAGCCAGGGCAATGCGGCGCGTGATCATGGCGAGGCTCTCCCGATGGACGGCCTGATGGGTCAGAGGCTCCCGCCATGAGCGGGAGCCTCTGACCGGACGATCTCAGGAGCGGGCGCGACGCATCTGGTCGACGAACTTCTGCAGTTCGACGACGGGGATGTAGTCCTGATGTGTCACCTTCTGGAAGCCGCGATCCTTGCCGTCGGAGAGGCGATCGAAGGCGACCTTGTCCCTCTGGGGAGCCTCGATGAAGGCCTTCAGGATAGCGGCCTTGGCGTCAGCGGGCAGCGAGGTCAGCCAGCCATAGGGCGAACCGGCGATCAGGTCGGACTTGAAGATGATCTTGAAATCCTCGTTCCGCACCATGCCCTTGTTGACCATGCGGGAGAAGTTGGAGTCCTGCTCGGAATTCCACCAGTTGAAGGCGGCGTCACAGGTACCCTGGCCCACGGCCGTGATGGCGTTCTCGTGGCTCCCGGCATAGACGACGCGGGAGAAGTGCTGGTCGGGGTTGGCGATGCCCATGCGGCTCATGGCGAAGCGGGGGACGTTGTTGCCCGAGGTCGAGTTGGGATCGACCAGGCAGAGGTTCTTGCCCTTCAGGTCCTGGATCGAGGCAGCGGTGCTGTTGGCCTTCACGTAGAGGACCGAATAGTAGCCGATCGAGCCGTCGGAATTGATGGTGGTGACGAAGGGCTCGACGCCGCCATTGGTGACCGTGTGGGCGCGCACATAGGAGGAGGGACCGTAGTAGGCGAGATGGATCTGGCCGGCGCGCTGGCCCTCGATGACCGCGGCATAGTCATTGGCGATGCGCAGGGTCACCTTCACGCCGAGTTCCTTGCTCAGATAGGCGTTGAACGGCGCCATGCGCTCGGTGAGGCCCGAGGCGTTCTCGGCCGGGACGACGGCGAAGACGAGCTCGGGGAAGCGCGTCTGCCAGGAGCCCTGGGCAGAAGCAGCCATGGAGGCGAAGGGCAGGCCGACAAGGCCGGCGGCGATCTGGCGGCGATCGAACATGGGTGTGGTCTCCGGGACCTTGGTGGAAGGGGCTGAATGCGTCAGGCGAAGGCCGCTGCCGGAAGGACCGGCGCGGGTTGGGGAAGGGGCGTATGGCTGTCGATCACGTCGCCGGCCTCGATGCCGTAGAGCACGCGCGCGGCATCGTCGGTGAGCGCGGCGGGCGGGCCGTCGAAGACGACGCGGCCCTGCGCCATACCAACCAGGCGGTCGCAATAGGACTTGGCGAGGTCGAGCGAGTGAAGGTTGCAGATCACGGTGATGCCGTAGTGACGGTTGATCCGCTGCAGAGCGTCCATGACGATGCGGGTGTTGCGCGGATCCAGCGAGGCGATCGGCTCGTCAGCGAGGATCAGGCGCGGCTCCTGCACGAGAGCCCGGGCGATGGCCACCCTCTGCTGCTGGCCTCCCGACAGGCTCTCGGCACGCTGGGCGGCGAGAGACGCGATATCGAACTGCTCAAGTGCGGAGAGGGCGATGGCCTTGTCCTCGGCGCTCCACAGCTTGAGAAGGGAGCGTGCCTGACCGACATGATTGAGGCGGCCCATCAGCACGTTGGTCAGCACGTCGAGGCGGCCGACAAGATTGAACTGCTGGAAGATCATGGCGCAGGACTGGCGCCAGTCGCGCAGCGCCGCGCCCGACAGCGCGGTGACATCCTGTCCCTCGCAGATGATCCGGCCGGAGGAGGGCTCCTGCAGGCGATTGATCATGCGCAGCAAAGTGGACTTGCCGGCGCCCGACCTGCCGATGATGCCGACGAAGGCCCCGCGCTCGACCTCCAGCGACACGTCGGAGACCGCCGTCTTCGCGCCAAACCGCCGCGTGATCCCGTCGATCGTCAGCATGCAGTGGTTCCCGTCCTGAAACGACATGCGCGAAGGCGGGAACCCTCGCGACGAGATCGCTCTAGGCCAGGCGAATTACAGTTTTGTGACGCGACAAGTGCTCAGGAGACAGTTGAACGGACCGGCGAATACTTGCGAATTGTCATCGTTTTGTCATGTGAATGTCATCTGCCCGGGCGAGCGGCAGGAGGTGTCCCCCTACGCTTCAAGGATGCCGCCGTTATGAGCACACTTGGCCTCGAGCCTTCGATCCATCCGACCGCCGTCGTCCGCGACAGCCGCTTCGGCGCCTACACCGAGGTCGGAGCGCGCACGGTCATCTCCGAGACGGTGATGGGCGACTATTCCTACATCGTGCAGGACGGCCAGATCGACATGTCGACCATCGGCAAGTTCTGCTCCATCGCCTCCCATGTGCGAATCAATCCGGGCGACCACCCGATGGAGCGGGCGAGCCAGAGTCACTTCCTCTACCGCGCCTCCCGCTACTTCGAGGGCGAGTCGGACGAGGCGGGCTTCTTCGACTGGCGCCGCGCGCAGGCGGTGACCATCGGCCACGATGTGTGGATCGGCCATGGCGGCGTGGTGCTGGCGGGGAAGCATGTCGGCACCGGTGCGGTCGTTGCGGCCGGGGCCATCGTCACCAGGGATGTCGCGCCCTACACGGTGGTCGGCGGCAATCCGGCGCGGGTGATCAGGCGGCGCTTTCCCGAGGCGATCGGCGAGAGGCTGCTGACGCTGGCCTGGTGGGACTGGGACCACGCGCGCCTGCGCGGCGCGCTGACCGACTTCCGGACGCTGCCGGTCGAGGCCTTCCTGGAGAAACACGGCGGCTGAGGCCGGCGGCAGCGCGTCGGCTTGTCTAGCGTCATTTGTGCATCGCAACATTGATCCATATCGTCGCGCGTCCGGGGTGATCGCGACGAGATGGCGCGCGTCACCCTTCCTGCGCCTGCGTCCTGCCCCTACAGTGCGATTTCGGCCTCTGCCCCTGATTTCGACGGAGACCTGCCATGTCCCTCTACCGCCTCGACCGGTTCTTCGCGCCGCGCTCCGTCGCCATCGTCGGCGCCACCGACCGTCCGCATTCAATGGGGCAGGCGCTGATGGCCAACATGAAGCGGTCGGGGTTTTCCGGCCAGTTGCTGCCGATCAATCCAAAACACTCGACCGTTGCCGGCCTGACCGCCTTTGCCTCACTCTCCGACCTGCCCGCCGTTCCGGATCTGGTGGTCTTGGCCACACCGGGGTCGACCATTCCCGGGCTCGTCGACGAGGCCGCCCGCCTCGGCGTGCCGGCGGCCGTGGTCATCTCGGCGCTGGAGCGGCAGGGTTACGAGGCGGCGAGCGGGCGGCTCGAGCGGGCCGTGCGCGAGAAGGCGATCCGCCTCGTCGGGCCGAACTGCTTCGGCGTCATCGCGCCGCATGGCGGGGTCGATGCCAGCTTCTCCTCGCGCAAGACGCGCCCCGGCTCGCTCGCCTTCATCTCGCAGTCGGGCGCCATCGCGGCGGCGCTGCTGGAATGGGCCGAGGTCCGCCACATCGGCTTCTCCGGCGTCGTCACGCTCGGCGACCAGCTCGACGTCGACACCGGCGACTGCCTCGACTATTTCGCCGCCGACTATCGCACGCGCGCGATCCTGGTTTACATCGAGGCGATCAAGGACGTGCGCAAGTTCATGGCTTCCGCGCGCGCGGCGGCGCGCTCGAAACCGGTCATCGTGCTGAAATCCGGCCGCAGTTCGGCGGCGGCGAGCGCGGCGAAGTCCCACACGGGCGCGCTCGCGGGCGCGGACGACGTCTATGCCGCCGCCTTCGCGCGCGCCGGACTCGTGCGCGTCAACGATCTCGATGAACTCATCGCCGCCGCCGAGACGCTGTCGCGCTACCCCTCCTTCGTCGGCGACCGGCTGGGGATGGTGACCAATGGCGGCGGGCTCGGCGTGCTGGCCGTCGACGCGCTGATGGACCACGGCGGCCGGCTGGCGAAGCTCGGCCCGGAGACGACAGCAAAGCTCGACGCCGCCATGCCGCCGACCTGGTCGGGCGGCAACCCCATCGACATCATCGGCGACGCGGATTCGGCCCGCTACGCGGCGGCGATGGAGGCGGCGCTCGACGACCGCAACATCGACGCGGTGCTGGTGATGAACTGCCCGACGGCGCTGCTGCCGAGCCGCGATGCGGCGGAGGCCGTGGCGAAGGTCGTCACCAGCCGCAAGACGCGGGGCGGCCGGATGAAGCCGGTCTTCACCGTCTGGCTTGGCGACCAGGAACAGGCGACCGAGATCTTCGCCGGGGCGGGCCTGCCGAGCTATCCGACGGAATCGGAGGCGGTGCGCGGCTTCATGCACATGGTCCGCTACCGGCGTGGCCAGGACGCCCTGATGGAGACGCCGGAGAACGCCGAGATCGTCGCGCCGGCCGACCTCGCCGTGCTGCGCGCCGACCTCGACGCCGCCATCGTCGAGAAGAAGCGCTGGCTCGATCCGATCCTCGTCGACCGCATCCTCACCGCCTACGGCATCCCGACCGTGCCGATCGGCGCGGCGCGCACCCCGCAGGAGGCCGGCGCCTTTGCCGAGACCTTCCTGAAGGCGGGCCAGGCCATCGCCATCAAGATCCTGTCGCCCGACATCACCCACAAGTCGGATGTCGGCGGCGTGCGCCTTGGTCTCGCGACCCGCGACGCGGTCGAGGCCGCCGTGGCGGAGATGCTGGAGCGGGTGGCGCGGCAGATGCCGCAGGCGCGCATCGAGGGCGTCATGGTGCAGCCCATGGTGCATCGGCCGGGCGCCATCGAACTCATCGTCGGCCTCGCCGATGATCCAACCTTCGGTTCGGTCATGCTGTTCGGCCGCGGCGGCAAGGCGGTGGAACTGATCAAGGACCGCGCGCTGGCGCTTCCCCCCCTCGACATGCGGATCGCCCGCGACATGATCGGTCGCACCCGCATCTCGCGGCAGATGGCCGGCTATCGCGACGTGCCCCCCGTCGACACCGCGATGGTGGCCGAGATCCTCGTACGCCTGTCGCAGCTCGCGGCCGACCTGCCGCAGGTGGCGGAGATCGACATCAACCCCCTGCTGGCGGATTCCTCCGGCATCGTGGCGCTGGATGCCCGCATCGCGGTCGGCGCGCCGAAGGCCAAGGGGCTGGTGCGCGGCGGCCATCCGCGCTTCGCCATCCGCCCCTACCCGAAGGAATGGGAACGCGATCTCGTCACCGAGAGCGGCTTTGCCTGCAAGATCCGGCCGGTGCGCCCGGAGGACGAGCAGATCTTCCGCACCTTCTTCGAGCGCGTCGATCCCGACGACATCCGCCAGCGCTTCTTCGCCCCCATCAAGGAGTTCACCCACGCCTTCATCGCCCGCCTCACCCAGATCGACTATGCGCGGTCCATGGTGCTCGTCGCCATCGAGGCGAGCAGCGGCGACCTCCTCGGCGCGGTGCGCCTGCACGCCGATCCCGACAACGAGAACGCCGAGTACGCCATCTTCGTGCGCTCCGACCAGCAGGGCCGCGGCCTCGGCCTGTCGCTGATGAAGCTCATCATCGACTACGGCCGCCTGCAGGGTACGAAGCGCATCTACGGTCAGGTGCTCGCCGAGAACGTCCGGATGCTGGCGCTGGCCCGCGAACTCGGCTTCAAGGTCGGCCCCGACCCCGACGACAACGCCCTGCAGAAGGTGGTGCTGGAACTCGGCTGAGAGGCGGGGACAAGTTTCGGGTGAAAGCCAGCCGCGGCATGGCTTTGCAGGAAATGTTGTTTGCAGCGTCACGCTGCATGGTATGATTTGCGTCAGGTTCGGAAACTGCGCCTTCGGCTCGGTCCCCTGGTCTCCCGGGCTGCGCCTTCACCCCTGCGATTGATGCCCCACCCGCACCCTCCCCTCGCTGCGCGAGGAGAGGGGACTACCGCGTCGCGGCTGGATTTTGGGCGTTGCGCCAGGCCCCCGGCAAAGACGAACGAGGTGATCAATGCGTCGGGCCTGGTGTGACGCCCCGAACGAGGCGGACGGTCATAGTCCCCCTCTCCTGCGAGCGCAGCGAGAAGGCGAGGGTGCGGGTGGAGCATTCCCGAGGTGCTGGCCTCCAAGATGCGCCGGCCACCTCGATCGCGGGCCTCGCCGCGCCCGAGTGCCTTCGCCACTTGCAGTCACGCAAGGCCACTCCGTGCCTCTGCGTCTTGCATCGCGGCCACACCCGCCCGAAACTCGCTTCCTCCAACCCCCCTAGGAGTTCCCCCATGTCCGCCGCCGCCATCGACGTCATCGACAATCCCGAAGCCCAGCAGTTCCAGGCCCGGATCGACGGTCATCTCGCCTTTGCCGAATACCGGCTGATCAAGGGCGCGATCATGTTCTCCCACACGGAGGTGCCCCAGGCCCTCGGCGGGCGCGGCATCGGCTCGGCGCTGATCACGGCGGGGCTCGCCGCTGCCCGCGAACGCGACCTGAAGGTCATGCCCGTCTGCCCCTTCTTCGCCGCATGGTTCGGCAAGCACCCGGAGGACCGGGATCTGCTGCACCCCTCCTACAGGACGGCGCTCGGTCTCTGACCGGCGCCGGCCTGCGACCTACCAGCTCTGCCTGAGGCCGAGGTTGGCGCGGAGCGAACGGTGGCGGTCGCCGAGTTCGCCGTCGAGGGAGGCGGTGACGCGGGCGCCGGAGGCGAGCCGGAGTTCGGCTCCGAGGGAGGCGAGCATGGTGTGGGTCGAGGCTCTGGCGCCGAACACCGTGAAGCCGGAATTGGCGAGTTGCTGGAAGCTCGCCTCGGCGTTGCGCTGGGTGCCGGCCTGCCAGGCATAGGCGAAGCGGGCGAAGGTCAGGAGGTCGGCGGTGGGGGCGACGGCGCGCATGGAATCGAGCCTGACGCCGGCCTCGGCCCGCGCGGTGGCCGTGGTGCGGGCGGCATAGGCGAGGGCGAAGGCGCCGGTGTCCGGCGCGCTCCAGGTCTCGCGATAGCCGGCGGTGGAGGCGCCGATGGCCTCGAGCGCCGCATAGGGCGTGGCAGCGAGGGCGCGGCTGCCGAAGCGCCGGCCGGCCTCGACGCGCCCGCCGAAGGTGTGGAAGACGGGAGCGGAGCGATAGGTCTCGACCGGGCCGAGGCCGGCGCTGCGGGAAACGTCGAACCGGTTCCAGCCATAGGCGAGCGCCGCGGAGACATAGCCCTCGCCGAGGCGGGTGGAGCCGTAGAGGCCGAGTTGTGCGAAGTCACCGGTGCCGGCGCCGCGGCCGCCGAGCCCGAAGGAGGTGCCGCCGCCGGCCAGTGCGAAGCCGACCAGCGTGTCGGCGGAGATGCGGCGGTCGGCGCCGGCCGCGACGCCATAGAGCGAGGATGCGGTTCCCGTGGCTCCCGATGCGGCATCGGACGCTGTGCGTCCCGCCTGGCCGAAGGACTTGGTCCAGACGCTCCAGCCGGCGGCGACGCGGGCGGCGGGCGTCTGACCCGTATCGGCCATTTCGATGAGCGAAGAGCCGGGAGCGGCGGCGGTGGCGCCACGGGCGCCGGCCATGGGGTCGAGCATGATCCCGAGGAAGGTCGAGGCGCCGGTGAAGGCGGTCGATTGGGCGCCTGTGGCGGCCTCGCCGGAGAGGCCGTTCATGGCCTGCGCGAGGGGCGCACCATAAAGGCCAAGGAGAGGATTGAGGCTGGACGGCGGCGTCCCCGCGGAGGCGGTGATGACCCGATCCAGCGCCCCGCCGGCGTTGCGCGCATTGGTGCCGCCGGCCCCGCCGAGGGCACCGCCCACCGTATAAGCCGCAATGCTGACGGTGACGTCGTTCGTGCCGTAGAGGACGCTGATCAGGGGCGACGTGAGCGAGAAGGTTCCGTCGACGCCTCCGGCCGCCGTCAGGATCTGATAGCTCTGCGCCTGGAACGTTGCCTGCGGCACCACCAGCGTCGCGCCGCCGAGCGTCGCGGTGCCGGTAACGGCGGCCTGTGCGCAGGAACAGACGACATAGAAGCTGCCTGCCGAAAAGCTGAGATTGCCGTTGACCCTGAGTGTGCCCACCAGCGGCATGAAGGTTCCGCCAGCCTCGACGGTGGTGTTGCCGACCGAACCGTAGCCGCGCAGCACTCCGCCTGGACCCTGGACGAGCACCGTCGCCGTGCCGGCCGTGTCCGTGGTCAGCAGCGTGATGATGCCCGTGTTGGTGATCATCGCCTGACCGGTCGTGGCCTGTTCGGCAAAATCGATCTCGCCGGCATTGGTGATGGTCGCGTTGCCGGCCGTGCTGGTTTCGTTGAAGCCGATGAGAGCACCATTCGCGTTGGCGATGGTGGCATTGCCGGCCGTGCTGGAGCCCGTGAAGAACAGCGCGTGGGCATTGCCGATGACGGCGCTGCCGGCCGATCCGAGGTCGGCGAAGATGAGGTTGCCTCCCGACGCATTCGTGATGGTGGCGCTGCCGGCCGTGCTGGAGGCGCCCAGCGACATGTAGCCGTTGTTGATGATGCTGGCTGAGCCTGCCGTGCTGACGCCGCTGAAGAGGATCGTGCCGACATTGTTGTTGGTTATGGTGGACGTGCCTGCTCCGCTGTCCTGGTTGAAGATCACCGTGCCGCCATTGGTGATGGTTGCACTGCCCGCGGTGCTCGACGAGTAGAAGAAAATCTGTCCGCCCTGGTTGTTGAAGATGGTGGCGCCGCCGGCAGTGCTGGCGTGGTTGAAGAGTGTGTAGGACCCGCTGTTATTGGTGATCGTGGCGCTGCCGGCGGTGCTGGCGCCATCGAACTGCAGCGAGCCCTCATTGGCGATGGTCGCCGAGCCCGCAGTGGTCGTATCGCTGAACGTGATCGAGCCGGTCGCGTAGTTGGTGATGGCGGCGCTGCCTGCGGAACTGGACTGGTTGAACGAGACCGAGCTGCTGGAGTCGTTGATGACGCTGGCGGCGCCGGCCGAGCTGGAATCGTTGAAGATCAGCGCGCTCGACAAGAGGCTGGTAATCGTCGCAGTCGCGGCGCTGCTGCTGCCGTTGAACGTGGTGCTGCCGCCGCCGAAATTCGTGATGCTGGCGCTGCCGGCGGTGCTGTCGTCGCCGAAGGTCGTTTTGCTCCCGGACGAGTTGTTGATCATGGCAACGCCGGCCGTGCTGCCGTTCTCGAAGGTCGTGCTGCCACCTGAAGAGTTGAAGATTTGGGCGCTACCGGCGGTCGTATTGTCGCGGAAGGTCGCGGAGCGTCCTGAGCCCGCATTGGTGATCGATCCTGTGCCGGCGCTGCTGCTGCCTTGGAAGTCGACGGTCGCGTAGTTCGCGATGTTGGCCGCTCCGGCGCTGCTGGAATCGCGAAAATTCAGGGTGGCATAGCTATTGATCGACCCGCCGGCCTGGCTGTTGTCGAGAAATTCAAGGCCACCGAAACTGTTGATACTCGTCCCGGCTGTCGCGCTGGAGTTCCTGAAGGTCACGAGCGCGAAGGCGTTCAACCCCACACCTCCCCCGGCATTGCTGATGCCCGCACCGGTAAATGTCAGGCTTGACAATAGATTAATCCCGTAGCCGGGGCTGTCGATGGTGAACGTCCAGCCGGCCATCGTTCTCGGGTCGTTGACATAAAAGAACGCTGCGGACGTGGCGCCGAAGGTGGCCGTGCCGGTCGGCACCGATCCGCCGACCCAGTTCGCCGCATTCTCGAAATCGACGGACACGGGATTGGCCGACCAGGTGGCGTCCTGGGCCCGGCTCACCGAGGCGGGAAGGCCGGCCAGTGCCGTCGAGGCGAGCAGCGCCGCCATGCCGTGCCGGAGGCGACGGGTCCTTGTTCCCCAGGTCAGGCTGGTCATGCACGTCCCCCGCGGGGAGCCCTATCCCCCCTTTGGGGCAGACACTAGAAGGCGCAGGCGAGGCCCGTCGTCTCACTGAGCGCACGTTTTGCGGGAAACAGGCTGGATCGGGGGGTGATCAGCGGAAATCGCCGGGCGTGCCGCCGGTCTCGCGCCGGAAGGCGCGGTAGAAGGTCGCGAGACTGTCGAATCCGCAGGCGAAGGCGACGTTGACGATGGCTTCGTCCGGCGCCCTCGCCAGCCGCCGACAGGCCTCCTCGATCCGGATGGCCGTGAGGGTCTGCTGGACGCTGCGGCCCGTCGGCTCGAAGATGAGGTGGAGCTGCCGCACCGAGACGCCGAGCCTCTGGGCCACCTGCTCGGGCGTCAGGTCATGCCGATGGAACTGGCGACGCATGATCCGCAGGGCTGCGTGACGCAGGCCCGTGCGCATGGCGCGGCGGCTGTCCTGCGCCCCTCCGCTGAGCGTGCCGCGGGCGATGAGGGCGAGCCGCGCCATGTCGCGCACGGCCTCGGCGGCAGCGTCTTCCTCCAGGTCGCGTCGGTCGTCGAACAGGGCATCGGCCATCGCCTCCATGAGGCCGGCAAGCCACCTGTCCTCGACCGTCCCGAGCGACAGGCCTCGGGAGCGCCCGGCGTGCTCACCGATCAGCGCGGTCGGCACGGTGATGAAACGGCAGAGGAAGGCGGCTTCAGTCGAGGGCGTGGCAGCGTAGGGGCTGTCGGAGTGGCCGACCGCCATGCCCCCTTCAGGTGTGAAGCCGGTGCCGGCTCGTGTCTCGCACCAGCCTGGTCCCGCGATCTGGAACCCGATCACCAGCGCATCGCGCGGCAGGCGCGCGATGTCGGCCGTGGTGCGGCCAACGCGGTAGGCGGAGGCGCCGAGCGAGGCGATTGTGGCGCCGCCCGCCTGACGCGCCGAGAAGCGGCCGCGAAACAGGTGCCGGCGCTCGGGGGGCATCTCGATGGTGACGCCGAAGAGCTGCCGGCCGCGCTCCTCGCGCCAGTGGTCGAACCGCTGGTGCGGCGGCAGGGCGTCGGTGGACCAGTTCAGCATGGGGGCGTGCTGCGATGCCGGAGAACGAACGTCCCAGACAATCACGGCCCCGGCAGCGATGCAACCAAGGGTCGAGCGGCCGGGTCGAGCGGCGGGATCGCGGGCAGGGTGCCCCTTCGGCCGGATTGCCGGGCGTTTCGGCGCCTGCCACTCTCGCCCGACCCCAAGGACCCTGCACGCGGAGAGACAGATGCCCCGCCACGCGCCCTCGACGCGCCTCATCACCCACGAGGTGTTCAACCAGCCGCCGGATTTCGCCGGACTCAACCTCTTCACCTCCGACCCGATCCTGCGCCACTGGGCGCTGCAGGAGGGCGGTGACTGGGTCGAGGCGCCGCTGACTGCGCTCGGCGCGGCCGTCGGCTCGGAAGAGGTGCTGGCCTGGGGCGAGGAGGCGAACCGCTACCCGCCGGAACTGACGGTCTTCGACCGCTACGGCCGGCGCATCGACGAGGTCAGGTTCCATCCGAGCTACCACCGGCTGATGGAGCTCGCCATGGCCCACCGCATCCACTCCATCGCCTGGGCGGAGGAGAGGCCCGGCAGCCACGTGGCCCACTCCGCGCTCATGGCGCTGTTCTCGGAGGCCGAGCAGGGTACGATGTGCCCGATCTCCATGACCTATGCGGCGGTGCCGGCGCTGCACCACCAGCCGGATGTCGCGGCGCAGTGGGTGCCGAAGATCGTCGGCGGAAGCTATGACGCGCCGCTGAAGCCCATCGGGGAGAAGCGCGGCGTCACCGTCGGCATGGCCATGACCGAGAAGCAGGGCGGCAGCGACGTCAGGGCGAACACGACGCGGGCCCATCGTGACGGAGAAGCCTGGCGGCTCGTCGGCCACAAGTGGTTCTGCTCGGCGCCGATGTGCGACGCCTTCCTGACGCTGGCGCAGACGGATAAGGGGCTTTCCTGCTTCCTCGTGCCGCGCATCAGGCCGGACGGCGAGCGCAACAGCCTCCATGTGATGCGGCTGAAGGACAAGCTCGGCAACAAGTCCAACGCGTCCTCGGAGATCGAGTATCACGATACCCACGCGGTGCTGCTCGGGGAAGAAGGGCGCGGCATCGCCACCATCATCGAGATGGTCCACCACACCCGCCTCGACACGATCTCCGGCACCATCGGCATCATGCGGATGGCGCTGGCGCAGGCGCATCATCACGTCGCCAACCGGCGCGCTTTCCAGAAGACCCTGATCGACCAGCCGGCCATGCGGGCGGTGGTCGCGGACCTCGCCCTCGAATACGAGGCCGCAGTGGCGCTGACCATGCGGGTGGCGCGCGCCTTTTCCGGAACGAGCGAGGAGGACAGGGCCTTCGCCCGCCTCGCCGTCGCCGCAGCGAAATACTGGCTGACCAAGCGCAACCCGAATTTCGTCTATGAATGCATGGAGTGCCATGGCGGCGCCGGCTATGTGGAGGAGAGCCCTCTGCCGCGGCTGTTCCGGGAATCGCCGCTCAACGCCATCTGGGAGGGCTCGGGCAATGTCATCGCCCTCGACATCCTGAGGACGCTCGGCCGCGAGCCGCTGGCGCGCGACGCCTTCGCCGCCGAGGTGATGGCGGCGCGCGGGGAGAACGCCGTGCTCGACGCCGCCATGGAGGACATTGCCGCGCAGATCAGGCGGGTGCCGGCGGAGGCCGATGCCCGGCGCATCGCCGAGCGCATGGCGCTGGTGCTGCAGGCCTCGCTGCTCGTCCGCGGCGCGCCACCGGCCGTCGCCGACGCCTTCATCGCGACGCGCCTCGGCGGCGAGGGCGGCCGCTCCTTCGGCGTGCTGCCGCGGGCGGCGGATGTGGACGCGATCGTCGGACGGGTGGCGCGCTGACGGAGGCGGTCTAGACCATCGGGCCGAATAGTCCTTTCCCGGGGCCGCCCTAGGATGCCCTTTGGGAAACCTTGTATGCGCGATCCGCCGGTGTGGGTCGGCGGCCGCGGTCGGGGACAGGCGTTCATGCTCAGAGTGATCATCGTCTTCGGACTGCTCGCCGTCGTCGGCGGCATCGCCACCTGGCGGCCGGACCTCGCCGAAAAGGCCTATCTGCAGGTCCAGTCGCTGGTCACAACGGCCAAGCCGGCGCAGCAGGCCGCCCAGCAGCCGGGACAGGCCCGCCGGCCCGCCGGCCCGCCGCCCGTCTCCGTGACCATGGCGCGTGCCGAAAAGCGCACCGTGCCGATCATCGTCGAGGCGGTGGGAACGGTTCAGCCCATCGCCGCACTGCAGATCAAGTCCCGTCTCGACAGCCAGGTCGTCGCCGTCCATGTCGCCGAGGGCGCCTCCGTGAAGGAGGGTGACCTCCTGTTCAGCCTCGACGACCGGGTGCTGAAGGCGCAACTCGCCCAGATCGAGGCGCAGATCCTGCGCACCCGGGCGCAGCTTGAGCAGGCGGTGCGCGATCGTGATCGCGCCATCGACCTCAACCGCCGCAATGTCGGCACGGAGGTCGCCCGCGACAACGCCATCACCAACGTCAAGGCGGTGGAGGCCCAGCTCGCGGCGGACGAGGCGAACCGCAACAATATCCAGACCCAGCTCAGCTACACCCAGATCAAGGCGCCGCTGTCGGGCCGCATCGGTTCGATCATGGCCAAGGTCGGCACCTCGGTGCGCAACGCCGATACGGCTGCGATGACGACGATCAACCAGATCGACCCGATCCACATCGCCTTCGCCATCCCGCAGGCGACCTTCTACGAAATGCGCGCCATGCTGGGCGCAGGCGCCGCCCAGGTGGTGGTCGAGGCGACCGTCGGCGGGCGCACGTCCACCGGCGCCATCGCCTTCATCGAGAACCAGGTCGATCTCACCACGGGCACCGTCACCGCCAAGGCGCGGATGGAGAATGGATCGGAGCAGCTCTGGCCCGGGTCCTTCGTGCCGGTCAAGGTGACGCTCGGCACGCAGACCGACGCGGTGGTGGTTCCCGCGGTCGCGCTGCAGACCGGACAGAACGGCCCCTTCGTGTTCGTGGTCCGGGACGGCAAGGCGGCTGTCGCCGCGGTCACGGTTTCGCGGACCATCGGCGATCTCGCCGTGATCGAGAAGGGCCTGAGCGGCGGCGAGGATGTGATCACGTCCGGCCAGTTGCGCCTGGTCGCCGGGTCCAACGTCATTGCCAGACCGCCTGCGGCGACCACGTCGGGTCCCGCACCGCTCGCGCCGCAGGGCTGAGGAGAGAGCGATGCTGTCCGAACTCTGCATCCGCCGACCGGTGATGACCATCCTCCTGATGGTCTCCTTCCTCGCAGCCGGCATGTTCGGCTATCGCCAGTTGCCGGTGGCGGCCGTGCCGCGCGTCGATTTCCCGACCATCCAGGTCAGCGCCCAGCTTCCCGGCGCAAGCCCGGAGACCATGGCCTCCTCGGTCGCGCTGGTGCTGGAGAAGCAGTTCTCCACCATCGCCGGCGTGACGACGATGTCGTCGACCTCGACCTATGGCAACACGTCGATCGTGCTGCAGTTCGACCTCAACCGCTCCATCGACGGCGCGGCGCTGGACGTGCAGTCGCAGATCTCCGCCGCCATGCGCCGCCTGCCCCCGGACCTGACGACGCCGCCGAGCTTCAGGAAGGTGAACCCGGCTGACTTCGCCATCCTGTTCATCACCATCTCATCTGACACGGCGCGCCTGTCGGACATCGACCGCTTCGCCAATTCCTCCATCCTGCCGCGCATCTCTACCCTGCCGGGCATCGCCCAGGTCCAGGTCTGGGGCTCGCAGAAATATGCCGTGCGGGTGAAGGCCGACCTTGAGCAACTCGCTGCCCGCGGCCTGACGCTGGCCGATCTGCAGAATGCGCTGGCGTCCGCCAACTCCAACCGCCCGGTCGGGTCGGTCAACGAGGGCGGCCGTTCCGCCATCCTCGATGCCACCGGACCGATCACCCGCGCATCGGACTACGCCAATGTGATCGTCGCCTGGCAGAACGGCGCGCCGGTCCGCGTGTCGGACGTCGCCAGCCCGGTCGACGGCGTCGAGAACGACCGTGTCGCCGCCTGGCTGGACGGCAAGCGCGCCATCGTGCTCGGCGTGCAGCGCCAGCCCGACGCGAACACCGTCGATGTCGTCGACCGTGTCAGGGCCATGCTGCCGCTCATCCAGCGCGAGGCGCCGGCCGCCTACAACATCTCGATCATGATGGACCGGTCGAAGCCGATCCGCGAATCGATCGCCGACGTGGAGTTCACGCTCGGGCTCGCAGGCCTCCTCGTGATCATGGTGATCTGGTTCTTCCTGAAAAGCTGGCGGGCGACCCTCATTCCCGCGGCGGCGCTGCCGATCTCGATCATCGGCACCTTCGCCGTGATGCACGTCCTCGGCTATTCCATCGACAACATCTCGCTGCTGGCGCTGACGCTGGCGGTGGGCTTCGTCGTCGACGACGCCATCGTCATGCTCGAGAACATCATGCGCCACATCGAGGAGGGCATGGATCCCTTCCAGGCGGCACTGGTCGGCTCGCGCGAGGTGGGCTTCACCATCATCTCGATGACCATCTCGCTGGTGGCGGTGTTCATTCCCGTGCTGTTCATGGGCGGCGTCGTCGGCCGCATGTTCGCCCAGTTCGGCGTCGTCATCTCCACCGCCATCCTGATCTCCGGCATCGTCTCGCTGACGCTGACGCCGATGCTCTGCTCGCGCATGCTGAAGCCGATCGACCACAACCACCGGCCGATCTTCCCGCTGCGCTGGTTCGAGGCCTTCTTCTCGGCGATGACCCGGGGCTACGGCTGGTCGGTGCGCAAGGTCGTCGCGATGCCGGTGATCATGCTGGGCATCACGCTCGGCACCTTCGCCCTCACCTTCGTGCTGTTCCGCGACATCCCGAAGGGCTTCTTCCCCAACGAGGACAACGGCCTGATCCGGGCCGCGACGCTCGGTCCGGACGACGTGTCCTTCGAGGCGATGGTCGAGCGCTCGCGGCGGCTGGCCGACGTGGTGCGGCAGGACCCTGACGTCGTCTCGGTCATGGCCAATATCGGCGGCGGCGGCGGAAACTCCACCCAGAACGCCGGCTTCCTGTTCATCACGCTGCGCGACAAGCCCGCCCGCACCGCCAGCGCCATCGAGGTGATCGCGCGGCTTCGGCGGACCACGGCGGAGGTGCCCGGCATCCAGGCCTTCTTCTCGCCGATCCAGTCCATCCAGGTCGGCACGGTTCAGAGCCGCTCGCAGTACCAGTACATGCTGCAGTCTGCGGATCTCGATGAACTGCGCCGCTTCGCGCCGCTGCTGGAGACCCGGATCAGGCAGATTCCGGGCATTCTCGACGTCAATTCCGACCTGCAGATGCGGGCCCGGTCGACCATTGTCGATGTCAACCGCGATGCCGCCTCGCGGCTCGGTGTGACCGCCGATCAGGTGCGCTCGACGCTCTATTCGGCCTTCGGCGCGCGTCAGGTGACGACGATCTATGCGCCGGAGGACACCTATCAGGTGATCCTCGAGGCCGATCGCCGGTTCTCCGACACGACCAGCATGCTGCGCCGCCTCTCGGTGCGTTCGTCCTCGGGCGCGGTCATCCCGCTCGACGCCGTGGCGACGATCCGCGAGGAGCCGACGGCGCTCAGCGTCGGCCATCTCGCCCAGCTCCCGGCGGTGACGCTCTCCTTCAACCTGCCGCAGGGCGTGGCGCTGTCGCAGGCGGTCGAGCGCATCGAGGCGGCAGCCCGCGAGATCGGCCTGCCGGCGACGATCCTCACCAGCTTCCAGGGCACCGCGCAGGTGTTCCAGCAGGCAGTGGCCAACCAAGGCTTCCTGCTCTTCGCGGCGGTGCTGGTGATCTACATCATCCTCGGCATCCTCTACGAGAGCTTCATCCACCCGCTGACCATCCTGTCGGGCCTGCCGTCGGCGGGCATCGGCGCGCTACTGACGCTGCAGCTCACCGGCTTCGACCTGTCGGTGATCGCCATGATCGGCCTCGTCATGCTGATCGGCATCGTCAAGAAGAACGCCATCATGATGGTCGACTTCGCCATCGAGCGGCGCAATCACGGCGCCACCGCGAAGGAGGCGATCGTCGAGGCGGCGATCCTGCGCTTCCGGCCGATCATGATGACGACTCTCTGCGCCATCCTCGGCGCGGTGCCGATCGCCATCGGCCACGGCGCCGGCGCCGAGCTGCGCATGCCGCTGGGCGTCGCCGTGGTGGGCGGCCTCGCCGTGTCCCAGCTCCTGACGCTCTACATCACGCCGGTCGTCTATCTCATGTTCGACGGCCTGTCGGGCTGGATCTCGCGCCGCGGCAGCGCGGCGGAACCGGTTCCGGCCACGGCGCCCGCCGGAGGCACGGCGCACAGCCAGCCGGCGGAATGAACGGGGTTCGCGGGGCTGTGATGGCTCCCGCGCCCCCAGCGCATTGACAGCCAAGCCGCGAGGGCCCTACGCCTTCGGGCCATGCCGCGTATCGCCGTCATCGCCGACGACCATGGACTGTATCGCATGGGCCTTGCCTTCACGCTGAAGGACCGGCTCGGCTTCGACGGCGTCGTGGAGGCGGCCTCCCTCGACGAGGCGCTCGCCAGGCTCGACGACGCCGAAGGCATCGCCCTCGCCCTGTTCGACCTGTCCATGCCCGGCATGCAGAGCGCGGCCTCGCTGGCGGCGGTGCGCGAATGCTACCCGGACCTTCCCATGGCCGTGGTCAGCGGCTCGGAGAACCGTGCCGACGTGCTGGCGGCGCTGGCGGCCGGCGTCAACGGCTTCGTGCCGAAGGGTCTCAGGGACAACGATCTGGTGGCGGCGCTGGAGACGATCCTGTCCGGCGCCATCTACGTGCCCTCCAGCCTGGCGCAGGCGACCGGCCCGGGCGGCGAGCCGGCATCCGGGTCCGGCGCCTTTGACCTCGGCCGCCTGACACCGCGCCAGCGCGACGTGCTGGGCCTGCTGGTCGAGGGACGGTCCAACAAGGAAATCGCCAGGGCGCTCGATCTCGGCCACGGCACGGTGAAGATCCACCTCGCCGCGGTGTTCCGGCATCTCGGCGTGTCGAACCGGGCGGCCGCCGCGGCCGTGGCGGCGCCGCTGCTCGCACGGGGCTGACCTCAGATCATCAGCCGTGCAACCGCCGCCCGCAGCACGGGGATGGCGACCGGCTTCGTCAGCCAGGGGACGCCGCTGGCCTGCAGTCGCGCCAGGGTGCCGGGATCCGTCGCACCGGTGACGATGAGGGCGGGACGGGCGAAGCCGCGATCCCGCCGCCAGCGGTCGATGAGGTCGAGCCCGTCGTTTCCGCGCTCGAGCTGCAGGTCGATGACCGCGAGATCGATGTCGGATCCGGCGGACAGCGCCGCGGTCGCGTCCCCGCTGCTCGTGGCGGCGAAGACGGTGGCGCCGTCGTCGCGCAGCATGCCGGCGAGCGCCTCGACGATCATCGGCTCGTCGTCGAGGATGAGGATGCGGCGGCCGGCGAGGGAGACCGCGGGCTCGGTTGCCGGGGTCTCGGCGGCGGGCAGGTCGCGCGGCGCCAGCGGCAGTTCCACGCGGAACACCGTGCCATGGCCGCGGCGGCTCGTCAGGCTGATGCGGTGCCCGAGCAGGTTGCACAGGCGTCGGACGATGGAGAGACCGAGGCCGAGGCCGTCGTTCTGGCCGTGGGCCGCCTGCTTGGATCGCTCGAACTCCTCGAAGATGCGCTCGCGGTCCTCCTCGGCGACGCCGGGGCCGGTATCGTGGACCTCGAGGACGGCAGCGCCGCTGCGACGCCGTACGCCGACCAGCACCTTGCCCGACGGCGTGAACTTCAGGGCGTTGGTGACGAGATTGCGCAGCACCGTCTCGATCAGGATCGGGTCGCTGACGACGGCGAGGCGCGAGGACACCAGCCGGAACTCGAGGCCGTGCGCCGCGCCCTGCGCGCGGAAGCCGGCGGAGACCCGCTCGAGCAGGTCGCCGATGACGAAGGTGCGCGGCTCCGCCACGACGATGCCGGCATCGAGGCGCGAGACGTCGAGCAGGGCGTTGAACATGTCCTGCAGCGAGCCGAGCGTCGTCTCCATGTTGGCGACGAGACGGCGCGGCTCGTCGCCCTGCACGCGGCGGGCGAGGGCGTTGGCGAACAGCGAGAGGGCGTGCAGCGGCTGGCGCAGGTCATGGCTGGCGGCGGCGAGGAAGCGCGACTTCGCGGCGGTGGCGGCCACGGCGTCGTCGCGGGCCTGCGACAGGGCGCGGTTGGCGGTTTCCAGTTCGGCCGTGCGGACCGCGACGCGATGCTCCAGCGTGTTGGCGAGGTGCTTCAGCGCCTCCTCGTTGTCGGCGAGGCGGTCGATCATGCCCTGCAACGAGGCGCCGAGGGAGGCCACCTCCTTGGACGAGTTCTTCGGGACCTCGATCACCACGCCGTCGAGGGCCTCGGCGAGGCCGACGCGGTCGGCGCGCGCGGCGATGGCCTGCAGCGGACTGGCGATACGGCCGGCCACCCACCAGCCCGCGACCAGCACCATGAGCCCGACGATGCCGCCGGCGGCGATGATCTGGCGGCGCAGTTCCTGCACCGGCGCGAAGGCGACATCGGCATTGGACGTGACGACGATCTGCCAGCCGAGGCCCTCGATGCCGCGGCCGCCCGAGGCGCGGCTGGTGCCGATCACCATGGTGCGGCCGTCGGGGAGGGTGTCGATGGCGAAGCCGTCGGAGCGTTCGGCCGTGCGCCGCGCCAGATCCCGGCCGAGATGGTTCGGATCGCCGATGACGACACGGCCCTCGCGGTCGAGGACGATGACCTCGAGGTCGGACTGGCGACCCTGCGAGCGGTCGATCAGCGAGCGCTGGAGGTGACCGAGCCAGTCCCAGCTGACCAGCATGCCAAGGACACCGACCGATCCGCCTGTCGCGTCGCGGACGTTGACGCCGATCTCGACCACGCGCTCGCCGGGCGTCGTCTGGATCGTCGGCCGCTCGGCCTCGCCCGGGGCCGGAGCGGGCCGCTCCCGCGCCGCCGAGAACCAGCGCCGGCCGGTGACGTCGGCATTCTCGCTGGCGCCGCCCGAACCGACGGTGACGCGGCCCTCCAGGTCGGCGAAGCCGATCCAGACGATCTCCTCCACATTGGCCTTCACCCGGTCGAGGATGACGCGCTTGCCCTGATAGGCGCTGGCGGGATTGGTGAAGGCCGGCAGGGTGGAGAGCGTCCGCGTCGAGCGCCAGCGCTCGTAGATGTCGCTTTCCAGCGCCTCGCGCATGTAGGCGGCGAGGTCGCCGAGTGAGCGGCCGATCGAGCGCTGCGTCTCGCGCGTCGCCGTCCACACCACGACCGCGGTGACGGAGAGGATCAGGGCGGCGGTCAGCACGGCCAGCGTGCCGGTGAGAATGCCGCGCAGGCCCGGCCGGGTCAGGGACGTCGCATAGGTCGCCATGGGCGGCAGTCTCGTTCCTGGCGGCGGCGGCGGCAAGGGGCGGCGACGCCGGCCTATTCCGCGGCGACCCGCCGGGCCGGTGCGGCGACGTCGCGCGCGCCCGCCAGGATCAGGCTGGTGACGAGATCGGCATAGGCCTCGCGGGTGAGGGGACCGTCGGCGCGGAACCACATGGAATGCCAGTTGAGCATGCCGAACAGCGACATGGTGACGGGGGTCAGCAGCGGCGAGCCGGAAAGCTCCGGGACCGCCTCGACGAGGGCGGCGGAGAAGGTGGCCGCGAGCCGGCGTTCGACGCTCATGAGTTCGTTCTGCGCGGCGGCCGGGAGGCGCGCCAGTTCGTTGATGTGGATGCGATGCAGCGCATCGGTCTCGCGATAGGCCTCCATCAGGGCATGGATGATCGCCGCCAGGCGGTTCCCGGGCGTCGCTGTACGCGACGCCGTCTCGACCGCATCGAGCAGGTCCGCGAGGTGGCGGCCGATGATGCCGACCAGCAGCCGCTCCTTGCTGGGGTAGTAGTGATAGACCAGCGTCTTCGACATGCCGCAGGCGCGCGCGATGTCGTTGATCGAGGTGCGGTCGTAGCCGTGACGGGCGAAGAGCCCGGCCCCGGCGTCGAGGAGCAGCCGGCACTTGTCGTCGAAATCGGCGGCGCGGGGGCGCGGCACGGTCAGAGGCCTCCGCGAGGGCGGAGCCTGCTGCTTCGTCGTCGCCAGCGCACTCTCATGACACCGCCCGGCCGTCGTCTTCGGAAAAGCCTCATCTCAACCGATTGAAGAGGGTCGTCCCGTCAGGTGTCAACGCGCCCGAACGGCCAAGGTGGTCCGGCCTGCGGGCCGATTTGGCTCCGCCGTCAGAAGCGGACGGTGGTGAAGAATCGCACCCCCCGGCCCGGCATCAGCACCTCGTCCTTCTTGAACGAGACATGGTTGCGGATGTCCGCGTTCAGGAGGTTGGTGCCGACCAGGCCGAAGGTGAGGCTCTGCGCCCCGGAGCCGGGCTTGAGGGGCATGCGGTAGCTGAGCTCGGCGTTGAGAAGGTTGTAGCCGGGGGTCGCCGTCTCTTCGGCCGCGATCTGGTTCTGCGCGAAGGCGTGCAGCAGGCTGATGCGGGCGAACCAGTTGGCATCGCGCCAGAAGAGGCCGCCGCCGAGACGGTGCGGCGGAATGCGCGGCACGTTGGTGCCGTCGGCGAAGCGGGCGCGGACGAAATCATACTGGCCCTCGACGCCGAATGTGCCTCCGGCAACTTCGCCCAGATCGACCTGGCCACGCAGTTCGACGCCATAGAAGGTGGCGTCCTGCTGGGCGAAGGCGAGTTGACGCAACTCGGTGCCGCCGCCGGAGCCGCATGTGGCGAAATCGTCGTCGCAGGTCAGGCCCGTCAGGCGCTTGTAGATGAAGCCGGAATAGCGGGTGTAATAGGCGGTGGCGTCGACGCGCCACGACCCTTGCGCGCGCCTGAGGCCGACCTCGATGGTCTGCGCCCGCTCCTTGGTGAGATTCGGATCGCCGATCTCGAAGGTGCCGGAGGCCTCGTGCGGGCCCTTGGAGAAGAGTTCCTGGGCGCGCGGGGCGCGCTCGACATATTGCCCGGTGACGCTGGCGACCCAGCCGCCGGGCAGGTTCTGCAGCAGGCCGAGGCTGGCGCTGACGGGCGTGAAGTTGCGCACGGCGGCGTATTCGACCGGCGCGCCGCCGGAGGGGTCGAGACCGGCCGGGAAGAGCGAGGCCGTGCCGCCGATGCGGACCTGCTCGATGCGGGCCGCCGCCTGCAGGCGCGTCGTCTGCGTCAGCGCCAGTTCGTTGAACAGGAAGGCGGCTGCAGTGCGGCTGTCGGCGGGCGCGAGCAGCCCGCCGGCCTCGCCGGAGGTGCCGAGGCTCTGGGCGCCGAACTGAACGCCGAAGGTGGAGCTCAACGTGCCGAGGGGGGTCGCCAGCGGGCGGAAGGCGGTCTCGACGCGGCCCTCGAGCTCGCGGTTGCGGAAGGTTGCGGCGGTGGCGAAGGCGCCGAGGTCGAGGTGCTGCTCGTCGTGCCGGTAGATCGATCCACCCAGCCAGAAGCGCACGTTGTCGACCACCGAGCCGTCGAAGCGGATCTCGCCCTTCGAGGCGAGGCGCGTCTGGATCATGTCGATGCGCACGCGGTCGGGGGCCGAGCTTGCGCCGGGAATGCCGTAGAGCGAGCGGAACTGCGAGATGGCGGCGCCGATGTAGCCCTGGTCAAAGAAATAGGACGCGCCGAAGGAGCCGCCGAAGGTGCGGGCGAAGGAATTGTCCTGCCGGCCATGAGGCGTCGCGTAGTCGCCGGCGTTGCGGCCGAAGACATCGGCGGAGAAGGCCCATTGCCCGGACGAACCGCGCACCCGCGCCGCGCCATCGACGCCCCTGTCCACCGAGGACAGGCCGCCGGTCGCCATGCCGCTGACGCCGGGTGGGCCGAGCCGCGTCGGAATGCGCTGGTTGGTGACGTTGACGACGCCGCCGATCGCCTGCGAGCCGAAGCGCAGGGCGGCGGGGCCGCGGATCACCTCGATGCGCTCGGCGGCGAGCGGATCGATCGGGACGGCGTGATCCTCGGAGAGGTCGGAGACATCCTGGGCGCCGATGCCGTTCTCCTGGATGCGCACGCGGGTGTTGTCGAGGCCGCGGATGATCGGCCGGCTGGCACCACCGGGCGCGAAGCTGGAACCGGTCACGCCGGGCAGGGTGTTGAGCTGGTCGCCGAGCGTGCCGCCGCCGTTGCGGCGGATCTCGGTCTCGGGAACCACGGTGACGGGAACGAAAGCGCGGTCGATGACCTGCAACTGCCCGTCGGTGAGGCCGAGGTCGCGCGCCGCGCCCTCCGGGTTGCGCGGCGCCTCGATGAGGATCTCGGGCAGGGCGGTCTGGGCGGCTGCGGGGGCGACGAGCAGCGCCAGGACGAGGAGGCTTGCCGCAGGTCGGGCGAGGCGGGCAGGGGGCATGAGGTCACCAGCATATGCAATGTTACAACATTACATAAACGAGATCGGGGCCGGGTCTGTCAAGGCCGACCTGACACATGGCGGCCGTCCTCGATGACGGTCGTAGCCCGTGCGTTTCCGACGCTGAAACGGCGGCGCCGACGCGAGCCGTCGGGCTGAAACCGCGCGGGCGGAAAGGCAGTGCCACGCGCGGCGTCGCCGCGACCTGCAAAAGCCTGCTTCTGGAGACCGACCCGATGACCTCGCCCCTGTCGATACCTGTTCGCCGCCTCGTGCTGCTCGGTGCGCTCGCCACCGCCCTCTCGGGCGCCGCCGTCGCGCAATCCGGACCCGCGCCGGGCGTCAGGCTGTTCAAGATCGTGTCCCCGCGCGACGAGGTGATCGTCGGCCTGACGGCTCAGGAGCTTGCCGCGCTGCAGGGGTCGTCGCCGGCCGAGGCGCTGGCGAAGAAGATCGCTGCCGAAGGACAGATGACGGTCTGGCAGTACAGCGTCCGCCGCGGCGACGGCGGCACCCTCGTCATGGCGCCGGTTGCGAAGGTCAGCCTGATGGCGGCGGGCATCGTCCGCATCGAGCCCTATCAGGCGGCCCATCCGGTCATCGCGCCGGGCGCGTGAGGGGCGCGTTCCGCCGCCCTACGCGCGGAAAGGCAAGGCAGACAAGGAAAAGGCGAGGCCAGTGAACTCGGTTTCTTCGTCGGCGGCAGGATGAGCTAAGACGCTAGTGGCCTGCGGCGGGGTTTTTCGAGATCGCCTGCGGGTTCTCGAGAATTTCAAGCAGAGGCGTACTTACCGTCTGCGGGGCCAGACTATCCAGAAGTGCTTCTGGTATTGGCACCTGCTGAAAAATATCCAGCACCTCGGGGCCAGAAGGTGGCGAATGGCCCGGAGCAAATTTCGGCGCAATAAGGCGAACTGGCCGCATCCATTTCGCGTCACGTGAGGGCAGCCAAAGGGGCGCTAGCCAAGCTCGGTTTTGAAAATTCACCCACTCGATCATTCTGACGGACGGACCCGACATAGCGGGAACCATCCCCTGGATTTCGATTTCCTCAAATTCATCCACGGCATCCTCCCAGTTTCGCGAGTGCGGGAAGACAATACCACACCTTACGCGGGCATTTTGTAGAGCATGCAATCAACTGAGAGTCGCCGTCCACCCATCTACCGGTCCACCACCTGGAAGCCTTCCCAGTAGGGGTCGCGGTCGTCGACGAAGATCGTGTTGATGCCGGTGACCCGCGCCCAGCCCTCGATGGAGGGGATGATCGCGTCGAGGGCTCCGACCTTGGCCCGTCCCTCGATCCGGCCGGTGAACTTCGAGCCGATGATGGATTCGTGGACGAAGTCCTCGCCCTCCGTCAGCCGGCCGGTGGCGGCGAGATGGGCCATGCGGGCCGAGGTGCCGGTGCCGCAGGGCGAGCGGTCGATGGCCTTGTCGCCGTAGAAGACGGCATTGCGCGCCGTACCGCCGTTGCGCGGCGCGCCGGTCCACAGGACGTGGGTGAGGTGGTCCAGCGCCGGGTTTTCCGGGTGGACGATGGCATGGCGCGCGTTGAACGCCTTGCGCAGCAGCCCGGAGAAGCGGATCACCTCCGAGGGCTGCAGGTCGTCGAGGTCGCCATAGCCGGGCTGCGGCTCGACGATGGCGTAGAAGTTGCCGCCATAGGCGACGTCGACGGTGAGCGTGCCGAGACCCTCGACCTCGACCTCGTAGCCGCGTCCCAGCAGGAAGGACGGCACGTTGGTGAGGCGCACGCTCTCGACATAGGGGCCGTCCTGCACATAGCGCGCTTCGACGAGACCGGCCGGCGTATCGAGCATCAGCACCCCCGGAGTCCTCGGCGTGACGAGGCCATGCTCGATGATGGTGGTCACCGTGCCGATGGTGCCGTGGCCGCACATGGGCAGGCAGCCGGACGTCTCGATGAAGAGGATGCCGACGTCGCAGTCGAGCCGGGTCGGCGGGTAGAGGATCGAGCCCGACATCATGTCGTGGCCGCGCGGCTCGAACATGAGGCTGGTGCGGATCCAGTCATGGCGCGCCAGGAAGTCCTGCCGGCGCTCGAACATGGTGGCGCCCCTGAGCTGCGGGATGGAGCCGCCGGTGACGACGCGGACGGGATTGCCGCAGGTGTGACCGTCGATGCAGGCGAAGGTGAAGCGGGACATGGCGCGGTTCCCAAAGGCGTCGATGGCTCAGGTATGAGGCGGCGGCGCGCCCGGCGCAACGGTGGCGCGGGCCGAGACCTGCGCGGGCCGTCGATGCCGGCCGCCGTTCCTACAGGGCGGCGAGGCGGGAGGTGTCCCGCTCCTCGGCGGAGTGGTGGCGCATGGCGTCCCACTGGCGATGGGCGGCTTCGTCGACCTCGGAGGCGAGCGCATAGCGTGCCTTGCCGCGCGCCTTGGCGACATAGAGGGCCGCATCGGCGCGGGTCATCAGCGCGACGAAATCGCTACCGTCCTGCGGGGCGCAGGCGATGCCGATGCTGACCCCGATCTCGGCGGCCTGGGTATCGGCCAGCGGATAGGGGGCGGTGATGACCGTCAGGAGGCGGGAGGCGATCTCCCCGAGCCGAGCCTCGTCGGCGGTCGCGGCCAGGACGACGAATTCGTCGCCGCCGAGCCGTGCGGCGAGGTCGCCCGGTTCGAGCGTCGCGCGCAGGCGATCGGCGACCATGCAGAGCACACGGTCGCCGACGAGATGGCCGTGGGTGTCGTTGACGGCCTTGAAACCGTCGAGGTCGAGGTAGAGCAGCGCGAAGGCGCCGGTTCCGGTTCCGGCGGCCGCCAGCCGATGGTCGAACTCGCGGGCAAGGCCGGTGCGGTTGACGAGGCCGGTCAGGGGGTCGTGGCCGGCGCGGTGCTTGTGTTCACGCTCGGCCATCATGGTGGCGACCAGCAGGCGGTGGAGCTGGAAGGCGGCCTTGCTCATGGCGAAGAGGAGAGCCGGCGCCTGGACGGCGGAAATGAGCAGGATCGCATTGCCGGACAACAGGGCGCCTGCCGTCGCCGGCAACAGCGCGCCGGCGATGACGGCGGTGGCGAGCCGCGGCGCGCAGACGTAGCGGAAGCACATGCCGCCGACCATGCCGGCCGCCGAGATGCAGACGACGATAGCCGTCGACCAGTCGCCGCCGACCAGCGCAATGCCGGCGCCGAGCCCCGTGGTGAAGCCCCAGGCGACGGCGAGGAGGATGTTGACGTCGGTCAGCGTGTCGCGTCCCTGGGCCGCCGCGCGGTAGGCGTAGGCCATGGAGCCTAGACGGGCGAGGGTGACGATGATCTCGAGCGCGCACCAGACGAGGATGGCCGGCGTCGGCCGCCACCAGGCAATCAGCAGGGCGATGCCAAGGGTGTTGGCGGCGCCGCCGAGGAAGATCGGCAGTGTGCCGTAGAGGTTGGCGACGAGAGCGGCGCGCACGTCGTCGGGCACCGCCTGGCGGGTCGACGCCAGCCAGCGCGTGAGGCTCCAGCGCGGTGGGCTGAATATGAGTGCGGGATCGACCATGCCATTCCGATAGTTGACCTACCAGGGCATGTTTCAACACAAGATTGCGTTAACGTACATACAAGGTCCGCCGGCCCTTGGAGGGACCGGCGGAAAAAGGTTCGTCAGGCCGCGACTTTCAGCCCGACCTCGGGCAGCTTCGGCCGGTTGGCGAGGGCCTTGGCCACCATCGCCTCGACCTCGGCCTTCTCGTGCGGCAGCAGGGCGAGACGCGGCGGACGGGTCAGCGCGGTGCCGCGGCCCATGAGGTTCTCGCAGAGCTTGATGCACTGGACGAGATCGGGGCGGGCGTCGAGGTGGAGGAGGGGCATGAACCACTCGTAGAGCGGCATGGCCTCCTTGAAGCGGCCGGCCCTGGCGAGGCGGAACAGCGTCTCGCCCTCGCGCGGGAAGGCGTTGGACATGCCGGACACCCAGCCGACCGCGCCCATGGCGACGCTCTCGACGATGACGTCATCGAGGCCGGCGAAGAGCACGAAGCGGTCGCCGACCATGTTGCGGGTGTCGATGAAGCGGCGGGTGTCGCCAGAGCTATCCTTGAAGCAGACGACGGTCTCGACGTCGGCGAGCGTGACGAGGATGTCCGGGGTGACGTCGTTCTTGTAGATCGGCGGGTTGTTGTAGAGCATCACCGGCAGGTCGGTGGCGGTGGCCACCGTGCGGAAATGCTGCGCCGTCTCGTGCGGCTTGGACGAATAGACCAGCGCCGGCATGACCATGATGCCGTCGATGCCGATGCGCGCGGCTTCCTTGGCCGTCTCGACCGCAAAGGCCGTGGTGAACTCGGCGATGCCGCAGAGCACGGGCACGCGGCCGGCGGCGACGGACTTCGCCGTCTCCATGATCTGGATCTTCTCCTTGCGCTCCAGCGAGGTGTTCTCTCCGACCGAGCCGCAGACGATCAGGCCCGACACGCCGTCGCGGATCAGGTTGTCCATCACCTTGGCGGTGGACTCGATGTCGAGCGAGAGATCGTCGTGGAACTGGGTGGTGACGGCCGGGAAGACGCCTTCCCAGGAAATGCGGGGTGCCATGGGGCTTTCTCCAGAGGATCAATTATGGCGCGGCGGCGCGAAGTGCCGCCGGCGGGGATGGGGGGTGGAGGTGAAGGGCTGCGCCCGCTGTCGTCATCCCCGGGCTTGTCCCGGGGATCCACGACTTCAGGTGTCAGCGCTTCGGCAAGTCGTGGATGCCCGGGACAAGCCCGGGCATGACGAAGGCGGCGGCGACCTCAGAGCGAGGCGCCGGCCTTGCGCAGGTCGGCGAGGATCGGAGCCTTCGGCAGCCAGATCTTGTCGAACTCGGCGACGACCGCCGCCGCATCGGCCGGATTGGCGTTGCGGAAGGGGATGCCGGTCGCCTTGAACTGCTCGACGAGCTTCGGCTCGTTGCCGGCGAGCTCGTCGATCTGGGTGTCGAGGGCGGCCTTGACGGTCTTGGTGATCAGCTCGCGGTCTGCGGCCGAAACCGTCTGCCAGACGCGGCCCGAGACGAGGGCGATGACCGGCATGAAGACGGCGTTCATCTGCAGGATCGACTTGGAGGGCTTGTCGAAACGCTGGTTCCACGAGAACTCGAGATCGGCCTCGAGACCGTCGACCTGGCCGTTGGTCATGGCGTCGAAGACCTGCGGGGTCGGGATCGGCGTCGGCGCGGCGCCAAGCAACTGATAGAAGTCGCGATAGACCGGGGTCGGGTTGATGCGCAGCTTCATGCCGCGGATGTCGCCGACCTTGGTGATGTCCTTCGCGGCGAAGATGGCGCGCATGCCGGTGATGCCCCAGGCAAGGCCGATGGTGCCGGTCTCGCGCGGCAGCACCTCGAACAGCTTGGCCGCCACCGGATGGCGGACGAGCTTGGCGATCTTCGGGGTGGAATCGACCACGTAGGGCGCCGTGATGGCGGCGATGGTCGGCACGCGCGAGCCGAGCTCGGCGGCCATGATCCAGCCCATGTCGAGGGCGCCGGACTGCATCTGCTGCAGCATGGCGGCCTCGTTGCCGAGCTGGCCGGAGTGGAACACCGTCATGGTCAGGCGGCCGTTGGTGGCGGCCTTGAGATCTTCGCCCACCTTCAGCGCGGCGCGGTTCCAGGGGTGGCCGGCGGGGGTGAGGATACCGAGGCGGAATTCCTTCGCCTGTGCCAGCGCCAGTGAGGGGGCGGCGAGCGGCAGGGTGGCGCCGGCGGCGATGAGGTGACGACGGGAGAGGGTCATGGGCATGCTCCTTTGGGGTTGGAGGGAGGCATTCATTTCAGGAGGACGAGCGACAGGAAGGGATAGATCGACAGCAAAACCAGCAGGATGCAGGAGATGCCGAAGAACGGCATGGTGACGAGGAACATCTTCCCCGGCTTCGCCCCGGTGACGGCGGCGGCGACGAAGAAGGAGAGGCCGACCGGCGGCGAGAGCAGGCCGAGCACCAGGTTGATGACCACCACGACGCCGAAATGGCGGGGGTCGATGCCATAGACCTCGGTGGCGATGGGCAGCAGGATCGGCACCGTCATGATCAGGCCGGGCACGCCATCGATCACCGTGCCGATGACGAGCAGGATCACGTTGACCAGCAGCATGAAGGAGACGGGGTCCTTCGCCACCGTCTGGATCCAGGCCGCCGTTTCCTGCGGCACCTTCCCGTAGATGAGGATCCAGGAGAAGACGGCGGCGGCTGCGACGAGGAACAGCACGATGGCGGAATAGACGCCGGCGCGCAGCATCATCTCGGGCAGGCGCGCGAAGGAGAACTGCTTCGTCCAGTAGCGGCCGACGAGGGCTGCGGCGACGGCGCCGACCGCGGCGGATTCGGTGGCATTGGCAAGGCCGCCGAGGATCGAGCCGACGATAACGACGGGAATGGCGAGCGTCGGCGCGGCGTCGAGGATCGTCGCGATGCGCTCACGCGGGGTGCGCTTCTCGGCTTTCGGATAGTTGTAGATGTAGCCCATCAGGGCGATGATGACGAAGAACAGCCCAGTCAGCAGGACGCCGGGCACGATGCCGGCGATCAGCATGTCGGACACCGACACCTGCGCCATCACCGAATAGACGACGAACATCACCGAGGGCGGGATGATCGGCCCGAGCATCCCGCCATAGGCCGTCAGCCCGGCGGCGAAGGTCTTGTCGTAGCCCTGCTTCTCCATTTCGGGGACCATGATCTGCGACATGATCGCGACCTGGGCCGTGGCCGAACCGAGGATGGAGGCGACGAACATGTTGGCGAGCACGTTGACGTAGGCGAGCCCGCCGCGCACCGAGCCGATCACCGCCATGGCGAGATCGACGATGCGCTTGGTGATGCCGCCGCCGTTCATGATCTCGCCGATCAGGATGAAGAGCGGGATGGCGATGAGGCCGTAGCTGTCGACGCCGCCGAACATCTGCAGCGGATAGGACTGGAACAGCAGCGGATTGCCGGAGGCCAGGATGTAGACGATGCCGGCGAAGCAGAGGCACAGGCCGATCGGCACGCCGACCAGCATGACGATCATGAAGGCGGCGGAGGTGATCATCAGTTCACTCCGTCGATGTCGGAGAGGACGAAGCCCTTCGGCGGCACGCGGGGGGCAAGGCCGAGGTCCTCCACCAGATTGGCGAGGCCGTGGATGGTCATCGACACGGCGAAGATGGGCAGGATCAGATAGAGCGCCCATGTCGGCCAGTTCAGCGTCTGGGTGCGCTCGGTGTAGAGGAAGTTGAACGACTGGGCGGCGAACTCGCGGGCGTCGAAGCCGGCCCGGGCGATGCCGACCGGGTCCATCCACAGCCAGCACATGGCGATGAGGGAGAGGCCGAAGGTGACGACCATGCCGGTGGCGATCATCTTGGCGATCATCCGGCCGCGCTCGGACAGGCGCTCGGTGAGCATCGAGACCGCGAAGTCGAGCCTGAGGCGCGTCATGGCGGAGGCGCCGATGAAGGTGAGCCAGACGACGGAATAGACCGAGGATTCGTCGACCCAGTAGATCGGCATCCCGGTGTAGCGAGTGACGACGTTGAGGAGGATCAGCCCCGACAGCAGGAACATGAATGTCATGATCGCCAGCCGCTCGACCGCGAGCAGGCCGGCGGACACAGAGAGCACCGCCTGGACAGGGCCGGCGACCCGGATGGTTTCGATGGCCTGATCATTCATCGGTGTTGGACCCCCGATGTGTTTCCTCTGGAATTTTTTGATCGTAGATTTTATACAATTCAGGAGTCAATGCCCCTGAGGAAATTTCCTTCTGCGCGATCGGCGGCGGGGAGAGGGCCATTGGCGAGGTGAACGGATGGGCAATCGTCGGATTTCATGGTCCGATGTGCTGCCCGGGATGGAATCGGATGAACGCACCGCTGAAGCACCGCACCCTGTCCGCCGCGATCGTCGACAAGCTGCGGCAGGCCATTCTCGACGGGACCCATCTGGCGGGCACGCAGCTCCGGCAGGATGCGCTGGCCGACACCTATGGGGTGAGCCGCATCCCGGTGCGCGAGGCGCTGTTCCAGCTCGAGGCCGAGGGCTTCGTGCGCATCGTGCCGCACAAGGGCGCGATCGTCTCGGAGCTGTCGCTGGACGAGGTCAACGACGTCTTCGACCTGCGCGCGCTGCTGGAGCCGCGCATGCTGGCCGAGTCCGCCCCGCGCTTCGAGGACACGGATTTCGCCGCGCTCGATGCCATCCAGGCCCGCTTCGAGAAGGCGATCGCCGCCGGCGACGTCGGCCAGTGGGGCGTCATCAACGCCGAGTTCCACATGGCGCTCTACACCAAGGCGCGCCAGCCCCGTACCCAGTCCATCGTCGCGGCCCTGCTGCAGACGAGCGACCGCTACACGCGCGTCCAGCTGTCCAACACCACAGCCATGGGCATCGCCGAGCAGGAACATGCCGAACTCGTGCGCCTGTGCCGCGCCGGCCGGTTCGCGGAGGCCGGCGCCTTCCTGGTGCGCCACATCGAAACGGTGCGCAGCGACCTGGTGCGGGTGCTGGCGCGGCCGGGCAGCCCTGCCTTGTAGGCAGGGACGCCCCGGCCGAACGGGGATTTCGGCCCGGCGCGGAGAGAATGGCAGCTGCGCGTCAACCATATGTCACGAGACCGTGGTTTGACGTTGACGTCCGGTAACGCTTTCTGTACCCGGATGCAGTCGCGGCGAGGCCTCCGGTATTCCGGCGCGTGCCTTCCGCCTGCGATGCCCTCAATCGCCCTGAACCACGACCGTACGAACCAAGGATCACTGCCCTTTGTCCATCCATACCCAGAACGGCCTGTCCGAACGCCTTGAGACTGCCCAGAAGGCTAAGCAGGCATTGTTGGAGAAGTTCCGTTCGCGCCCGGGTCCGGATGATCCGGAGTTCCAGAAGCGCCAGGCCGAGCGTCTCGCCATCGCAGCAGCCCGCGCCGAACGCGAAGCTGCCAAGGAAGCGATCCGCCGGGCAGAGGCCGAGCGTTTCGCCGCCGAAGAGGCTGCCCGCAAGGAAGCCGAGCGTATCGCGGCCGAAGAGGCCGAGCTGAAGCGTCTCGAAGAAGAAGAGGCCCGCGCCAAGGCGCGTCCGAAGCAGATCTATCGCGAGATCGCGGCCTATGCCGAGGCCCGCGCCAAGGCAGCATCCCGCAGCGGCCGTCGCTGATCTCGTTCCGAACACCGGAATGCCAGGGGCCGCCGACGAGGCGGCCCTTCCTGTTTGTGGCGGCAATAGCCGCACGCCGTGCCGTTCGCCTGCCTGAAGCACGAGGCGCCATGACCCGGCATTCATCGGCCTGCGGGAACTCTTCGTCGCCTTGTCCGTTGTCTTGACCGCGTGCCGCGTCGACGCGTCACCCCGGGGACCTAGCCACATGGCCGATAAGGGCATCTTCGGCTTCGGCTCGACACCGTCGGTTGCCGTGCTGGCTAACAGGAGTTCCGGGCTCGGCGGCAATGGCGGCCAGCCCGTCGATGCGATCGTCGCCGCGATCTCGGCCTTCGGTATCTATCCGCACATCTACATGGCCCGCGGTGGCCGTCTGCAGGAGGCCATTGCCGCCTGCCAGGCGCAGACTCCCGACGTCGTCGTCGTCCTCGGTGGCGACGGGACGATCCTGGCTGCCGCCGAAGCTTTTGCCGGCACGGCGACGGCGCTCGCCATCGTGCCGCAGGGAACCGTGAACCAGCTCGCCCGCGACCTGCTCATTCCGCTCGAACCGGCCCGGGCCATCGCAGCCCTTGCGTCCGGCGACCAACGCTCCATCGATGTCGGCATGGTCAATGACCACGCCTTCCTGTGCACCAGCGTCATCGGCCCGCTTGCCAAGCTGCAGCGCTATCGCGAGGAGGCGCGCGGACGGATGGGGGCGACCGTGCTGTCGTTCCTGCGCACCGGGATGAAGGCCATGACGCTGAGGCCGGCCAAGCTCGCGATCCGCGACGGCCGCAGCGCCTGGACCGAGGAGACGCGCGGCGTCATCGTCTCGGTCAACCCGCTGGCCGAGATCGTCTCGCGCGTCCCGTTCCGCGAAAGGCTCGATGCCGGCCTGCTGGCGGTTTATGCGGCGCGGGAGCGCGGCTATCTCACGCTGTTCCGCCTCGCAGCCTCGATCTTTGCCGGGCGGGCGCGTCACGATGCGGACATCGGCTATTGCGAGACGCCTGTCCTTGCCATCGATACCCAGCGGGAGTGGCTCACCATTCTGAACGACGGCGAGATCCGCCGGGTGAAAACGCCGCTGCGCTTCGAGGTCAGGCCGGGTGCGCTGAAGGTCATCGTGCCGCGTCCGCCAGACCCCGCGGCATGACGGTCATCGACGACAGGCCCGCCGTGGGGGCAGCGCCATGACGGTGGTCGCGCACATCTCCGACATCCACTTCGGGCGCGAGGTGCCGGACATCGTCGCCGCGCTGATCGCCGATCTTGCCGCCGCGAGACCGGACGTCGTCGTGGTCAGCGGCGACCTCACACAGACGGCGAGCTATCGACAGTTCACCGCCGCCCGTGACTTCCTCGACCGCCTGCCGGCCCCCTATCTCGTCGTGCCGGGCAACCACGACATCGTCTCGTTCCCGCTGTGGGAGATGTTCCTCGCGCCGTTCCGGCGGTGGCGACGCTTCGTCACGGCGGGGCTGGCGCCGGAATGGTCAAACGAGGCCGTTCTGATCAAGGGAGTCAACAGCGCCCGGCCGTTCGGCCCCTATCTCAACTGGTCGCGCGGCATCCTGGCGCCGGCGCAGATCGACGCGGTGGCGACGGCCGGGCACGATCCGCGCGTGCTGATGGTCGCGGCGCATCATCCGGTCGCCTACGGCAACGATACGGGCCGGGCCTACGACCTCGTGACGCGCGGCGAGGACTTGCTTGCGACGCTGGCGACGCGGCCGCGGAGCCTCGTTCTGCTCGGTCATCGTCACCGCAGCCACGCGAGCCTGTGGAACCCCGCCGCGGGCGAGCGGACGGCGGTCACCGCGACCACGCTCGCGCCCGACGATGTTCTCATCGTTCATGCGGGCACGGCGACCTCGGACCGGCTGAGGGGCGAGATCAACAGCTGGAACCGCATCACCCTCGCCGATGCGGGGGTCGGCATCGAGGTTCGCCAGTTCGCGTCGGGCCGATGGGCGACCGCCTCGCGGCTGGCGCTGCTGTGGCCCGATCACCCGGCGGACATCATCGGTCGCTGACCTGCGACTGTCAGCGCACCAGGATGTTGCCGTCGACCGTCCGGATGTCGCGCAGGCCGCAGAGCGCCATGGTGATGTCGAGCTCCTTGCGGATGATCTCGATGGCCATGGTGACGCCCTCCTCGCCCATGGCGCCGAGGCCATAGAGGAAGGCGCGGCCGATATAGGTGCCCTTCGCGCCGAGAGCGACCGCCTTGATGACGTCCTGGCCGGAGCGGATGCCGCCGTCCATGTGGACCTCGATCTTGTCGCCGACCGCCGCGACGATGCCGGGCAGGGCCTCGATGGAGGACATGGCGCCGTCGAGCTGGCGGCCGCCATGGTTCGAGACGATCAGCGCGTCGGCGCCCGACTGCGCGGCGAGTTCGGCGTCCTCGGCGTCGAGAATGCCCTTCAGGATCAGCTTGCCGCCCCAGCGGTCCTTGATCCACTTCACGTCGTCCCAGTTGAGCGCCGGGTCGAACTGTTCCGAGGTCCAGGAGGAGAGCGAGGACATGTCGTCGACGCCCTTGGCGTGGCCGACGATGTTGCCGAAGGTGCGCCGCTTGGTGCCCAGCATGGCAAGGCACCAGCGCAGCTTGGTGGCGAGGTTGATGAGGTTCCTGATGGTCGGTTTCGGCGGGGCTGAGAGGCCGTTCTTGATGTCCTTGTGGCGCTGGCCGAGGATCTGCAGGTCGAGGGTCAGGACGAGCGCCGAGCAGCCCGCCGTCTTCGCCCGGTCGATGAGGTTCGCCGCGAACTCGCGGTCGCGCATCACGTAGAGCTGGAACCAGAAGGGCTTGCCTGTGGCTTCCGCGATGTCCTCCAGCGAGCAGATGCTCATGGTCGACAGCGTGAAGGGGATGCCGGCCTTGTTCGCGGCGCGTGCGGCGAGGATCTCGCCGTCGGCATGCTGCATGCCGGTGAGGCCGGTCGGCGCAAGCGCCACGGGCATCGACACCGGCAGGCCGATCATCTCGGTGGCGAGCGTGCGGTTGCGCATGTCGACGGCAACGCGCTGGCGCAGCTTGATCTTCGAAAAATCCGTGGTGTTGGCCCGGTAGGTGCTCTCGGTCCAGGCGCCGGAGTCGGCGTAGTCGTAGAACATGCGCGGCACGCGCCGCTGGGCGAGGATGCGGAGATCTTCGATGCTGGTGACGACGGACATCCGAGCCTTCTTTCGGGATCGCTGGCGATGCGGGGCGGCCAGAGGCGGCGTGGCCAAGCTCTAGCACCGGTCCGCAGCCGCGACCAGACCGGCCGTTGCGGCGTCTCAGCCGACGCTCCGCTTCAACCTTTCGCCGTCGTGCGGAAGGCCCGCAAGGCCTGAGCGGATGAGCGAGGAATTGCGGTAGCGCCCGTCGGCGGTCACTTCCCGACCGACCCATTCCGGCAGCTCGATCACCTCGTCGGCATGGTCCAGTTCGATCTCGGCGATGACCAGACCGGCAAGGGCGCCCTCGAACAGGTCGACCTGCCAGAGCTTGCCGGCATGGACGATCTCGTGCCTCTTCTTGACGATGGGCGGTTGCGGGCAGATGCGCAGCATGCCCTCGGCATCGGCCAGCGGGATGACGTATTCGAACTCGTCCCGCACCGGTCCCTCGGCCTCGCCCTTGATGGTCAGCGTCGCGGCGCCGTCCTGGATGCGGACGCGGACCGACGCCGGCCCCGAGGCGGCGAGGTAGCCCTGGGCAATGGCACGGACGCGCGGCGCCGACCGCCAGCCGTCGCCGGTGACCAGGAACTTGCGCTCGATCTCGACGGCCATGGACGGTCCTGTGAGGGGTCGGACGGGCGCATCAAGCCCGAACGGGGGGCGCGATGCAACCCGACCTTCGCAGAGCCGGGCGCGGATGGCAGGCCTGCGGCCCGGGGCTCGCCTCGCGCCGCAACTGATGGTCTGATGCACGACGACACGCTGCGATGCGGGTCGAAGAGCCCGCAAGGGGCCGGCATCGGGAGGAACGACATGGACATGGAATTCAGGGAACTGGCCTCGGGGCTGCTCTTCCCGGAGGGGCCGGTCATCCTCGCCGACGGGTCGGTCGTGCTGGTGGAGATCGGCCGCGGGACGGTGACCAAGGTCGCTCCCGATGGCGCCGTCACCTATCTCAGCCAGCAGGGCGGCGGCCCCAACGGCCTCGCGCTCGGCCCGGACGGCAAGCTCTACATCTGCAACAATGGCGGTTTCAAATGGACGCCGCCGGGCGATGCGCGCGGCCTCCTGCCGATCGGTCAGGCGGACGACTATTCGGGCGGACGGATCGAGCGGCTCGACCTCGTCACCGGCGCGCTGGAGGTGCTCTACACCGCCACCGAGGCCTGCCCGTTCAAGGGTCCGAACGACATCGTCTTCGACGGCCAGGGCGGCTTCTACTTCACCGATCTCGGCAAGGCGCGGCCGCGCGACATGGATCGCGGCGGCGTCTATTACGCCCGGGCCGACGGCTCTTTCATCAAGGAGCTGGCGCATCCGATGGTGACGCCCAACGGCATCGGCCTGTCGCCGGACGGCACGGTTCTCTACGTCGCCGAGACGGAGACGGCACGGCTCTGGGCCTTCGATCTCGAGGGGCCGGGCGAGGTTCGCCGCCATCCCTTCCCCTCGCCGCATGGCGGGCGGATCGTCGCCGGCATCGGCGGCTACAACCGCTTCGACTCGCTGGCGGTGGATGCCGACGGCAATGTCTGCGTGGCGACGCTGGTGAACGGCGGCATCACCGTCATCGAGCCCGATACGGGTGATTTCAGGCACATTCCGGTGCCGGGCGAGCGCTGGGTGACCAACATCGCCTTCGGCGGGCCGGAACTGCGCACCGCCTACATCACGCTGTCCTCGACCGGGCGGCTGGTCTCGACCGAGTGGGAGAACTCGGGGCTGCTGCTCAACTATCAGCAGGCGTGAGGGCGGGGCGTCGAAGGCATCGCCCCACCGCCTCTGACTGCGCCGTGCATGACGGCAGTGCGTCTGGCCGCCCCTCTACATCTTCTTGAACCGGTGGCCGACCGCGATGGCCTCGAAGCGCACCCGGTGCGGGTGAAGCCCCTGCGGCAGATGCGCCCGGAAGTGGCGCATCATGTCCTCGCGCGTCAGGGTCTCGCCGTCGCGAAGCTGCACGGCCACCTCGATGTGCTCGCCCGTGATGGGGTTCCTCCCGCCCCAGGCCTTGGCGAGCGCCACGGCCGGGTGGAGCAGCGCCGCGCGCTCGATCTCCGAGGGCAGGATCTTCTGGCCGCCGACATTGATGACGTCGCTGGTGCGGCCGGTGACGCGGACATGGTCCCCCTTCACCTCGACCACGTCGCGGGTGTCGTACCAGCCGTCCTCCGAGAAGGGGGAGGGTGCGTTGAGATAACCGACCATGCGGTTGGCGGCGCGGATCTCCAGCACATTGTCGGGGCGCACCCGCGTCTCGACGCCTTCGCCGCCGACCTTCATGAACAGGCTGTCGCGCGCCTCCGACTTCACCCGGAGGATGCCGAGTTCGGACATGCCGTAGGTCTGGCGGAAGTCGATGGCGGGCAGGGCCTCGCAAAGCCGGAGAAGCGTCGGCTCGTCCATGCGCTCGGTGCCGTAGGTGACGACGCGCAGGCGGGTATCGGCGAGGCGCGGCAGCATGCCGCTCATCAGAGCCATGCGCAGGAAGGTGGGCGTCGTCGGCAGCAGTTCGACGCCGCGTTCGGCGATCTCGGCGATGACCGCCTCGGCGGTGCGCCGCGACGGCACGACGATGCGACCATTGTTGAACAGCGTGTGGAGCAGCGTGTTGATGCCGCCGATGTGGTCGAACATCAGGAAGCTCATGGTCACCAGCGCTTCGCGCGGCGTGCGGAAGCGGGCGAGGAAGGGGTCGAAGTCGTGCAGGATCGCCTTAGGCCGCCCCGTCGTGCCGGAGGAGAACAGCACGAGGCCGGCATGGCCGCGGGCGCGCAGCGCCGCCAGCATCGGATGGCCGAGGCCCTGCGGCGGATCGCGCGTCACGGCTCCAGCGTCGATCACGGCGTTCACATGCGCCGCCTCGTGAAAGTAGGCGTGGTCGGCGGCGGTCTGGCGGGTCAGCGGCACGATGATGGCGCTGATGTCGATGAGGCGCAGCAGGGTCGCGACGCTGCCCGGCTCGAAATCGCCGACGAGAGCGACGACGTCGCCGGCTGAGATGGCCGAGAGGTCGGGGCCCTTGGCTGCGACGATGTCGGCGAAGGCGAGATCGCCTTCCGCCGAGATCAGGAAGGGCCGGGTCGGGTCGCTCTGGCGCGCGAGGATCTCGTCGACAAGGCCGGCCATCAGGCCCCGCCGATGTTGAGGACCTGGCCGGAGATCATCGCGGCCTCGTCCGAGAGCAGGAAGGCGACGGCGTTCCACACGTCGTCGGGGGTGCCCTTGCGCTGGACCACCTGCCGCCGGACGATGCGGTCAATGGCGTCCGCCGGCACCTTGGCGATCAGGTCGGTGTCGATCGGTCCCGGCGCGACGCAGTTCACGGTGACGCCGAAGCCGGCGACCTCCCGGGCGAAGGTGCGGGAGAAGCCCTCGACGCCGGCCTTGGAGGCGACATAGACGGCTTCGCCTGCAAGACCCAGCGGCACGGCGATGGTCGAGAAGTGAATGATCCGTCCACCCTTGGCCCGCACCAGCGCCGGCGCGAAGGCCTGGGAGACATGGATCGCGCCCATCAGGTTGGTGGCGATGACCCGCTGGACGGTGGCCGGCGGTGTCATCAGCGCGAGGTTCATCGAGGCGATGCCGGCTGCATTGACGACGCCCCAGAGGGGGAGGTCGCGCGGCAGGGCGGCGGCAACCGCCTTTACCGCCGCGGCATCGGCGACATCGCAGGGATGGATGGGAAAGGGCGCCTCGGCGGCCGTGCGGGCAAGGCCGATGACTTCATAGCCGGCCGTCAAGGCGCGCTCGGCGATGGCGCGGCCGAGGCCGCGGCTGGCGCCGGTGACGAGCAGGGCGCGCCTCACGCGCCGTCCGCCATCTGCCCGGCCATGTAGGCGGCGAGCGTGCCGACGGTGCGGAACGGTGAGCGGGAGGACGAGAAGGCGGCGTCGTTCATCCAGTCGAAGGCCTTGCCGAAGCGCTCCTGCGCGAACTCCTCCAGCGCCAGCATCATCTCGAGCAGCCCCTGCGAATCCACCAGAGCGCCCTCGCCGACGAGCGGCGAGGCTGTCTCGACGGCGAGGTCTTCCTCGCCGGTGATGAAGATCACGAGGTCGCGGATCTTCGCCTCGATGTCGCGGGCCGCCGCTGCGCTGTCCATGCCGTGTCCCGATTCGCCTGCCCCCGATCATAGTCGATCCGCGGGAGGACCGCTGCGGCAAGCGGCCGCCGCAGGCCGATCCATCGACCGGCGGCCTTGCCAAACGCGCAAGGCGTCGGCGGAGTGTCGCCGGGGAGACAACAGCACATGAACGCCACATCGAAGGACCGGCCGCTGGCCGGCAAGGTTGCCCTGGTGACGGGGGCCGGGCGCGGGCTCGGCCGAGCCTTCGCGGAGAGGCTGGCGGCGATGGGCGCCGACGTCGCCATCCACGGCATGCGCGAGGACGGTCCGGCCGAGTATGGCGAGGGCACCACGCTCACGGCGGTGGGGGCGGAGGTCGCGGCGACGCATGGCGTCAGGACGGTGAGGGTGCTGGCCGACCTGACCCGGTCGGACCAGATCGATCGCGTCGTCGCCGAAACGGAGGCGGTCCTCGGTCCGATCGGCATCCTCGTCCACAACGCCGGAGGCGACATCGCCGCCAGGGGTGGCAAGCCCGATCCCAACGATGCCGTGGGTATCGCCGAGGCCGATGTGCGGGCGGTGCTGGAGCGCAACCTCCTCTCCACCATCCTCACCTGTCAGGCGGTGGCGAGGGGCATGATGGCGCGGCGCTCGGGCCGCATCGTCACACTCGGCTCCATCGCCGCCTTCAAGGGGCGCACCAACGGCGCGATCTATGCGACCGCCAAGGCCGGCGTGACGCACTACACCCGATGCCTCGCCGACCAGCTCCGTTCCTACGACATCACCGTGAACTGCATCGCGCCCGGCGACACCCGCACCGGCCGCTTCCTCGGCACCCGTGCGGTCGACGCCGCGCGGATGGTGGAAGACGGCACACTCGACCGTATCGCCACGGTGGACGAGGTGGCGCGGCTGGTGGAGGTTTTCGCCGGACCGCTCGGCGCCTTCGTCTCTGGGCAGGTGCTACGGGTGGATGGTGGCGGCCAGTGCTGGCCGGCGTGACGCCGGCTGGCGCAGCCTCGCGCCGCCATCCTGCCGGCACCCTAGTGGGACATGAGGACGGGAAGGGTCAGATTGGCGAGGACGCCCTGGGTCGCACCCCCCATGACGAAGTCTCTCAGCCGCGAGTGGCCATAGCCGCCCATCACCAGCAATCCGGCTCCGAGACTGCGACTGGTCTCCTGCAGTGCGTGAGCGATCGGCTCGCCTTTCGTCGACAGGACATGGCACCTTGCCTGATTGCCGCGGCGCTTCAGGCCTTCGGCGAGACGCTCTCCGATGCCGGGCTCGAGGCGCTTCTCGTCGTCGACAGTCAGCACCGTGATCTCGGTTTGCTCCGTCAGGAAGGGCCGGGCATCCGCGAGGGCGCGTGCCGCGACGCGGCTTCCGTCCCATGCGATGGCAATATGGCGGAGGTCCGTCGCCTGATGACCCGCCGGGACGATGAGCGTCGGACGGCCGGAGCCGAAGATCACCGCTTCGGCAACCTCGCGCGCCGTCAGGTTGTCCGGTTCCCACGGCAGGATGGCCATGTCGCAGTAGCGTGTCTTCTCGACGGCCCCCTCCTTGGCTCCTGCGGGCGACGCGGAGCAGGTTTCAAGCTGCAGACCGATACCCTCCGCCTCGGCGAACTGCTGCATGACGGCGGTCAGGCTCGCCGCGTGATCGCGGCTGTCGTTCTCGACCTTCCTGATCATGTCGGAGATGCCGATGACGAGACCGGCGATGGACGTGCCCGAGGTCGGCAAGTCCACGCTGTAGATCGTTGCGTCGACATCGACCTTCATGGCCGCGGCCATCTGCAAGGCGGCATGTGTTGCTGGCAAAGAGACCACGTCGGGATAGGTTAGCAGCGGCAGGTGGCCGATTAATCTCATGGTCGCAACCTCCTTCACAATGCAATGTGTGGGAAGACATTGCCTGATCCGATCTGCATTGGGTTGACCTGCCGCAAGTCAGCACCGCGACATTTCAACGCGTGGATGATCAAGCTCCCCTTCGCCGATACCCTGCGGAGGGCGTGGCGGGCCGCTCGCGGGCAAGGCCCGTCCGATCGTCCCGCCGGGGTGGACGGAACAGTCCTCGTGGTGGAAATGTTCGCCGGCCCGCCTGGCGCCCTCGTCTCTGGGCAGGGGTCCAGGGTGGATGGCGGCGACCGGTGCTGGCCGGCGTGGCAAGGACAGGAACGATGCAGGACACGACCATGACGCCGGATGCGCTGCCGCGCGTGTCCTATTCCAACATCGCCGATGACTTCTCCGGCGTTCACGCCCATCTCGACCGGGTGATCCCTGAGGTGAAGGCTCAGATGCTCGGCCGCGAACGGGCGAACTGGATCGCCGGCCGGGACGATCGTGAAGGCGCGGCCTTTGCCGTCACCTCGCCGATCGACCGCGACATCGCCCTCGGCACCTTCTGGGCGGCCTCGCCGGACGCGTTGGACCGCGCGGTCAGGGCGGCGCGCGCAGCCTGCGCCGGCTGGCGGCATTGCGGCTGGGAAAAGCGCGCCGCGCTCTGCCACCGCGTCGCCGACGTGATGACGCAGCGCCGCTTCGAGATGGCGGTCGCCTGCCTGATCGAGGTCGGCAAGTCGCGCATGGAGGCGCTCGGCGAGGTGGAGGAGGCCATCGACCTCGTGCGGTTCTACGCCGACGAACTGATCGCCAACCACGGCTTCGAGCGCGACCTGAAGCGCGCCAATCCGCGCGAGGAGACGCGCGACGTGCTCCGGCCCTTCGGCGTCTTCGGCGTCATCGCGCCGTTCAACTTCCCCGTGGCGCTGTCCATCGGCATGTCGATTTCGGCGCTGCTCGCCGGCAACACGGTGGTGTTCAAGCCAAGCCCGATGGCGGGGCTGACCGGCCGCCTTCTGGCCGACTGCATCGCCGAGGCGGGCCTGCCCGACGGGGTGTTCAACCTCGTCTGCGGCGACGGCGCGACGGGCGCCGCCATCGTCGCCCATCCGGGCATCGACGGCATCGCCTTCACCGGCTCGCATCAGGTGGGCATGGGGATCATGCGCGGCTTCGGCGTCGGCGGCGTCCATGCGAAGCCGGTGCTGGCCGAGATGGGCGGCAAGAACCCGACCTATGTCACCGCCTCGGCCGACATCGAGACGGCGGCCGCCGGCATGGCGCGCTCGGCCTTCGGCCTGCAGGGGCAGAAGTGCTCCGCCGGGTCGGTGGTCTTCGTCCACGAGGCGATCAGCGCGGATTTTCTCGCCGCGCTGAAGGCGAAGGCCGCGGCCATCCGCATCGGCGATCCCTGCGACAGGAACGTCTTCATGGGGCCGCTGATCAGCGCGGCGGCGCGCCGGCGTTTCGAGGCGGCGGTCGCGGCGGCGCGCGCGGCACAGGGCGCGGTCGATGGCGGGCGGGTGCTGTCGGGTGGACTGTTCGACAAGGGCAGCTACGTCGAGCCGACGATCGTGACAGGGCTTGCCGACGATCACGCCCTGCACAGGGACGAACTGTTCCTGCCCCTCCTGACAGTGCGGACCTTCACGTCCCTGGAGGAGGCGATCGGCCGCGGCAATGCCGTGCCCTATGGGCTGACGGCCGGGATTTACACGCAGGACGATGCCGAACTCGACCTGTTCCTCGACCGCGCGGAGGCCGGCGTTCTCTATGCCAACCGCGCCAGCGGAGCGACGACCGGCGCCTGGCCGGGCATCCAGACCTTCTGCGGCTGGAAAGGCTCGGGCACGGGCTCGAAGGGTGGGCTCGGCCCGTTCTACCTGCCGCAGTTCATGCGCGAGCAGAGCCGCACGATCATGCGGTGATGAACCGCGCCTAGGGCTGGCCGGGGGCCGTCACGCATTTGCGGAACAGGGCCTCGTACCAGCCGCGGTCGGCATGGTCCGAGACGAAGGAGGCGCGCGTGCCGCCTTCTTCCGTCAGCACGCTGACGGCCGCGATCGTATGGTCGGTGAGATCCATGACCTTGATGAGGGTTCCGCCGATGAGCGGCGAGCGCCTGACGATCGGCAGCCGGGTGTTGAACAGGCTCTCCACGCAACTCGCGACATAGGTAGCCGGCAGCCTCGAATGGAACGTCAGCGGCCCCTGGGTCGCGTAGTTGGAGGCACAGGCGCCCATGGCGAGCGCGAGGGTCGCACCCGCCAGCGCCTTCACAATTGTCGCGCGCCACGGTGTGTCCATGATGTGGAAACGCGGGAACGCCCAAAGTGTTCCGCAATGCGGGACGGCGGGACCAAAAAGCAAACCCCCGCCGGACCGGGGTCCGACGGGGGATCGGACCCCAGCTCCCGCACCCATTTGCGCAGCACGTTCTCGTGCACGTCGAGATCGCGCGCTGCCTGAGCCGCCGATACGCCCCGCTCCTTGATCAGCCGAACCGCTTCAACCTTGAACTCCCGCGAAAACTTCCGTCGTTGCATCTGCCACCTCCGGCTTCATGAAACACCCAATCTCGGTGTCCACGAAACCGGCAGCAGGCCAGTCTGTGAAGAATGAAGGACGGGAGCGGTGTGGTGGTTCGGTCGCGCCGCGCCTATCAGGAGGCAGCGGGAACACCGTCGACTCACCGGTCCCAAACGCTCGCAGGGGTCATGCAGGGCTGCCCGCACAATGGTCAGTTGCAAGATGCTGCTGCGCCAGCTTTTCTGGTGGGCCAGGATCGGCCCGGTCAGGTAACATGCCAATCGCCTCTCTCGACGTTCACCCCTCCGTTGCCGACACCGCCTATCGGCAGATCCGTGGGGATGTGTTGTTCGGTCGTCTGAAGCCCGGCCAGCGCCTGAAGCTCGACCGCCTGCGCGCTGAGTACGGCACCAGCGTCTCCACCCTCAGGGAGATCCTTAACCGGCTGGCGTCCGAGGGCCTCGTCGCAGCCGAGGGGCAGAAGGGCTTCGAGGTCGCGCCCGTGTCGGTTCCGGACCTCAGGGAGGTCGCCGAGATGCGGCTCTTCCTTGAGCACCATGCCCTCGCGCTGTCCTTTACGGTGGGCGACCTCGAATGGGAGGGTAGGGTGGTCGCTGCCCACCACAAGCTGGCGCGGATCGAGCAGCGCCTTCTCGCAGGCGTCGAGGCTGACCCCGCGGAGTGGAAGCGCTATGATTGGGAGTTCCACCACAGTCTTGTGTCGGCCTGCGGATCGGCCGAACTGCTCGACATCCATGCCGGCGTCTACGACAAGTACCTCCGCTACCAGATGGTTGTCGGCATCTTCCGCGGCGAGGTGGCGGCACGCGAGCATGCCGACCTGCTCGCCTGCGCGCTCGAGCGGCGCACCGCCGAGGCCAAGGCGATCCTTGCGACCCATATTCGCGCCTGCGTCGATGCTATTGAAGCGCGTCACGCGCTGCCGGAAACCCGCGTGGCCGCATGAGCGCCGACCTGTTCTTCTCGGCGGGTGAGAGCGCCTACAAGCGCATCCGCACCGACATCATCACGGGCCATCTCGCGCCCGGTCGCAAGCTGCGGCTCGATGCGCTCCGGCGCGACTATGGCGCCAGCATCAGCACGCTGCGCGAGACGTTGAACCGCCTTGTCTCGGAAAAGCTCGTCGTGGCGGAGGGCCAGCGCGGCTTCGAGGTCGTGCCGATCTCGGCGGCCAACCTGCGCGAGATCGCCGCGCTTCGCCAACTGCTCGAATGCCATGCCCTGCGGCAATCGTTCGCTCAAGGCGATCTCGAATGGGAGGCGCGGGTCATCGCCGCCCATCACAAGCTCGCCCAGATGGAGGCGCGGATGGCCAGCGGCGATCGCACCGACACTGACCTGTGGAAGCGCTACGACTGGCAGTTCCACCAGGCTCTCGTCTCGGCCTGCGGTTCGCAGATCCTGATGCAGGCCCATGCCGCCATCTTCGAGCGCTACCTGCGCTACCAGATGATCGCGCTGAGCTATCGCGGCGCCATCGCGAGCGCCGAACACCTCGCCATGAAGGAAGCCGCGCTGCGTCGCGACGCCGACGAGGGTTGCGCGCTGCTGGAGCGGCACATCGTAGGGGGCGTCGACCACGCCCTCGCAACGGGGGCGATTTCCTAATATCTGATGATTTCTTGAATCTCATATCAAATGGCGTATGACTGATCGCTCGAACCCTATGAGGGCGGAGCGACTTCATGCGGCACGTGCGGCTCGGTCTGATTGGCGACAAGATCCAGGCGTCCCGGTCGCCAGACCTGCACCGTCTGGCCGGCCGCCTTTGCGGGCTCGACGTCAGCTACGACTTGCTCATACCGCCCGCCCGTGGCCAGGCCTTCGACGCGGTCTTCGATCAATGCCGCACTGGCGGCTTTCGCGGCATCAACGTCACCTATCCCTACAAGGAGACGGTTCTGTCGCGATTGGCGACACCCGACCCTGACCTCGTGGCTCTCGGCGCCTGCAACACGGTGGTTTTCGAGGCGAACGGACCCGAGGGCGCGAATACCGACAGCACGGGCTTTGCCTCGGCCTTCCGCCATCGTTTCGCCGATGCATCGCCCGGCATTGTCGCCGTGGCGGGCGCCGGCGGTGTCGGCAAGGCTATCGCCTTCGCCCTTGTCGCGTTGGGGGCAAGCGAACTCAGGCTCTGCGATGCCGACCGTGGCAAGGCGGAGGCGCTTGCCGCCGCGCTCGCGCCACGCGCACAGGGAACCCGCATCGTGATCTCCGAAACCGTGACGGATGCCGCCGAACATGCCGACGGCATCGTCAACGCGACGCCCCTCGGCATGGCCGGCGTCGGTGGCAATGCCATTCCGGATATGGCGCTGGAAGGGGCCGGCTGGGCCTTCGATGCCGTCTATACCCCGCAGTGGACCGAGTTCCTGACCCGCGCGCGCGACGCCTGCCTCGATATCCTCAGCGGCTATGAGCTGTTTCTTTTCCAGGGCATCGACGCTTTCCGCATCTTCACCGGGCACGACGTCGACGCGGAAGCCCTGCGCCGCGAACTGGCGGGTGCCGAGCTGAAGGAGGCGTCCTGATGCGCACCTCCATCGCCACGGTGTCGGTCAGCGGCACCCTGCCCGAGAAAATCGCGGCCATCGCCGCCGCCGGCTTCGACGGGCTCGAACTGTTCGAGCAGGACCTGCTCGTGACCGACGAGACGCCTTCTGCAGTCCGCCGGATGATCGCGGATCACGGCCTCGCGCTGACGCTCTACCAGCCGTTCCGCGACTTCGAGACCCTGCCTGAGCCCTACCGCACGGCCGCCTTCGACCGGGCCGAGCGCAAGTTCGACCTGATGCAGGAACTGGGGGCGGAGCTGATGCTGATCTGCTCCAGCGTGTCGCCGCAGGCCCTCGGGGGTGTCGACAGGGCGGCGGCCGACTTCCGCGAGCTCGGTGAGCGGGCGGCGAGGCGCGGCCTCAGGGTCGGCTACGAGGCGCTGTGCTGGGGCCGCCACGTCAGCGACCATCGCGACGCCTGGGAGATCGTGCGGCGCGCCGATCACCCGGCTGTCGGCCTCGTCCTCGACAGCTTTCATACACTGGCGAAGGGCATCGATTCGGAGACGATCCGCTCCATCCCGGGCGACCGCATCTTCATCGTCCAGCTCGCCGACGCGCCATTGATCCACATGGACCTGCTGCACTGGAGCCGACACCTGCGCAACATGCCGGGAGAGGGCGACCTGCCGGTGAAGGATTTCGTCAGGGCGATCTACGCCACCGGATACGACGGCTACCTCTCGCTGGAGATCTTCAACGACCAGTTCCGTGGCGGGTCCGCCCGCATCGTCGCCAAGGACGGCCACCGCTCGCTCGTCCACCTGATGGACCAGGTGTCGCGGGAGAGTCCGACGGGCCGGACGCCTGCGCGTCCCCTGCCGGATCGTTCCGTCGTGCATGGGGTCGAGTTCGTCGAGTTCGCGGCCGACGAGCGCCGCGCAGAGGGCCTTGCGACGACGCTGCACACTCTCGGCTTCCGCAAGGCCGGGCGGCACCGTTCCAAGTCGGTCGATCTCTACCGGCAAGGGCAGATCAACCTCGTCGTCAACACCGAGCAGCAGGGGCAGGCGCGCTCCGCCTTTCTCGCCCACGGCACGGCCGCCTATGCCATCGGTCTGCAGGTCGACGACGCGCAGGCGACGCTCGCCCGCGCCGTGGCGCTCGGCGCCGAGCCCTTCGCACAGGATCCGCACCCCGGCGACATCCGCCTGCCGGGCATCCGTGGCATCGGCGGCAGTGTGATCTACTTCGTCGACCGCTCCGCCGAACTCGTGCGCCTCTGGGAGCACGAGTTCGTCAATGTGGCGGACGACGCCCGCTCGGCTGACGCAGGCCTCGAGCGCATCGATCATGTCGCCCAGACCATGTTCGTCGACGAGCTCCTGACGTCGCTCCTCTTCTACACCTCGCTGTTTGACGTCAGGAAACTGCCCATGGTCGATGTCGTCGATCCGGGCGGCCTCGTGCGCAGTCAGGTGATCGAGAATGACACTGGCGGCTTGCGGCTGACGCTGAATGGCGCAGAAAACCGACGGACGCTGGCCGGCCATTTCGTCAGCGAACTCTTCGGCGCCGGCATCCAGCACATTGCCTTCGCCACCCGCGACCTCAGGCGCACGGCCGAGGCGCTCGCCGCCAACGGCTTCGAGCCCCTGCGCGTCTCGCCCAACTACTACGCCGACCTCGCCGCGCGCTTCGGCCTTCCCGCCGCGGACATCACGGCGCTGCAGTCCGCCGGCATCCTGTATGACCGCGACGCCAGCGGCGAGTTCCTGCAGATCTACGGTCGCACAGGCGACGACGGCTTCTTCTTCGAGGTCGTGGAGCGCCGGGGTTATGCCGGCTATGGAGCCTTCAACGCGCCGTTCCGCATCGCCGCCCAGAAGCGGCATCTTGCACCATCGACGATTCCACGAACGACCGATCACGGCTAGCGTATGAGGAATCCGATATTCTCCTATGAAACGAGAACTGTCTGTTGCTTCGAAATCGGGAACAGGCGATAGTGCGAGGGACGAGCCCCGAAAGAGGGCCAAGGGAGGAATGATGATGAGCATCGATCGCCGACTGTTCATGGCTGGCGCCGCCACTGCTGGCCTTGCCAGCTCCGCCACGGGCGCGCTCGCCCAGGCCAAGCCCAATCTGCGCTTCTCCGCTGTGTTCTCCGAACAGGACATCCGCGCCGAGATGGTCAAGCGCTTCGCCGAGGCCATCAAGAACGATTTCACGCTGCAGCCTTACTATGGCGGCACCCTGTTCCGGCAGGGCACCGAACTCGTCGCCATGCAGCGCAACAACCTGGAGATGGGCAACATCGCCCCTCAGGACATATCCAACCAGATCCCGGCCTGGTCGATCGTCACCTCCGCCTATCTGTTCAAGGATTCCAACCATCTGAAGCGCGTCTTCGCCAGCGATGTCGGCCGCGACCTGAAGAAGATCGCCGAGGACAGGCTGAATATCCGCATCCTCGGGCCGACCTATTTCGGCGCCCGGCAGGTCGGCCTGAAGCCGAGGACGCGCATCAACACGCCGGCCGACATGGCTGGCATCAAGCTGCGCATGCCGGGCGGTGACGCCTGGCAGTTCCTCGGCCAGGCGCTCGGCGCCAATCCGACTCCCATGGCCTACGCGGAAGTCTATACCGGCCTCCAGTCGGGTGCGATCGACGGACAGGACAACCCCCTGCCGAACGTGCAGAACATGAAGTTCTTCGAGGTGATGTCACAGATCGTGCTGACCTCGCACCTTGTCGGCTTCGATCTCCTGTGCGTCACCAACCGGGCCTGGAACGCCATGAATGCGCAGCAGCAGGCCGCCTTCCAGGCCGCCGCCGATGCCGCCATCGACTGGAGCACGGCGGAGCATCTCAAGCGCGAGGCCGAGCTCGTCGATTTCTTCAAGAAGCAGGGTCTCGACATCTACACGCCCGATCTCGCAGCCTTCCGGGACTTCGCGCAGAAGAAATATCTCGCCTCCGATCTCGCGAAGTCCTGGATTCCGGGAATGCTGGAGAAGATCAACGCACTCTGACGCGGCGTGCCGCGGCCTTCTCCCCCCAACCGCTCCGCGCGGCCAGGAGGCGCTGTCCTCGTGAAGTCCATCATCGATACAGGGGCGCCCTGGCTCGCGCGGCGCGCGGAGAACGTCGCCGTTCTGATGCTGGCGGCGATGTTCGCCGCCTTCCTCATCCAGATCGTCTTCCGCTATCTCCTGAACCTGCCGATCGGCTGGACCCACGAGATCAGTGTCATCCTCTGGCTCTGGCTGGTCCTGTGGGGCGCGGCCTTCGTATTGACCGAACGCGAGGAGATCCGCTTCGACCTGCTCCATGCGGCGGCCGGCCGGCGCATGAGGCGGGTGATGGGCGTCGTCACCGCGCTTGCCGTCGTGGCTCTCTACGGTACGGCGCTGCCGGCCATGGTCGACTATGTGACCTTCATGAAGGTCGAGCGTACGGCCTACATGAAGCTGCCCTTCTCCTGGGTCTACGCGATCTACATCGTCTTCGCCGTCGCCGCGATCATCCGCTACCTCTGGCTCGGCTTCGCCGCCCTGCGCGGCAACGAACCGGAGGATGACAACCCGACGAAGATCGGGTCGGGCATATGAGCGTCGCCTTCCAGTGCGCGGTGGGCATGATTGTCGCGCTGTCGCTGTTCGGCCTTCCGATCGGCCACGCCATGATCGCCGGCTCGATCCTCTACCTGCTCGTCGCCGGCCAGGACCTCAGTATCGCCGCCGAGCAGTTGCTCAACGGCATGTACACCAACTACGTGATCCTGGCCGTCCCTCTGTTCATCCTGGCAGCGGAGCTGATGAACATCGGCTCGATGACGGGGCGGCTGCTGAAGTTCTGCGATGCGCTGGTCGGGCGTTTCCGCGGCGGCCTCGCTCAGGTGAACGTCGTCCAGAGCGTCATCTTTGCCGGCATGTCGGGCTCAGCCATCGCGGATGCCGCGGGCACCGGCCGGATGATGCAGGCGATGATGACGAAGGACGGCAAGTATCCGCCTGCCTTCGCCGCGGCCCTCACAGCCGCCTCCTCCGTGATCGGGCCAATCATCCCGCCATCGATTCCGATGGTGCTCTATGCCCTCGTCTCCGACGCCTCCATCGGCTTCCTCTTCCTCGGCGGCGTCGTTCCCGGCATCCTCCTCGGCCTGACCCAGATGGGTATCGTGGCCACGGCGGCCCGGCGGCGGAACTTTCCCGTCGAGGCGCCGGTGCCGGTGCGCGCGCTGCCCGGCATCACCTGGCGGGCTCTTCCTGTCATTCTGATGCCGGTGGTCCTGCTGGGCGGCATCTATGGCGGCGCCACCACGCCCACCGAGGCTGCTGCCGTGGCGGCCGCCTATGCACTTGCAATCTCTGTCGTTCTCTATCGCAGCGTCAGCTTCCCCGATCTCTACCGGTCGCTGGCCTACAGCGCCCGCACCACCGCATCGATCGGCATGCTCATCGCCGGCGCACTGGTGTTCAACTACGTCGTCACCATCGAGAACATCCCCAATGCCCTGAGGGTTCTCCTGACGAGTTGGGACCTGTCGCCCCTCGCCTTCCTGATCATCGTCAACGTGCTGCTGCTGATCCTCGGATGCCTGCTTGAAGGTACGACGATCCTGCTGATCATCATCCCGGTGCTGATACCGACCGCCAAGGCGCTCGGTATCGACATGGTGCATTTTGGCGTTGTGGTCGTCATCAACATCATGCTCGGGCTCATCACGCCGCCCTACGGCCTGCTGCTCTTCATCATGAAGCGGATCGCCGACGTGCCGCTGCGCGATCTCGTGCGCGAGACCATGCCCTTCCTGTGGGCGATGATCGGCGCGCTCGCCCTCATCACCTACTTTCCGTCCCTCGTCCTGTGGCTCCCCCGGCTGCTCGGCTACCAGGGCTAGCACCCGCGCGACGGCGGCAGCGCCGTCCAACATCTGCCAGGACCGGTCAAATGACGCTCCGCATCACCATCCTCAACGGGCCAAACCTCAACCTGCTCGGCACCCGCGAGCCGCACATCTACGGCCACACAACGCTGGCGGAGATCGAGGCGACCTGCGAAGCGCTGGCCCGCGAACGCGGCGTGGCCCTGACCTTCCGCCAGTCGAACCACGAGGGCGTCCTCGTCGACTGGATCCAGGAGGCGCGCGACGCCGCCGATGCGCTGATCATCAATCCGGCCGCATATTCGTTCCGCTCGGTGGCGCTGATCGACGCGATGAAGGCCCTTGGCAAACCGATCATCGAGCTGCACGTGTCGAACATCCACGCGCGCGACGAGTTGCACCGCCACTCCATCACGTCGACTGCCGCGACCGCCGTGATCTGCGGTTTAGGTCCTTACGGTTATGTCGCCGCCCTGGAGGCGGCCGTTCACCTGGCGGGAAGCGCACGATGATGATGGGCCAGGGCTTTCTCGCGATCTGGAGCGACGTTCCGCCAGAGCACGAGACGGACTACCTGCACTGGATGACGCGCGAGCACGCTCAGGAGCGGCTCGCCGTTCCGGGATTCCGCAAGGTGCGGCTGTTCAAAAGCATCAGCACCCAGTCCCGGCGCTTCTTCATCCTTTACGCGCTGGACAACGCGGAAGTGATGGCGAGCCCTGCCTATCTGGCGCGCCTCAACGACCCGACGCCTTGGTCGCGGCGCATCATGCCCATGCTGACCAACTTCCGACGTGGAGGCGGCCGCGTTGAAGCCAGCGAGGGCTGCGGGCATGGCACGGTTGTCGCCCCCTTCCTCGCCGATGATGGCCTCACCGTCGCTCCGATTCAGCTGCCCGAGATCGTCGCCCGCGACCGCATCGTCGCGGCATCGCTGCTTCACTCCGATGCCGGCGCAACGAGTATCCAGACCGGCGAAAAGCAGCTGCGGTCCCACGATCATGGCTTTGACAGGCTAACGCTCGTCGAGGCTCTCGATGCCGGCGCCCTGAATGCACTGCTCACTGACGGGGCAGAGATCTTCGAACAGATATTTGCCCACGACGCAACGTAGTCAAAACTCTGGTCGTAGCCTGCCCCCCGCATGCGGACGTTCCAGATGTCCGCCTTGGGCCCGAGGCTGTGTGGGAACGTTCAGCGCCTGGGTTCCGCGGGCTCGCCGGTTTGCTAGAGAACGGGCGAGCGGTTCATGCTCTGATGGCCCTGAGGATCGGAGCCACGCCTACGACAGCGATTGC